>MNCZ01000109.1 GCA_001914695.1 Gammaproteobacteria bacterium 13_2_20CM_66_19 | reverse complement strand
ACGCAGTGCACATCGATCACCTGATCGAAGTGTCGGCCGATGCGCTCGAGCTTCTTTTCAACATAACTCCGCAGCGACGGGGTGACTTCGACGTGGTGACCGGTGATGCTGAGCTGCATGATTGATCTCCTGTCTAGATCTGTTTCACTGCCCGCCGCCGCTCGTTCGAGGCCGCGATGCCCATCGCCTCGCGGTACTTGGCGACCGTGCGCCGCGCCACCGGAATGCCCTCGGCGGAGAGGAGCTCCGCGATGCGCCCGTCGCTCAAGGGGGCTTCCGGGTCCTCGTCCTTGACGAGCTTCCTGATCTTCGCGCGGATGGCGGTAGAGGAGGTTCCGGCGCCGTCGGCGCCCTCGACCTGGCTCGAGAAGAAGTAGCGCAGCTCGAACACGCCGCGCGGGGTGTGCATGTACTTGCCGGCGGTGACGCGCGAGATCGTCGACTCGTGCATCCCGACCGCTTCGGCGATGTCCTTGAGAATCATCGGCCGCATGTGCTCCTCGCCGTGCTCGAGGAACGCCGTCTGCCGCCCGACGATCGAGCGGGCGACCTTCATGAGGGTTTCGTGGCGGATCTCCAGGCTCTTCAGGAGCCAGCGCGCCTCCTGCAGCTGTGCGCGCATGGTGGCGTGGCTCGCGTTGCGCCCGATGAGGCTGGCGTAACTCTGATTGAGGCGCACGCGCGGCAGCGTCGCGGAGTTGATCTCGACGCCCCAGCCGTGCTCGGTGCGGCGCACGAACACATCGGGCACCACGTATTCGGGGGCCCCGGCGCTCACGATGGCGCCCGGGTGCGGATGACAGGAGCGCACCAGCGCGAGCGCCGCGGCCAGCTCCTCTTCGCTCACGCGCAGCTCGCGGCGCAGCAGCGTGAACTCCCGCCCGGCGAGCAGCTCGAGGTGCGCTCGCGCGATCTCGAGCGCGGTGGCGAGACCGGGCGTCTCCGGATCCAGCTGCCGCAGCTGCAGCTCGATGCACTCGGCCACGGAACGGGCGCCGACGCCGGACGGATCGAGCGCCTGCACGCGCATCAGCACCCGCTGTACTTCCTGCGCCGAGCACTCGAGCTCCGGGCGCAGCGTCTGCGCAATCTCGGCGAGCGACTCGGTGAGGTAGCCGTCGTCGCTGATCGCATCGACGATGGCGCGCGCCACGGCGAGCTCGCGGGGCGCGAGCCGGGCGAGCTCGAGCTGCCACAGCAGGTGATCCTGCAGCGACTGACCGCTCGCGTCGGCGTATTCCTGCTGGCGTTCCTCGTCGTCGCCGCTCCACGGGGTCTCAGCGGGTCCCGCGCCGTGCTCGCTCCAGCTCTCCTCGAGTACCTCGACGCGGCTCTCGGCGGCGCGCTCGGCGGGCTGCGAGTGCTCGGCGGCGGTCACCTGCACTTCGAAAGTGCCCGTGCTCTCGGCCTCCTCCGTGGGCTCGAGCATCACGTTCGTTTCGAGGAGCTCGCGGATGTGCGCCTGCAGCTCGAGCGCCGGCAGCTGCAGGAGCCGGATGGCTTGCTGCAGCTGCGGGGTCATGGTCAGTTGTTGACCCAGCTTCAGCTGCAGTGAGGGTTTCAGCATGGGGAGAAGGGGGAAGGGCCGGTGAAGGCCTTCCAGTTCATTTCGTACCTAATTGAAATACCAGGTGATTTTAATTTCCGCCCGGGGCGCTCACATCCGGAACGACTCGCCCAAGTACACCTCACGGACTTGGGGGTTGGCAAGGACTTCCTCCGCACTGCCGGATGCGATTACGCTGCCCTGATTGACGATGTAGGCGCGGGCGCAGACCCCGAGGGTCTCGCGGACATTATGGTCAGTGATGAGCACGCCGATGCCGCGGGAGGTGAGCTCGCGGATGATGCGCTGGATATCGAGCACCGAGAGCGGATCGACACCCGCGAACGGCTCATCGAGCAGCATGAATCGGGGCTCGGCGGCCAGCGCCCGGGCGATCTCGACCCGCCGCCGCTCCCCGCCCGAGAGCGCCATGCCGAGCGTGCGGCGCACGTGACCGATGCGCAGCTCTTCCAGCAGCTGCTCGAGACGCTCCTCGCGCGCGGCGCGCTCGAGGTCCGAGCGCGTCTCGAGGATCGCCATCACGTTCGCCTCGACGTTGAGCTTGCGGAACACCGAGGCCTCCTGCGGCAGGTAGCCGAGACCGAGCTGCGCGCGGCGGTGCATGGGCAGGAGCGTCACGTCGGTGTCTTCGAGCCGAATGCGGCCGGCGTCGCACGGCACGAGGCCCACGATCATGTAGAAGGCGGTGGTCTTGCCGGCTCCGTTCGGACCGAGGAGGCCGACCACCTCGCCGCGCGCGAGCTCGAGCGACAGATCACGCACGACCTGGCGGGACTTGTAGCTCTTGGCGAGTCCCGTGGCCTGCAGCGCGCTCATGGCTGCGCGGTGGGCTTGGGCGAGGCGGACTCGTCCTTGCCGGGCTTCCGATCCGGCGGCTGCGCCGCCTCGCTCTTGCCGGCGCCGGGTGCGCTGCGCGGCGCGATGGTGATGTGCACGCGCTCGTCGGTGCCCGGCGCCGCGCTCGCCTGCCAGCGCTGCGCGCGCACGTTGTACACGAGGAGCGATCCCGAGATTTCGTTTTGTCCGTCGGTGAGCCAGGCCTCCTCCGAGAGCCGCACCGTGCCCTCGCTCACGTCGTAGACGATCTCGTCGGCGTGGCCGCGCGCGAGCTGGTCGGAGTCGTTGCGCTTCTGCTCGAACTCCGCCGGCTTGCCCGTGATGGTGGCGCGCGCGATGCGGTTATCCCGGAATTCGACCGTCGCCTGGTCGGAGCGCAGAGCGCCGTGCTGCTCGCCGTCGATGCGCACCTTGCCCTCGAAGGTCCAGCGGCTGTTGGCGAAGTTCAGTCCCGTGGCGCGCGCATGCTCGGCCTGTACGCGCGTGCTTCCCTGCGATATGACGACGTCGCGGAACACCAGCGTGTTGGTGCGGTAGTCGACCTCGGTCGAGGCCGCATCGAGGTTGATCGGCTGGTCGGGGGCCGCCGGCGCCGGCGGCGCGGGGTGCGCGGATGAGGGCGGCGGCGGTTGTGCGGGGGCCGTCTGCGCCGGTTGCGGCGATTGCGCCGCAGCGGCCGCGCCGGCGAGCACCGAGGCCAGCAGCAGCTTAGGGCAGGAACGAGCCATGCACGGACGATTCTAACTGCACGCGACGCTCCTTCAAGCTCGCGCTGAGCCCCAGCGCCTGCAGCTCCCGCCCCGACACGAGCAGCGTCACCGGATCCTCGGTGGCGATGATCTGCGCACGCGTATCGAAATCCAGATGTTCGGTGGCGATCTCGGCGGGCTGGCCCGAGTCGGGCAGCACGCCCGCCACGTGCACGCCGCCCTCGAGCTCGACGACGCCGCTCGCCTGCGCGAGCTCGCCGCGATCGGCGCGGGCGTTCCACTGGTTCCCGGTGCTGTCGCGGAACCCGAGGCGCACCTGCTCGAAGCCCACCTTGCCTGTGTCCGGCTGCTGCTCGACCTGCGCGGCGTCGAGCGTGTAGAGCGCGTGTCCGTCCGCGCCGGTCTCAATGAGGCGCGCATCGCGGGCGGCGTAGCCGGGGTCGCGCGGCAGACCTGCGGCGGTCGACTGCCCGCCGCCTTCGCGGCGCGGAGCGGATATCACCATGACGCCGATGATCAGCGCCACGGCCGCGACGATCGCGAGCAGCCTGTAGGCCATCAGCTTCGCGCCCTGCGCTTGCCGAGCGCGAGCAGGTGATCGCAAACCTCGCGCACCGCACCGCGCCCGCCGGGACGGCGGGTCACGATGTCGGCGGCGCGCCGCGCCTCGCGGTGCGCATCGGCGACCGCGAAGGCGAGGCCCACACGGCGCATCAGCGGCACATCCGGCAGGTCATCGCCCACACAGGCGCAGGCCGCCGGCTCAAGCCGGAGAAGTGCGCAGAGCCGCGCGAGCGCCGCCAGCTTATCGGTCACGCCCTGATGCACGTGGCGCACGCCGAGCTCGCGGCAGCGCGCGCGCACCATCGGCGAGCGACGGCCCGAGATCACCGCCACTTGAACCCCCGCGCGGCGCAACTCGACGAGCCCAACGCCGTCGTGCACGTGAAAAGCTTTCAGCGCCTCGCCGCGCGGGCCGTAGTAGAGGCGGCCGTCGGTCAGCACGCCGTCGACGTCCAGCACCAGGAGCCTTATCGCCTGCCTCATGCGCGCACGGCGTCGGCGCCTCACATGACGCCGGCGCGCAGCAGGTCGTGGACGTTCAGCGCGCCGACCAGGCGGCCGTGCGCATCGCTCACCGCCAGCGCCGTGATCCGGTGGACCTCCATGAGATGCACCGCCTCGGCCGCGAGTTCCCGCGGCCCGATGGTCTTCGGACTCGCCGTCATGACGGCGCTCATCAGCGTCGAGTGCACGTCGATCTGCCGGTCGAGCGCGCGGCGCAGGTCTCCGTCGGTGAAGACGCCGAGGATGCGATCGCCCGGATCGACCACCACGGTCATTCCGAGCCCCTTGCGCGACATCTCGATGAGCCCGGCGCTCAAGCGTGCATCGGGCGCGACGCGCGGGACGGCATCTCCGGTGCGCATCAGGTCCTCGACGTGCAGCAGCAGTCGCCGGCCGAGGGCGCCCCCCGGGTGTGAGCGCGCGAAGTCCGCCCGGGTGAAGCCGCGGGCTTCCAGCACCGCGACCGCGAGCGCGTCTCCCATGGCGAGCGTCGCGGTGGTGCTGGCGGTGGGCGCGAGATTCAGCGGGCAGGCCTCCTCCGGCACGCCGACATCGAGCGCGACGCTCGCCGCGCGCGCGAGCGTCGACTCGCTCTTGCCGGTCATCACGATGAGGGGGACCCCGAGGCGCTTCAGGTGCGGCAGCAGCAGCACCAGCTCCGGGGTTTCGCCCGAGTTGGAGAGCGCCAGCACCGCATCCTGGCGGGTGATCATGCCGAGGTCGCCATGGCCGGCCTCGGCGGGGTGCAGGAAGAAAGCCGGCGTTCCGGTGCTCGCGAGAGTTGCGGCGATCTTGCCCGCGACGTGCCCGGACTTGCCCATGCCGGTGACCACGACGCGTCCGTGACAGCCGAGGCAGATCCTCGCGGCCTGCGCGAAGGCGGCCCCGAGCCTCGCGGGCAGCGCCTCGATCGCGCGCGCTTCGATCGCGAGCGCACGCCGCGCGGAGGCGATCAGCTGCGCATCATCGGGAAGGGCGGCCGGTGCGGCCGCGGCCGCCGGGTGCGGATCCATGGGGGTCATTATAGGCGCGCCCGCAGCCGGCCACGCGGGCGCGTTTGCGCGCCGCGGAGGATCGTCTTACAATGTCCATATCGATAGGTAAAACGTATGACTACCATTACCGTTTCGTCCAAATTCCAGATCGTGATCCCGCGGGTCATACGCGAGGCGCTCGGCATCAAGCCGGGCGAGAAGCTGCACGCGATTGAGTATCGCGGCCGCATCGAGCTGGTACCCGTGAAGCCGGCCAAGGCGAGCCGGGGGTCCCTGAAGGGAATCTCCACCGATGTACCGCGGGAACCTGACCGTGTATGAATGTGGTGGACTCCTCGGCGTGGCTCGAGTACTTCGCCGACGGTCCGAACGCGGGAGAGTTCGCCAAGCCCATCGAAGCGACCCGCTCGCTCATCGTGCCCACTCTGTCACTCTTCGAGGTATTCAAGCGCATCGCACAGCAGCGCGGCGATGACGAGGCGCTGCGAGGCGTGGCCGTGATGGAGCAGGGCAGGGTGGTCGACCTGGATCGAGCCACCGCGCTCGCGGCGGCGCGGCTTTCAATCGATCACAGCATCGCGATGGCAGACAGTATCATGCTCGCGACCGCACAGCGCAACGGTGCGGTCCTCTGGACGCAGGACGTGGATTTCGAGGGCCTGCCGGGGGTACGTTTCTTTGCCAAGCGGTGAGCAGCCGGAAGCGGAAGGTTTTATGCCCAATGGACGCTGAAGAAGTCGCGCGGCTCATCCGCGCGGGCCTGCCCGGGGCCCAGGTACGGGTGCAGACGGACGACAACACCCATTTTGCCGCGCGGATCGTCGCGCGGGAATTCACGCAGCTGCGCGCCATTGCCCGCCACCAGCTGGTCTACGCCGCGCTGGGTGCGGCCATGGGACGCGAGATCCACGCACTCTCGATCGAGGCGCTCACCCCCGACGAGGCGGCTGAAGAATGAAGCACGTGAACCGGCAGGCTTTTCGCGGGCAAAAACGACGCTTTTTGCCCGCGTGTGTGAGACTGTCAGTGGGGTGGCTGCTGAAAGCGCCGCAGGCGACTTTCAGCCAATAAATATGGACAAGCTGCAGATCCAGGGCGGCGTGCCCCTCGAAGGCGAAGTACGCATCTCCGGCGCCAAGAACGCAACGCTGCCGATCCTCGCCGCCGCGCTCCTCGCGGAGGATCCGGTGGTGGTGGCGAACGTCCCGCATCTGAAGGACGTCACCACCACCGTCGAGCTCCTCGGCAGGATGGGCGCCACGGTCACGGTGGACGAGCGCATGCGCATCGAGGTCGACGCCTCGAGCGTGCGCGAGTGCTTCGCGCCCTACGATCTCGTGAAAACAATGCGCGCCTCGATCCTGGTGCTGGGACCGCTGGTGGCGCGCTACGGGCGCGCCGACGTCTCGCTCCCCGGGGGGTGTGCGATCGGCGCCCGGCCGGTGAATATCCACGTCGCGGGTCTGCAGGCGATGGGCGCCGACATCACCATCGAGGGCGGCTACATCCGCGCCCGCGCCGCGCGCTTGAGGGGCGCGCGGCTGGTGCTCGACACCGTGACGGTCACCGGCACGGAGAATCTGATGATGGCGGCCACGCTCGCGGACGGGGAGACCGTCATCGAGAACGCCGCGCGCGAGCCCGAGGTCGTCGATCTCGCGAACTTCCTCACCGCGATGGGCGCCAACATTCAGGGCGCGGGCACCGACAAGATTCTCGTGCGCGGCGTGAAGAAGCTGCGCGGCACGACTTACGAGGTGCTCCCCGATCGCATCGAGAGCGGCACGTACCTGGTCGCGGGCGCGATCACGGGCGGGCACGTGCGCATCAAGAGCACGCGCCCCGAGCACCTCGATGCGGTGCTCGCGAAGCTCGAGGAGGCGGGGGCGAAGCTCGCGGTCGGTGATAACTGGGTCGAGGTGGACATGCGCGGGCGGGAGCTGAAATCGGTCGACGTGCGCACCGCACCGTACCCCGCCTTCCCCACCGACATGCAGGCGCAGTTCGCCGCGCTCAACACGGTCGCCGACGGCGTGGGCACCATCACCGAGACCGTCTTCGAGAATCGCTTCATGCACATGCTGGAGATGCGGCGCATGGGCGCGGAGATCCGGCTCGAGGGCAACACCGCCATCATTCACGGCGTCGACAAGCTCACCGCCGCCCCGGTGATGGCGACCGACCTGCGCGCGTCCGCGAGCCTCGTGCTCGCGGGACTCATCGCCGAGGGACGCACCGACGTCGAGCGCATCTATCACATCGATCGCGGCTACGAGGCGATCGAGGAGAAGCTGGCTCAGCTCGGCGCGCAGATCCGGCGCGTGCCGAATTAGTTAATTGGCAGAAATCGCAGGAAGCGATTTCTGCGGACATCAGCTTCGTTGCCGCCGGCAAAAGGCGTGGCTTTTGCCGGCTGCGTGGGCACGAGGAGACAGGCGATGCGGATCGGGATGATCGGGCTCGGGCGCATGGGCGCCAACATGGTGCGCCGGCTCCTCAAGGGCGGTCACGAGTGCGTGGCCTACGACCGCAAGCCCGCGACCGTGGCGGCGCTGGCCGCGGAGGGCGCGCACGGGGCGAACTCGCTGGCGGAGCTGGTGCGTGTGCTTCCGCCGCCGCGGGCCGTGTGGATCATGGTGCCGGCGGCGATCGTCGACCCGGTGATCGGCGAGCTGCGGCCGCTCCTCACCAAGGGCGATGTGCTCATCGACGGCGGCAACTCGAACTACAGAGACGACATCCGTCGCGCCGATGAGCTCAAGGCCGCCGGAATCCGCTACCTCGACGTCGGCACGAGCGGCGGGGTGCTCGGGCTCGAGCAGGGGTTCTGCCTGATGATCGGCGGGGAGCCGGACGCGGTCGCACTCCTCGAGCCGGCGCTGGCGACGCTCGCGCCCGGAGGCCGGATGCCGGCCGCAGCCCGGGGCGAGGCCGCCTCGGGTGCCGCCCCCGGCCGGGCCGCGAGCGCCGCGGCGGCCGCGCTCGGCTACCTGCACTGCGGCCCGCCCGGCGCAGGCCATTTCGTCAAGATGATTCACAACGGCATCGAGTACGGGCTGATGGCGGCTTACGCGGAGGGCCTGAACGTGCTCGCCCATGCCGACGCCGGCCTCAGCGCCGCGGCGGCGGACGCCGAGACCGCGCCGCTCGCGAACCCGCGCTTTTTTCAGTACCGGCTCGACCTCGCGGCCATCACGGAAGTCTGGCGCCACGGCAGCATCATCTCCTCGCGCCTCCTCGATCTCACCGCGGAAGCGCTGGCGCGGGATGAGAAGCTCACCGCCTTCGGGGGGCGCGTGTCGGATTCCGGCGAAGGGCGCTGGACGCTGGAGGCGGCGATCGAGACCGGCGTGCCGGCCCCGGTGCTCTCCGCGGCGCTCTACTCGCGCTTCGAATCGCGCGGGCAGGCGGAGTTTGCCAATAAGGTACTCTCGGCGATGCGTCTCGCCTTCGGCGGTCACGCCGAGAAGTCCGCCTGAGGGCACAGCGACCATGGAACGCCGCGACTGCGATGCCATCGTGCTCTTCGGAGCCACGGGCGACCTGTGCTACCGGAAGATCTATCCGGCGCTCTATCAGCTCTTGCGCCGCGGCCTGCTCGCCGTGCCCGTGGTCGGCGTGGCGCGCCAGGGATGCGACGTCAAATGGCTCGTCAATCGCGTGCGGGACAGTCTCAAGGCGTTCGTCCCGGGCGCGGACGAGACGGTGGCCGGGCGCCTCACGGAGCTGCTGCGTTACGTGGACGGCGACTACAACGACCGCGCCACGTTCGACAAGCTGCGCCGCACGCTCGGGGTAGCGCAGCGGCCGCTGCACTATCTCGCCATTCCGCCCAGCATGTTCCCGGCGGTCATCGAGCACCTGAGCGGTTCCGGCAGCGCGCGAGGGGCGCGCGTGGTGGTCGAGAAGCCCTTCGGGCACGACCTCGCCTCGGCGCGCGCGCTCAATGAGACCCTGCACACGCACTTTCCCGAGGGGAGCATCTTTCGCATCGATCATTACCTCGGCAAGGAGGCGGTGCAGAACCTGCTGTACTTCCGCTTCGCCAACTCGTTCCTCGAGCCGGTGTGGAACCGCAACTTCGTCGCCAGCGTGCAGATCACCATGGCGGAAGCGATCGGGATCGGCGGGCGCGGCCGCTTCTACGAGGAGACCGGCGCGATCCGCGACGTCATACAGAACCATCTGCTGCAGATCATGGCGCTGCTCACCATGGAGCCGCCGGTCAACACCGAGGGCGAAGCGCTGCGCGATGAGAAGGTGAAGGTGCTGCGGGCGGTGCGCCCGCTCGCGCCGGCACAGGTGGTGCGCGGGCAGTTCATCGGCTACCGCGAGGAGCCGGGCGTGGCCGCCGACTCGCAGGTCGAGACCTACGCCGCGCTGGCGCTCGCGATCGACTCCTGGCGCTGGGGCGGGGTGCCGTTCTACCTGCGCGCCGGTAAGCGCCTCCCGGTGACGGCCACGGAGGTGGTCGTGGACCTCAAGCCGCCGCCCGTCAACGTGTTCGGCGACCTGGGTCCCGAGCAGCCGAATCACGTGCGCTTCCGCGTCGGCCCTGAGGTCGCCATCGCGCTCGGCGCGCACACCAAGCGCCCGGGGCCCGTGATGACCGGTCGGCCGATCGAGCTCTTCCTCGCCCAGCAGCGCGGCGATGACATGGACGCCTACGAGGTCCTCATCAGCGCCGCGCTCATCGGCGATACCGCGCATTTCGCGCGCGAGGACGAGGTGGAAGCCGCGTGGAAGATCGTCGATCCGGTGCTGCACCCGACCGAGCCGCCCGTGCTCTACGCGCCGGGCAGCTGGGGACCGCCGCGGGCGGAAGGACTCCTGACGGGTCCCTGCGGCTGGCACAACCCGGGCGCCACGGCGCAGGACTGGACGCGCTCGTGCTCGCCGCC
>MNCZ01000135.1 GCA_001914695.1 Gammaproteobacteria bacterium 13_2_20CM_66_19 | reverse complement strand
GAGCAGGCGGCCGAGGCGTTTCGCCTCTGGCGCGGCGTGCGCCCGGCGACCGCGCCGGTGCTCGCGGCCTTGAGGCAGCGCGCCGCGAGCGCTTGAGCTCGCCGGATCGCGCGCGCGCACTCTCGCCTTGAACGACGCGAATTCCCCGGGCGGGGCAAGGCTGAAGGGAGTCGGCGATGCGCTCGAACTCTTCGATCCTGGTAGCGACGCTCGCTGCAACGCTCCTCTCGCCCGGCATCCGTGCGGCGGATAGCCCGGGGCCGGAGGATGGCGTTTTCCAATCGCAACTCCGCGCCGTCTACCTCGAGCCCAACCACACCACCACCTTCGGTTACGGCAGCAATCTCGCCGGCAAGCTCTACCCCGAGCTCTCCGGAGAGTGGTTTCTCGGTCCCCCCTGGTCGACCGAGCTGACCCTCGGCGCGGGGACGGACTTCAGCCTCACCGACGGCGATTCGATAAGACTGTGGCCGCTCACCTGGACGGTGAAATACCAGTTCGCTCGCCAGGCCGGCTTCGGACCGTATCTCGGCGCGGGGCTGAACCACACGTGGTCGTCGCTGAATACCATTCCGAGCAACCACGCCGGGATCGACAGCTCGAGCACCGGCTGGCTGGTCCAGGCGGGAGCGGACATGCGGCTCACCCCGACCTGGTTCGTGAACGCGGACGTGCGCTACCTCGGGGGGCTCGAGCCGCGCAACCTGCTGAACGGTACCTACTACCCGGGCGCAGGTCGCTACAAAATCGATCCGTTCCTCTTCAGTCTCGGCGTGGCTTATCGCTGGCACTGACGGCACCCGCCCGGCACGCTCGCATGCTCAGCGCATGGTGACGAATTCCTCGGCGCTCGTCGGGTGAATCGCCACGGTGTCGTCGAAGTCCTTCTTGGTCGCCCCCATCCGCACGGCCACCGCGAAGCCCTGCAGCATCTCGTCCGCGCCGATTCCTACGACGTGCAGCCCCACGATGCGCTGCTCGGAGCCCGCGGTGACGAGCTTCATGTGAGTGCGCGGCTTCGCGGCGGTGAGGGAGTGATAGAGCGGCACGAAGCTCGACCTGAACACGGTGACGTTGGCGTGCCCGTAGCGCTCGCGTGCCGTCTTCTCCGAGAGCCCGACGGTGCCGATCGGCGGGTGCCCGAAGACCACCGTCGGGATGTTCTCGTAATCCAGGTGCCGCCCGCCCTGCCCGCCGAACAGCCGGTCGGACAGGCGCCGACCGGCCGCGATCGCGGCCGGCGTGAGCTGAGCGCGCCCGGTGACGTCGCCGATGGCGTAGATTCCCGGAGCGCTGCACGCCTGGTACTTGTCCGTCGCGACGAAGCCGGACACATCGAGCGCGACCCCGGCCTTCTCGAGCGAGAGCTCCTCGACCGAGGCCGCTCGACCGATCGCCCACAGTACGCAGTCGAACGGGCCGAGACGCCGTCCGTCGCGCGACTGAAGCTCGAGCTCGCCGCGCCCGGAACGGGTGAGCGCCGCCGGTGAGGCGTGCAGCACGACCTCCACTCCCGCATCGCGCAGCATGCCGAGCGCCTCCTCGCCCAACATGTCGTCGAAGGTCTTGAGCGCCGTGTCGCCGCGCAGCACCAGCGCGGTGTCGGCGCCGAGACCTGAGAAGATGCCGCTCAACTCGATAGCGATGTAGCTGCTGCCGACGACTGCGACGCGCTCGGGCCTCGAGGCGAGCTCGAAGAAGCCGTCCGAGGTGATCCCGAGCTCGGCTCCCGGAATCGCCGGCAGGCGGGGATGCCCGCCGGTGGCGATCACGATGTGATCGGCCGTGAGCACCCGCCCGGCCGCGGCGACGCTGCGCGCATCGACGAAGCGGCCCGCACCGCGCAGCAGCTCCACCTTGCGCTTCGCGAGGTTCGCGGCGTAGATCTCGTTGAGGCGCAGCACGTACGCGTCGCGTCTCTCCTTCAGCGTAGCCCAGTCGTGCCCGGCGACCTCGAGCCGGAAGCCGTAGTCCGGCGCATCGTTGAGCGCGCCGCCGAGCTCGGCGGCGTACCAGCTTATTTTCTTCGGCACGCAGCCGACGTTCACGCAGGTGCCGCCGAGGCGGCCGGACTCGACGAGCGCCGCCCGGGCGCCGCACTCGGCGGCCCGCTGCGCCGCGGCCAGCCCCCCGCTTCCGCCCCCTATCACCACCAGGTCGAATTTCTCGCTCATAGCCCCTCGGCCGCCCACGATCGCCACGCGCCACCCGATGGTATCCGAGGACGCGGCTCCCGAGGCCGCTACAATGGCGGCTCATTCAACGGCGGTGAACCTCACGCGGCGAGAGCGCATGCACAACCCCCTGCTGGACGGGCAACCCCTGCCGCCGTTTCTCGAGATCCGCCCCGAGCACGTCGAGCCGGCGGTGCGCGAGGTACTCACCGAGAACCGCGCGCGCATCGAGGAGCTCGCCACGCTCACCCTCCCGACCTTCGCGACGCTCATCGAGCCGCTCGAGGAGCTGCAGCATCGCGTGGCGCGCACCTGGTCGCCGGTGAGTCACCTGAACGCGGTGCAGAACTCCGACGCGCTCCGCAGCGGCTACAACGCCTGCCTGCCGCTCTTGTCCGCCTACCAGACCGACCTCGCGCAGAGCGAGCCGCTGTTCCACGCCTATCGCACCATCGCCGATCAGGAAGGCGCGGCGCTCGCCCCGGTGCAGCGCCAGGTGATCGAGCATGCGATGCGGGACTTCCGCCTCGCCGGAGTCGGGCTCCCGGCCGAGCGTAAGGAGCGCTTCAAGACCGCGATGCTCGAGCTCACCCAGCTGCAGTCGAAGTTCGAGGAGAACGTGCTGGACGCCACCAACGGCTGGAGCCGGCGCGTCACGGAGCCGTCCGAGCTGCGCGGGCTGAACGACATGCTCATCGAGCTCGCCGCGCGCCGCGCACACGAGCGGGGCGTTGCGGGCTGGATCCTGAATCTCGACCAGCCGACCTATGTCGCGGTGGTAACGGATGCGGAGTCGGAAGGCCTGCGGCGCGACTTCTACGAGGCCTGGATGACGCGCGCCTCGGACCGGGGACCCTGCGCCGGCCGCTGGGACAACTCGGCCGTGATCGAGGAGATCCTCAAGCGCAGGCACGAGGCGGCGCGGCTGCTCGACTTCGCGAACTACGCCGAGTACGCGCTTGCGACCCGCATGGCGCACAGCGTCGCCCAGGTGCTCGAGTTCCTGCGCGAGCTCGCCACCGCGGCGCGGGCCGCGGCGCTCGAGGAATTCGCCGAGCTCGAGTCGTTCGTCGGCCACCGGCTCGCCGCTTGGGACGTCGGCTTCCACGCCGAGCGGCTGCAGCGCGAGCGCTTCTCCGTGTCGCAGGAGGAGCTGCGGCCCTACTTCCCGCTGCCGCGGGTGCTCGGCGGGCTGTTCGAAGTCGCCGAGCGGCTCTTCGGCGTGGCGGTGCGCGAGCGCAACGGGGCACCGGTGTGGCATCCGGACGTGCGTTTCTTCGACATCGTGGGCGCCTCGGGCGAGGTGGTCGGTAGCTTCTATCTGGACGCCTACGCGCGCCCCAACAAGCGCAGCGGCGCGTGGATGGACGAGTGCGTCGGCCGCAAGCGGCTCCCGAGCGGGGCGGCCCGGCCGGTCGCCTACCTCGTGTGCAATTTCCTGCCGCCCGGGGAGGGTCGGCCGGCGCTGCTCACGCACGACGACGTGCTCACGCTCTTCCACGAGTTCGGCCACGGCCTGCATCACCTGCTCACGAGCGTCGACTACCCGAGCCTCGCCGGCATCAACGGGGTGGCGTGGGACGCGGTCGAGCTGCCGAGCCAGTTCCTCGAGAACTACGCCTGGAACCCGCAGGTTCTGCAGCGCATTTCCGGGCACTTCGAGAGCGGCGTGCCGCTGCCGGCGAACACGCAGGAGCGCCTGATCGCCACACGCAGCTTCCACGCGGGGCTCTCGATGATGCGGCAGCTCGAGTTCTCGCTGTTCGATTTCCGCATCCACACGGAATACTCCCCCGGCCGCGGCGCCCGAGTGCTCGAGATCCTGGATGAGGTGCGGCGCGAGGTCGCGGTCGTGCCGGTGCCGGAATGGAACCGCTTCCCCAACAGCTTCGGCCACATCTTCGCGGGCGGCTACGCCGCCGGCTACTACAGCTACAAGTGGGCGGAGGTGCTCGCGGCGGATGCTTTTGCCGCCTTCGAGGAGCGCGGGGTGTTCGACCGGCCGACCGCGCTGCGATTTCTCGATGCGATCTTGAGCCGCGGCGGCAGCCGCGACGCGCTCGAGGCGTTCATCGAGTTTCGCGGCCGACGCCCGGACGTGACGGCGCTGCTCCGGCAACACGGCATACTCGGCCGGGGCGGGATCCGCGCGTGAGGAGGAGCCCGGCAGCCCTCGCCGCGGCGCTGCTGCTGCTGTGCGCGCTCGCGCCGCAGCGCTCGCGCGCGGAAGAGCTCTACGTCATCGAGCAGCTGGTGGTCAGTCTCAACAACGCCCCCGATGCCACGGGCGAGCGCATCGGCTCGCTCAAGAGCGGCGACAAGGTGGAGGTGATCGAGCGCGTAGGCGACCAGGCCCACGTGCGCACGGCGAGCGGCCGGGAGGGCTGGGTCCGCGCGAGCTACCTGACGGCCGAGGAGCCGCTGCGGGCGCGGCTCGCGGAGCACACCGCGGAAGTGGCGCGGCTGAAAGAGGACCTGGGCCGGCTCGCAGCGCAGCTCGAGGCGGCGCGCACCCGTGCGAGCCCCGCGCCCGGCGCGCAACCCCCGCGGACCGCGGCCAACGCCGCTGTCGCTGCCGAGCCTCCTGAGGAGGCCGTGAGGGCGCCCCGCGGTGGACTCTTCGGCAGGGGACCCGATGAGCGCGGGCGACGCGTGTGGCCGTGGGCGCTCGGCTCGGCGCTGGTGGCGCTGATCGTCGGCTTTGCGCTCGGCGCGCTCGTGCTCGACCGGCACATCCGGCGCAAGTACGGCGGACTGCGGATTTATTGACAGAGCCCCTCGTGCGCATCGCCACCTGGGAACGTCAACTCGCTCCGCGTGCGGCTGCCGCAGCAGGTGCGACGACATGACAGCCGTGTAGCGGCTTTTCGACCGTCTGTAGAGTTGGGTTGAAGGCCGTACACCGACTCCCCAAAAGCCCCCTTAGGCATGGGCTGCCATGCTGATGCGCCGCTGCACGAGGGCAGACGGCCCGTCCAAACTGTGCGCCGTGTCTCAGTGCGCCACAGGCCGACCTGCCTAGACTGGCCTTTGAGCGCCGGTCGGGCGGTTCGGGGGGACTGCGGCCTGTGCGTGTTGCCGCTTAAGGGGCGGTGTTCCGTAACACAATGACCAGTGTCCGGCGCAGCGATTTCGACGTCACCAACAGCGTGCAGGTGAGCTCGCCCCGTGCCGTACTCCGCGCCGTCGAGGTGCTCTACCGGCCGACCTGGCCGGGCCTGTCGATGGAGCCGCTCGCGCGCGCCTTCGAGCACTTCGAGCGGCTGTTTGCGGGCCGCGTCCCCGGTTATCACGGCGTCGATACCGTCTATCACGATCGCCAGCACACGCTCGACATCACGCTCGCGCTCGCGCGGCTGCTGGTCGGCTACGAGCGTCAGCAGAACGAGTCCGGGCGCCTCGGAGGCGCGCGCGCCGTGGTGGGCCTGATCACGGGGCTCTTTCACGACGTCGGGTATCTGCGCCGCACGGACGATCGCGACTCGCGCAACGGCGCCGAATTCACCCGCACCCACGTCTCGCGCGGCGCGCGCTTTCTCGAGGAGTACCTGCCGGTGCTCGGCTTCGGCTCCTGGGCGCCTGTCGCGACCGAGATCATTCACTTCACCGGTTACGAGCAGCCGTTCGCGCGCATCGAGGAGCGCGTCTCCGACCCGCGGGACATCACGGTCGGACACATGCTCGGCACCGCGGACATGATCGCGCAGATGGCCGACCGCTGTTATCTCGAGAAGTGCCGCGACCGGCTGTATGCCGAGTTCGTGGTGGGTGGGGTCGCCCTGCCCTTCAGCAACGGCAATCGGCGGGTCAAATACGCCTCGGGGCTGGACCTGCTGCGCCAAACGCCGGATTTCGTGGCCGAAGTGCGCACCAAGCGGCTGGATGGGGACTTCCGTGGAGCCTACCGCTACTTGGAATTGCTATTCGATGGGCGAAATCCCTACCTCGAGGCCATCGACCGTAATGTCGAATATCTACGACAAGTGCTGAGAAGCGAGAGCTGGCAGCTCCTTCGGCGCCGGCCGCCCATCTTCGCCGCCTCGGCCGACCCCATGTCGACGATGCGCGGCCTCGTGCTCGGGCATATAAAGAGAGTCTGGTCGGGAAACTGAGCCGGGCCCTGGCCTAAGGCCGCTGAGCCTGCCCGGGGCCGCTGAGCCTTAAAAAAACCTCGAATCTGCCCTTGGCGACCCGATCCGAGGGTGGCGTCCTATCCCACGCGGCGGTTAATATGAATCTCCAAACGCTAAGGGGGGATCACGCGGCCGTGGGACGAGTGCGTCCCGCGCACCAGGCGCATGCGACGCACGTGACTACCGCCAACTTCAAGTTCAGATACGCGGGAGGCGCTTTCCTTGTCGTGGTGCTCGCCGCGGCGGCGGTGAGCGGCGTGCTCGCGCTCCGGCACGCCGCCGACACGCGCACTCTGAGCTTGCTCGCCGAGCGCACCACGCGCGAGCGGCTGGATCCGGAGCTCCAGGCCCGCGCACAGAGCATCGCCGCGCACGCGGCGGACTCGATCATCGGCGCCCTTCGTGCCGCAGACGTCAACGGTGTGGCGCGCCGGCTGCAGCCCTTCCTGGACGATGCGACGCTGTCGGAGATCTCCGTGACGGGCAGCTCCGGCCGGCGCCTCTTCGCCTGGCAGCGCAGCGCCGCCCCAGCGCCGGGCGCGCTCAGCGCCGAGGTGACGGCGCCCGTCCGCGCCGTCATCGACGGCATCCCGCAGACGCTCGGTACCGTCACCGTGTCGCTCGAGCAGGCCGCGCCCGTGTCCGAGGTGAGTCTCGCCGGACGGCTGCAGGCGGAGAGCGCCGGGCGCACGCGCCTCACGTGGCTGCTGATGGTTGCGCTCGCCGGCTCCGCCGCGCTCCTCGCCGCCGCCCTCGCCTGGCACGTGACCCAGCGGCTGCAGCGGCCGGTCGACTCGCTGATAAAGAGTGCCGAGCGCATCGGCCAGGGCGACTACACGCGCCCGGTCGAGGTGCGGGCGCACGATGCGCTCGCGGAGCTGCAGCAGGCCCTCGAGCGCATGCGGGGCCGGCTGCGGCAGTCGACCATCAACAAGAACTACCTCCACAGTGTCCTCAACAGCATGACCGACGGCGTGTTCGTCACCTCGCCCGACGGGGTCATCAAGGTGGCGAACCTCGCCGCCTGCAAGCTGCTCGGATACGCCGAAGAGGAGCTGCTCGGGCGCAGCATCCTCGCGGTGCTCGAGGAGCGCGAGCGCGCCGGCTTCGATCTGCTGCAGGCGGCTCAGGAAACCCGCGAGACCGTGGTGCGCACGAGAAGCGGACAGACGATCCCGGTGTCCTTCACCGGCTCGCGCATCGACAGCGTCGACCCGCAGTTCCAGGGCAACATCTTCGTGGCGCGCAACATCACCGACCGCAAGCGCGCCGAGCGGCGCATCCGCTACCTGGCGCGCTACGACGCGCTCACCAAGATCCCGAACCGCATGCAGTTCCACCACCTGCTGCAGCAGACCATCGCGCGCGCGCTGCGCTCGGGCCAGGTGGTGGCGGTGCTGTACCTGGACATGGACCGCTTCAAGGAGGTGAACGACACCTTCGGCCACGGCGCGGGCGACCGCACGCTGGAGGTGCTGGCCGAGCGCCTGACCCGCTCGCTGCCGAAGGAGACGGTGGTCGGACGGCTCGCCGGGGACGAGTTCGCGCTCTTCGTGGACGGGCTCTCGGCCGACGCCGACAACCGCGGACCGATCGCGCAGCTCGCCAAGTCGCTCCTGACCGAGATCTGCCGCCCGTTCCAGCTGAACCAGCAGGAAGTGTTCCTCACCGCGAGCGTCGGCATCGCCTTCTGCCCGCGCGATGCCGAGAACGTCATCGATCTCATCCGCAACGCCGACGCGGCGATGTACTACTCGAAGCAGAACGGCGGCAACACCTTCGCCTTCTACTCCCCGGAGATGAACGCCGCGGCGGTCGAGCGGCTGATGCTCAAGAGCAAGCTGCGCCGCGCGCTCGAGCGCGACGAGCTCGAGATCCGCTACCAGCCCAAGGTCGACCTGCGCAACGGCAAGATCATCGGCGCCGAGGCGCTGCTGCGCTGGCGCCTGCCCGGACACGGCGACATTCCACCCTCGCACTTCATCCCGCTGGCGGAGGAGACCAACCTCATCCTCGACATCGGCGAGTGGGTGCTGAATCGCGTGTGCCTCGATTACCGCCAGATGCAGAGCAAGGGAGGCGATCCGGGACGCATCTCGCTCAACCTCTCGCTGAAGCAGCTGCGCCAGGCGAGCTTCATCCTGCGCTGCCGCTCCGTGTTCCGCCGCCACAACGTGTCCCCGACCGCCTTCGAGCTGGAGATCACCGAGACCACCCTCATGGCCGATCCGCAGCGCACCGTGCGCCTGCTCGATGAGCTGTACGCGATGGGCCTGCACCTCTCGATCGACGACTTCGGCACCGGCTACTCCTCGCTCTCTGCCCTGCAGCAGTTCCCGATCGGCACGCTCAAGATCGATCAGTCCTTCGTCCGCGACGCGACCGACGATGCCGGGGACGCGACCATCGTGCGCACCATCATCGAGATGGGCCGCAGTCTCGGCATGGAGGTGATCGCCGAGGGCGTCGAGTCGCAGCGGCAGCTCGAGTTCCTGCGCGGCAGCGCCTGCCACTTCGGACAGGGGCGGCTGTTCGGCGAGCCCTGCACCGCCGAGGACCTGCTCGGGCTCCTCGCCCGTCAGGCCGAAGGCAACGCGCCCTTTGGACACCTGCTGCACCGCGCCGAGGGCGCGGCCATTCGCACGGCCTGAGGGCTAGTTTGCCGCCCGGGCGGCGCTGCGGGCGGCGCGCACCGCCTGCGCGGCCTGCTGCGAGAGCGCCGTGAGCGCCGAGTCGGCTGCCTGCTCGAAGGCCGACACCACATCGCTCAGGCGGTTGGCCGCGGCGCGCGCGGTACCGGAGGCGACGAAGGTCGCGATCACGTCGCGTCCCTCGCGCCGCCCGATGATGCAGTCGAGCATCACGTGCACTTCCGGGCCCCCGCCGGGGGTGGTGTAGTCGGCCTCGAAGCGGCGCACCGCGACCTGCACCAGGTAGTCCGACGGAAAGGGGCTCGTGGAATCCTCCACCGAGCTCCAGTCTCCCGAACCGCGCAGCGTCTCGACGGCGAGCGCCTCGATGACGTCGGCGACCGGCGCGGGCCAGCGGCTGCCGGCGAAGAAGTTCATGCGGTGATCGGCCTGGATCAGCATGATGTGCGAGGAGTCGAGCCCGGGACCGGTGAGCGGGTGACCGACGCGGAGCGATGCGCCCAGCGGTCGGGGCGAGCCGTCCGCGGCGCCTCTGGCGCCTCCTTCGTGTAGCCCTAAGGCGGCCGCGGCCTCGCCGCCGTCCCCCGGGGCGCTCACCGACGGCTGGGCGCTGTCGGTGGAAGGGGCGCGCAGATAGTAGACCTGCTCGGGCCGCGCGGTGCTGCGCAACACGCCCCCGCAGCCGCCCGTGAGCGCCGCGCACAGCACTCCCACCCCGCACGCCGCGAGCCGGGCGCGGCTCACCGAGGGATCTCCACGCCGCGCGCCTGCGGCTGATAGAGGAGCTGCGCCGGGTTCTCGCGGAGACTATTGGAGAGCGCGCGGATATCCTCGGCCGCCTCCCGCCCCTCGCGGGCGAAACGCTCGATCTCCGGCAGTCCGTCGCGCGCGAAGGAGCGTAGGTCCGCGCGGTTCTCGGCGATGACCCGGTCGAGGCGCTCGGTGGCGCTCGCGAGATGCTCCGAGATGGAGCGCAGCCGCCCGGCGGCGCCCGCGACGTCCGGTCCCGCCGCATCGATCAGCTCCCGCGTACCCTTCATGGTCGCCGCCAGATCGGCGCTGCCCCCACGCAGCTCGGTAACCAGCGCACTGAGGTCGTGCGTCAGCTGCGGGAGCCGGCCGGTCGAGGCGGCGAGATTACCGAGCGTTGCGGTCACCGCCTCGAGGTTCGGATCGGACAGCAACAGGTGGGCCCGCTGCACGAGGTCGCCGACCGCGGCCACCAGCTCCGGGAGGCTCGCCAGGAACACATCGAAGCGCGAGGGCCCCGAGCGGATCACCGGGTACTTGAGGCCCCTCACGGGGGGCGGGGTGCGCTTGTTGCTGCGGTCCTCGAGCAGATCGATGTAGAGCAGCCCTGTCACGCCCTGCAAGCCCAGCTCCGCGACCGTGTGCTCGGATATCGGGGTGGTGGAGTCGATGTCGACGATCACCTCGACGCGGCTCGAATCGCGCGGGTCGATGCGCATGTCGACGACACGGCCGACGCCGACCCCGAGGTAGCGCACCGCCGCGCCCCGATCGAGGCCGCTCACGCTGCCGGTGAAGTAGATCTCGTAGCGATTGTAGTCGCGGTGCTCGCGGGTGTCGGAATACCAGTAGACGAACAGCACGCCGAGCAGGCCCACGAGCAGCACGAAGGCCCCGACCGCCGCGTAGTTCGCCTCACGCTCCATGCGCGGCTCCGAGCCTCGCGCGCGCGCGCTCGCCGTGGAAGTAGGCCTGGATCCACGGGTGGGGATGCTCGACGATGCGCTCCAGGGTGTCGGATTCCATGCGTCCGTCCACGATCACCCCGACACGATTGCAGGTACGGAAGATCGTGTCCAGATCGTGCGTGATCATGACGATGGTGAGGCGCAGCTGCTTCTGCAGGTAGAGCACCAGCTCATCGAAGGCGGCGGCGCTCACCGGATCGAGTCCCGAGGTGGGCTCGTCGAGGAACAGGAGTCCCGGATCGAGCGCCAGGGCGCGCGCGAGCGCCGCGCGCTTCACCATGCCGCCGGAGAGCTCGGCCGGGTACTTCCAGGCGGAATCGGCCGGCAGGCCCACGAGGCGCAAGCGCAGCATCGCGAGCTCTTCCAGCGCCGCCGGCTCGAGCTCGAGGTGCTCGAGCATCGGCAGCTGCACGTTCTCGAGCACGGTGAGACCGCTGTAGAGCGCGCCCTGCTGGAACGTGACGCCGTAGCGCGCCTTGATGTGGCGCAGCTGCGCCTCGGTCATGCGGGTGATGTCGGCGCCGGCGATGCGCACCACGCCGGCGACCGGGCGCTGCAATCCCAGGATGGTCCGCAGCAGCACCGATTTCCCGGCGCCGGATCCGCCGACGATGCCGAACACCTCGTCGGCGCGCACCTGCATGCTGAGGCCGTCGTGCACCACCTGCCTGCCGAAGCGGTTCACGAGCCCCTCCACTTCCAGCGCCGGATAGATCAAATGTCCAGCTCCATGAACAGCACCGCGAACAGCGCGTCCGCGAGGATCACCATGAAGATCGCCTGCACCACCGCGACCGTGGTGAGGCGCCCGAGCTCGCGGGCGGAGCCCCGCACCTCGAGGCCCCGATAGCAGCCGGCGAGCCCGATGAGCAGCGCGAACACCGGCGCCTTGATCACGCCCACCCAGAAGGTGGTGGGGGCGATCGCCTCCTCGACGCGGGTGGCGTACTGGGTGAGCGGCATGTCGAGGAGATAGCGGCACAGCAGCGCCCCGCCCGTGAGCCCGACGAGATCGGCGATGATGGTGAGCAGCGGCAGCGCGATGACGAGCCCGAGCACCCTCGGCACCACCAGCACCTCGAAGGGGTCGACGGCGGTCGCGGTGAGGGCGTCCACCTCCTCGTTGAGCCGCATCGAGCCGAGCTCGGCGGCGAAGGCGCTGCCGGAGCGGCCGGCGACGATGATCGAGGTGAGCAGCACCCCGAGCTCGCGCAGCACTCCGATGGTGACCAGGTCGACCACGTAGATGTCCGCGCCGAGGTTGGCGAGCTGCCGCGCGCTCATGTAGGCGATGATCACGCTGATCAGGAAGGCGATGAGCGCCACGATCGGCATGGCGGTGATGCCGGTGTCGTATACGTGGCGGGCGATCGAGATCGGGCGCAGCCTCCTCGGCTGCGGCAGGCTCGCCACGAGCGTCGCGCTCACGCGCCCGCCGAAGGCGAGTGCCCCGTAGAGATCCCGGCCCGCACTGACCGCGATGCGGCCGAGCGCCGCGAGCGGCTGCGGGCCGGCCGGCGCAGGCGATCGTCCGCCGGCCCCAAGGCCCTCCTCCTTCAGCGTCTCGTCGAGGAGCCGCAGCTGATCCGGCTGAGTGCCGAGGAAGCGCACGGCGGCGCCGGCCGCGCGCGCGCGGCGCACGAACCGGCGCAGCACCCAGGCGCCCGAAAGGTCGAGCGCCGTGAGCCTCCGCGTCCCGATCGACAGCTGCTGCGCCGCCGCAAGATCGACCGAGGCGAGCGCGCTCTCGAGCGCCGCGAAGCGCTCGGCCACCCACTCGCCCGTCAGCTCGAGCTCCAGGTCCTCACCGGTGCGCCGAACCTCGACGCTCATGCTTCGGTGTGCATCGGGCGCGGCGCGTCAGCGCTTGGCGTGCAGGTGCGCCTCGAGGAACCAGAGGTCCTTGTCGGTCTCGCGCGAGATGCCGGTGAAGAGGTCCGCGCTGTCGGCGTCTGCGAGCCGCGTGGCCTCGTCGATCCCCGCCCGCACCTTGGCCCCGAACGCGGCCAGCGCCGCGGACAGCGCGTCGACGTGGGCGGTACCATCGCTGATGTCCTCCGGATAGGGCCGGAGAGTCGTAGCGCGCGCGACCGCCGCGAGCGTGCCGCGCGCCGTGCCGCCGAGGGCCGTGACGCGCTCGGCGATGGTGTCGATGTGATCCTCGAGGTGCTCGGCCACCTGGTCGAACAGCTCGTGCAGCGCGATGAAGTTCGGGCCCTTGACGTTCCAGTGCGCGTGTTTGGTCTGGGTGCCGAGATCGATGGCATCCGCCAGGCGTGCGTTCAGCAGCTCGATCACCTGGGTCCGGACGTTGGCCGGCAGGTCGTTCCTCGTGTCGAACATGGGCTTCTCCTCAAGCGCCAATGCATGAGCGCATTTGAGCACCGCGAAGCACCGGCAGGCCAATCGCCTGTCCGGATCGCGATGATAAGCGCGATCTATCAGGCAGGCGATACGGACCGGGCGATGCGCAGCCGGATGGTCTCAGGTGTCGTCGCGGTAGCGGCGCAGCCGTATGGCGGCGAACACGAAGCCCGCGGCGGCCGCGAGCCCGAGCCACAGGTCGACGTCGGTGAGGACGGCCTTGAGGTCGAGTTGAGCGAGCCCTGAGCCGAGCGCGAACGCGCGCCCATGGCCGAGGCGCACGTGCGAGAAGAGTATCGGCCAGACTCCAAACAGGCGATAGGCGATGAAGCTCGCGATGTAGTGCGTGCCGAAGGCCACGCGCTCGAGGATCTGCGCCACCACGGGCGGGAGGAGCAGCCAGAGGAAGGGGTTGCGCCGCGCCCAGGCCGACACCACCAGCAGGTACGCGGCGCACGGCGCATACCAGAGCGCCGCGACCACGAGGCACAGGAGCAGCGCCAGCTCGGCCTGGAGCCACCCGCCCAGGTCCCAGCCCGGGATCGCGGGCAGCCGTCCGAGCACCGCGTTCACCTGCCAGATGCCGGTCAACGCGAGCGACGCCAGCAGCCCGAGCGCATACACGCCGAGCGGCGCGATGACGAGCGCGACCAGGAGCTTCGACAGGACGGTGAGCCCGTCGGACACCGGCAGCGACTTGAAGAAGAGGATGCTGCGGTCCTTGCGCTCGGCGTAGAGGCAGTCGAGCAGGTAGAACAGGAGGACGATGCCCGTCACCAGCGAGAGCGGCGAGGAGACAAACCCCTGCATGACGGCGAACAGGGTCATGCCGTTCCAGGGACCCTGGTCACCCGACAGGTCGGCATGCGGCGCGCGGTACTTCACGCTGGCGAAGAGCGCGCCGAGGACCATCAGCGCCGCGACCACCGCGGGCGCGACCCAGAGCGCCCGATGCTCCCAGAATTCGCGCCGCACCAGACTGAGAAGAGTGCGGCTGAGCGCCCTCGGTGCCGGCGGCGCTCCGCTCGGCGCGCGCTCGGGCGCGGCATCGGCCACGGAGCTGCTCATGTGTTGGGGCTCCCCTGCATCTTGGCGACGAACAGATCCGCGATCGAGGGCGTGCGCAGCTCGCCGAGCGCGCCGAGCTCGGCGGCCGAGCGCCCCTCGAAGAGCATCGCCACGCGCCCGAACACCTCGCGCTCGTAGAAGGGATGCAGGGCGCGCGCGCGTGTTGCCTGATCGCCGGCGGAAGTCAGCTGCTGGTAGCGGTTGCCGAGGTCCTCGATCGAGGCGGCGAGCACCACCCGTCCGTGGTTGATGAAGATCACGTCGGTGAAGAGGTTCTCGACCTCTTCGACCTGGTGCGTGGTGAGGAGGATCGTGCGGTCCCTGTCGAAGTAGTCGTTGAGCAGCGTGTCGTAGAACTTGCGCCGGTAGAGGAGGTCGAGCCCGAGCGTCGGCTCATCGAGCACGAGCAGCGGCGCATCGATCGCCATGACCAGCGCCAGATGCAGCTGCGTCACCATGCCCTTGGAGAGCTCGCGCACGCGGCTCGCCATCGGGATGTCGGTCCTGCTCAGGATCTCGGTGGCGCGCGCGCGATCGAAGCGCGGGTGCACGCCGTCGACGAAATCGAGCGCCTGCCTGACCCGCAGCCAGCGCGGCAGCACCGCCACGTCGGCGATGAAGCACACCTCGCGCATCAGCTCATCGCGCTGCGTGCGCGGATCGAGCCCGAGCACGGAGAGCTCCCCGCCGAAGGCGGTGAGCCCGAGAATCGCCTTGAGCGCCGTGGTCTTCCCGGCGCCGTTCGGACCGATGAGCCCGACGATGCGGCCGGGCTCGACCGTGAAGCTCACCCCGTCCAGGGCGCGCGTGGCGCCGTAACTCTTGGTGAGTCCACGCGCTTCAATTACTGCGCTCATCGTCCTCCCCTTCGGACTCGCCCTCGGAGCCGGCACCCTTTACCGTGGCCGACGGCCAGGCCGCCTGCGGTTGGGCGGCGGCGGCGGCGCGCTGCAATTCCTCCTGCGACAGGCCGAGCCGCTGAATCGTGGCGGAGATCCGCGGCCACTCGTCCTCGAGGAAGCGCTGGCGCTCGTCTTTCATCAGCGCCTTGCGCGCGCCCGGGCTCACGAACATCCCCCGGCCACGCCGCTTCTCGACCAGCTGCTCGTCGACGAGCTGCTGGTAGCCCTTGAGCACGGTGAGCGGGTTCAGGCGGAAGTCCGCGGCCACGCTTCGGACCGAGGGCAGCGGGTCTCCTTCCTTCAGGACGCCTTCCAGAATCATGGCGACGACCCGGTCGCGCAGTTGCCTGTATATGGGCACACTGTCATCCCACTGCGGATCCATGATCGCCTGCATGGTACCTGTGTCGGGAGATTAGCTGACTAATCTACCAAAACGGCGGGCTCGGGCTGGCCAAACCAGCCGTGCGTCAACTGCAGAGTGAGCGCGTGCCGGGCTTCTTTGACGCGGGCTTCGGGTGCCACCGCAGTCGACTCGACGAAGGTCGCGCTGAGAGCCATCGTGATGAGGACCGCCGCCGCGCCGCAGGTGAGATCACGAGAGAGGTTGAAGTTGAGTGCGCTCATGGTCGTCTCCTTAGTCTTGTCTTCTGGATCGGTGCGGTGCGTCCTCAGGCGTGCTGCGCCGGCATCCCAGCCTGATGCGCCTGCTGGTAAGCGGCGGCGACATGGAACGGCGCGGCGGAGGTCGACTGGACGAAGCTCAGGCTGATCGCCAGAGTGATCAGGACGGCGGCGGCGGCGCAGGTCACGTCCCGGTACAGGTTGTCGAAGTGGCTCATGGTCATCTCCTGGGTCGGTATCTATGGGGGTCGGGGCTCGGTCTCGTCGGGAGGGGCATCAGCCGCCTCCGTTAGTGATATACATTACTAGAACACTACTTAAGTGTCAAACTATCTCACTAAATCAGCTTGAGGGCCTTCGAGGGTGCCTGGAAAGCCCCCTCGCACGGCCTTTGGAGAGCGCGGGCCGCTGAACCGTTTGAGAGAGCCGGTGGACCCCTTCAGCGCCAGGGAGCGGGCGGTGCCGGAGAGGCTAGAATTTCACGCCCTTAATCCCGAGGACTCGAGGAAGCGCCCGTCATGACAGCTCCGCTCAATGTCGCCATTACGGGCGCCGCCGGACAGATCGGCTACGCCCTCATCTTCCGGGTCGCCGCCGGTGCGCTGCTCGGGCCCGACGGGCGCGTGAACCTGCACCTCCTGGAGATCACGCCGGCCCTGCCGGCGCTCCAGGGCGTCGTGATGGAGCTCAACGACTGCGCTTTCCCGACACTCAATCGGGTGGTCGCGACCGACGATGCGACGGTGGCCTTTCGCGACTGCCAGATCGCGCTGCTGGTCGGCGCGCGCCCGCGCGGACCCGGGATGGAGCGCAAGGACCTGCTGCTCGCCAATGCGCAGATCTTTTCCGCGCAGGGGAAGGCCCTGAACGAGGTCGCCGACCGCAAGGTCCGGGTGCTCACCGTCGGCAATCCCGCCAACACCAACGCGCTCATCGCCCGCGCCAATGCCCGCGATCTCAACCCGCGCAACTTCACCGCGATGACGCGCCTCGATCACAACCGCGCGCTGTGGCAGCTCGCCGAAAAGACCGGCGCGCAACCGAGCGAGATCCGCCGCATGACCATCTGGGGAAACCACTCGTCCACTCAGTACCCGGACTTGAGGCACGCGGAGGTCGCGGGCAAGCCCGCGAAGTCGCTGGTGAGCCAGCAATGGATCGAGGAGAGCTTCATCCCGGTCGTGCAGCAGCGCGGCGCGGCCGTCATCAAGGCGCGGGGCGCCTCGTCCGCCGCCTCGGCCGCTTCCGCGGTGATCGACCACATGCGCAGCTGGCTCAACGGCACCGGGGAGGGCGACTGGGTCAGCATGGCCGTGCCGTCGGATGGCAGCTACGGCATCCCCGAGGGCGTCGTCTACTCCTACCCCGTCACCCTCGCCGGCGGCGAGTACCGCATCGTGCCGGGTCTTGCCGTCGACGAGTTCAGCCGCAAGCGCATGGACGCGACCCTGGCCGAGCTGCGCGAGGAGCGCGAAGGGATCAAGGCGCTGCTCGGCTGAAGTTTCGCGACGGCTGGTGCGGGCGGCTATAGTCGGGTAAGCCGGCGCGAGGCGGAGGAAAGTCATGCTGGGCGCTATCGTCTCCCTGTTGCTGGTGGTGGCGGCCGCCTACGCGGTCACGCAGGTGGGCGGCGTCATCACGCTGCTGTTCATCGCAGCGGTGCTCTTCCTCGCCTACCGCCGCCTCTCGCTCCTCGCCTTCACCACGACCTTCACGGTGCTCCTTGCCGCCTACACGGTGCTCGGCGCCGGCGGCGCCCCGGCCGGAATCTGGAAGGGGTTCCTGTGGCTGCTGCTCGCGGCGCTGTGGCTTCTCAATGTGCGGCCGCTGCGCAAGCAGCTGATCACGCGCCCGTTCATGAAGACCTACTTGAAGCTCCTGCCGACCATGTCACAGACCGAGAAGGAGGCGCTCGATGCGGGCACGGTGTGGTGGGACGGGGAGCTCTTCACCGGCGCGCCGCGCTGGTCGAAGCTGCTCTCCGCGAAGGCCCCGAAGCTCTCCGCCGCGGAAGCTGCGTTCCTCGACGGGCCGTGCGAGGAGCTGTGCCGCATGCTCGATGACTGGAGCATCACCCACGAGCGCGCCGATCTGCCGGCTGCGGTGTGGGAGTTCCTCAAGACCCGCGGCTTCTTCGCCATGATCATCCCGAAGAGGTACGGGGGACTGGAGTTCTCGGCCTACGCGCACTCGTGCGTGCTCGCGAAGATCTCGAGCCGCAGCGCCACCACCTCGTCCACGGTGGCGGTGCCGAACTCACTCGGGCCCGCGGAGCTCCTCAACCACTACGGCACCGAGGAGCAGAAGAGCTATTACCTGCCCCGCCTCGCGCGCGGGGAAGAAGTGCCGTGCTTCGCGCTCACCGGACCCCGCGCCGGGTCGGATGCGAGCTCCATTCCCGACACCGGGGTGGTGTGCCGCGGCACCTGGCAGGGTCGGGAGATCATCGGGCTCAAGCTCAACTTCTCCAAGCGCTACATCACCCTCGCCCCGGTGGCGACCGTGATCGGCCTCGCGTTCCGGATGTTCGATCCCGAGAAGCTCCTGGGCGGCAAGACCGACATCGGCATCACCTGCGCGCTCATTCCGCGCAACACCCCGGGCGTCACCATCGGCCGCCGTCACTTTCCGCTCAACGTGCCGTTCCAGAACGGC
Organism: Gammaproteobacteria bacterium 13_2_20CM_66_19; assembly: GCA_001914695.1. Classification (GTDB taxonomy): domain Bacteria; phylum Pseudomonadota; class Gammaproteobacteria; order Steroidobacterales; family Steroidobacteraceae; genus 13-2-20CM-66-19. Next base: position 21,467 of record MNCZ01000135.1, on the reverse strand, counting down.
CCCATCCAGGGACGCGATGTGTTCGTGCCGCTCGACTTCATCATCGGCGGCTCGAAGATGGCCGGCAACGGCTGGCGGATGCTCGTGGAGCAGCTCTCGGTCGGGCGCTGCATCTCGCTCCCCTCCAACGCCACCGGCGCCGCGAAAGCCGCGGTGTGGGCGACCGGCGCCTACGCGCGCATCCGCAGCCAGTTCAACACGCCGGTGGGCAGGTTCGAGGGCGTCGAGGCGGTGATCGCGCGCATGGCCGGGCTCACCTACATCATGGACGCGGCGCGCTCGGTCACCGCGGGCGCCATCGACGGCGGGGAAAAGCCCTCGGTTCCCTCCGCAATGCTCAAGTATCACGTCACGGAGATGGGCCGCCAGGTCGCCAACGACGCCATGGACGTGCACGGCGGCAAGGGCATCTGCCTCGGGCCGCGCAACTATCTCGGCCGCGGCTACCAGATCGTGCCGGTCGCCATTACGGTCGAGGGCGCCAATCTCCTCACCCGCAATCTCATCATCTTCGGCCAGGGCGCGGTGCGCTGCCACCCGTTCGTGCTGCGCGAGATGGCGGCGGCGCGCAATCCCGATCGCGCCGCGGGCGTGGAGGAGTTCGACCGCGCGCTGTTCGCGCACATCGGCTTCAGCATCTCGAATGCGGTGCGCTCCTTCATCATGGCGCTCACCCACGCGCGCTTCACCCGCGCGCCGGTCGAGGGCCCGACCGCGCGCTACTACCAGCACATCGTGCGCTTCTCCGCCTCCTTCGCCTTCGCGGTCGATGTGGCGATGCTCGCCCTCGGCGGCTACCTGAAGAAGAAGGAGAGCCTGTCGGCGCGGCTCGGGGACGTGCTGTCCTGCATGTACCTCGCCTCGATGGTGCTCAAGCATCACGAGAACCAGGGCCGGTTGGAGGAAGACCTCCCGATCGTCGAGTGGGCCTGCCGCAGCCTCCTCTACCACGCCCAGGAGCAGCTGCACGGGTTCCTGCGCAACTTCGGGAACCGGCTGCTCGCGCTCGCGATGCGCGCCCTCATCTTTCCGCGCGGCCGCGTGTACTCCGCCCCCCCAGATCGCCTCGGGCACAAGCTCGCAGGCCTCGTGATCAACCCGACCGAGGCGCGCGAGCGGCTTTCCCAGTACATCTACTGGACGCTCGAGCCCACGAACCCGCTGGGACTGCTGCAGGAGGCGCTGCTCCTCGCGGTGCAGCTCGAGCCGCTCGAGAAGCGCATCCGCGTCGAGGGCGTCAAGACCGGCAAGGTGACGGCGCTCGACCCGCCGGGACGCATCCAGCAGGCGCTCGCCGCCGGCATCGTGTCCGAGACCGAGGCGGCGGCGTTGCGCGAGTACGACCGCAAGGTCATGGAGCTCATCCATGTCGATGACTTCGACCCGCGCGAGCTCGGCGCGCTCGCGGCCGCGACGCCCGAGTCGGCGGCAAGGTCGAGCGCCCACGTCGCGTGAGCGCGGTGCCCGCCGTCCCGGCCGCGCATTGCGAGAACTGCGGCGCGCCGGTGAGCGCTCGCTACTGCAGCGCCTGCGGCCAGCGGCTGGAGCCCCCGGTGCACTCCGTGTGGCACTTCACGAAGGTGGCCTTCGAGGATCTCACACACGCGGACTCGAGGCTCTGGCGGACGCTCACGGCGCTCTTGTTCAAACCCGGATACCTGACGCGCGAGTTTCTCGCCGGACGGCGCGCGCGCTACCTGCCGCCGGTGCGGCTCTACCTCGTGCTGTCGGTGGTGTTCTTCCTCGGGGCTTCCGCCACACACGGGGAGCGGCAGGTGGTGCGGATCCACTCCTACGAGCACGGCGCACCGGGCGAGTCCGCCGAGGGCCGTGCCGAGCGCCTGTGTCGCAACGAGTACTACAACGGGCCCTGGAAGGAGCGCTTCCATCAGGCCTGCGTGCGCTCGGCGCTCGACAACGGCCGCTCGCTCGAGGAGGCGTTCCTGCACAATCTGCCGCGCGCGATGTTCCTGTTCCTGCCGCTGCTCGCCGCGGCCATGATGCTCCTGTACCGGCGACCGCGACACTATTACGTCGAGCACCTGCTGCTGTTCCTGCACAACCACGCGTTCGTGTTCCTCATCGCGATGCTCGCCTGGGCCGCGGGAGCGCTGCTGCCGGTAGCGGCAGGCACGGCGCTGCGCACTGCGGTCTTCATCTACGTGCTCTGGTACGTGTACCGCTCCATGCGCGTGGTCTACGGGCAGGGGCGCGCCCTCACCTTCGCGAAGCTCCTGCCGCTGTCTTTCTTTTACCTGGCGAGCGCAGTGCTGATGCTCGCCATCACCAGCATCTATAGCGTCCTCACGCTGTGAGGAATTTCTTGTGAAGGGAGACTGAAATGCGTACCCCCATCGTTGCTGCAATCGTCCTGGCCTTCTCGGTTGCCGCCCCGACTGCCGCCGTCCCGGTCGCTTCCGCGCAGACGCCCGCGGTCTCCATGGCGCGCACCCCCGCGCCTCCCGGCGCCGAGGCCTACATCATCAGTCCCAAGGACGGCGCCAAGGTCCACTCGCCGGTGACGGTGGTGTTCGGCCTGAAGGGCATGGGCGTCGCTCCGGCGGGAATCAAGTTCGACAACACCGGCCATCACCATCTGCTGGTCGATACCGATCCTCCCGCCGACATGAGCGCCCCGCTCCCTGCGACCGACAAGATCCTGCACTTCGGCAAGGGACAGACCGAAGCCGCCGTCCCCTTAAGTCCCGGCAAGCACACTCTGCAGCTGCTGCTCGGCGACCAGAACCACGTGCCGCACAATCCGCCGGTGATCTCGAAGAAGATCACCCTCACGGTCACCCCGTGAGCTCAGCGGCGCGCGCTGCGCGCGCCCTCACGACTGCGAAAAGCGGACTGACACCGTGACGCGCGCGGTCCTGCACGTCGACATGGATGCGTTCTACGCGTCCGTCGAGGAGCACGACGACCCGCGGCTGGCCGGCAAGCCGCTCATCGTCGGCTGGGACGGCGGCCGCGGCGTGGTGGCGGCCGCGAGCTACGCCGTGCGCCGGTACGGCGTGCACTCGGCGATGCCCATGCGCACGGCGCTGCGGCTCTGCCCGCAGGCGATCTGCGTGCGGCCGCGCATGCAGCGCTACCAGGAGGTCTCGCGGATCGTCTTCGGCGTGTTCCGCGAGATCTCTCCCCTCGTCGAGGGGCTGTCGCTCGATGAGGCGTTTCTCGATGTCACCGCGAGTCAGGAGCTGCTCGGCAGCGCCGTCGACATCGCGCGGCTCATCAAGCGGCGCATCTGCGGGCTCACCGGGCTCACCGCCTCGGTGGGGGTCGCCCCGAATAAGCTCGTGGCCAAGATCGCCTCCGACCTCATGAAGCCCGACGGGCTCACCCATGTCACCCCCGAGCGCGTGCGCGAGGTGCTGGATCCCCTCTCGGTGCGGCGCCTCCCGGGCCTCGGGCGCAAGACCGGCGCGCGGGTCGAGGCGGCCGGCATCGAGACGCTCGGCGAGCTCCGCAGCGCGCCCGATGCGCTCTTGTGGCCGCTCTTCGGGCGCTACTCCGCCTGGGTGCGCGAGCGCGCCTCCGGGATCGATGATCGGCCGGTACTGCCGGAAGTCGAGGAAAAATCGCTGAGTGCAGAGGACACCTTCGAGGAGGACATCGGCGATTCTCGCACCCTGCACGTGCAGCTCGCGCGGCTTGCAGACGTGGCGGCGGCACGGCTGCGCACGCGCTCGCTCACCGCGGGCTGTATCGGGGTGAAGATCCGGCGCGCGGATTTCACCACCTTTACCCGCCAGCGCGCCGTGACCCCGCCGACCTGCGAGGCGCGCGCCATCGCCGGCGTCGCCGCGGAGCTCCTCTCCCGCTGGCTGGGTGGAAACCCGGGGGTGAAACTTCGCCTGCTGGGCGTGGTCCTCACTGAGCTCACGCCCGCCTCGCAGCTCGGGCTGTTCGAGGAGACCCGCCGCTCGGCTAAGCTCGATGCGGCGCTCGACGAGGCGCGCGCGCGCTTCGGCAGCGGGGCACTGCGGCCCGGCAGCACCATCGGGTAGCATCCAGCCATGTACTTGAGCTTCTTCGGCCTCAACGAAAAGCCCTTCGCGATCACGCCCGATCCGCGCTACCTCTACCTGAGCGAGCGGCATGCCGAGGCGCTCGCGCACCTCATGTACGGCATCAACGAGGCCGGCGGATTCGTGCAGCTCACCGGCGAAGTCGGCACCGGCAAGACGACCATCGTGCGCTCGCTCCTCGCGCAGGCCCCGAAGAACGCCGAGATCGCCCTCATCCTCAATCCCCGCATGACGCCGCCCGAGTTCCTGCTCACCATCTGCGAGGAGCTCGGCATCGGGGTGCCGGACCAGGCCGCGGGGAGCCTGAAGGACCTGGTCGACATCCTCGGCGGCTACCTGCTGCGCGCCCACGGCGCGGGCAAGCGCGTGGTGCTGGTGGTGGACGAGGCCCAGAACCTCTCGCCGGAGGTGCTGGAGCAGGTGCGGCTGCTCACCAACCTCGAGACCACCACCCAGAAACTCCTGCAGATCATTCTCATCGGCCAGCCGGAGCTGCGCGAGCTCCTCGCGCGCAACGAGCTGCGGCAGCTCGCGCAGCGCATCACCGGGCGCTATCACTTGAATCCGCTCTCGCGCGGGGAGACCGGCGCCTACGTGCGCCATCGGCTCCGCGTCGCGGGCGCGACCGCCGACATCCTGAGCCCGCATGCGCTCAACGAGGTCTTCCGGCTCTCGCACGGCGTGCCGCGGGTGATCAACATCGTCTGCGACCGCTCGCTCCTCGGCGCTTATTCGCTCGACCGCCATCGGGTGACCGCAGCCCTGGTGCGCAGCGCCGCCTCGGAGGTCTTCGGGCGGCGCATCGCGCCGCACTGGCTGCCGTGGGCGCTCGGCGGGACTCTCGCTGCCGCGCTCGCCGCCACAACCTTCGCGCTGTGGAACCTCGCGCCGTGGGGCGCGGGAGCACGGGGCGCTCACCTCGCGCGCGCGGACACCATGGTGCCAGCCGCCGCAGCGTCCGCGGTCGGGACAGCCACCTCAGCGCCGGCGGCGCCTCGCGAGCCGCATCTAGGCGAGCTCCTGACGCGGTACGCCGCCGACACCGACACCGACAGCGCCTTCGACCGGCTCCTCTCGCTCTGGGGCGCCCACTACGAGAGAAACACCACCGATCCCTGCACCCAGGCGATGCGCCAGGGACTCGAGTGTGTCACCGAGCGCGGCTCCTTCGGGCAGCTGCGCCAGTACAATCGCCCGGCCATCCTGCTGCTGAACGACGCTGCGGGCGCGAGTCGCGAGGTGGTGCTGACCGCTCTCGACGACGAGCAGGGGCGAATCGAGCTCGGCGGCCCGCGCACCGTGCGGCTCGGGGAGCTCTCGCGCTACTGGCTCGGCGATTTCATCATGCTGTGGCGTCCGGCCAGCTCGCCGGTGAAGGCCCTTTCCGCCGGCATGCGCGGCGCCGAGGTGCGGTGGCTCCGCCGCAGCCTCCAGCGACTGCACGGAGTGAACGCCGACGCCCCGGCGAGCGAAGTGTTCGACGCGGAGCTCACCGGCTGGGTACGGGATTTCCAGCGCGAGCACCAGCTCGCCGTCGACGGCATCGCGGGAGTACGCACTCAGATCGCCCTCGCCAGCGCCCTCGGCGGCAGCGACACGCCGCTCCTGAGCGCCGCCGCCGAGACCCATCCCGGCGGGTGATGCATGTCGTTCATCCTCGATGCACTGAAGAAGTCCGAGAGCGACCGCCAGCGCCAGAGCGGCCCGGCGCTCTTCGAGGTGAAGCTCGCGCCGCCGCGCACGGGTCTCCCCCCTTGGGGCCTCGCGGTCGGGGCGCTGCTGCTCGTGAACCTCGGCGTGGTCATGTGGATGCTGCTGCGCCACGCCGCAACGCCCCCTCCCGGCACGCCCCCCGTCGCCGCTGCCGGCGCGAGCGCCCCGCCCCTCCCGGCGCCCGCGACAGCGGTTCCGGCGGTGGCCACGGACCGCTCGGCTGCGCCCGCGGCGCCGATCCCGGCCGCAGCCGGCGGCGCTGCCGGTGCCGTGCCGAATCCCGAGGACTTCACTCCGGCATCCGAGCCCGCCAGCTCACCGACGGTGTTGAGCCCACACGTGCGGCGCGGCACGGCGGACGGCGTGCCGCTCTATCAGGACGCGGCGGCCGCCGCGGACGCGCACCTGCCGCAGCTGCGGCTCGATCTGCACGTGTTCGCTGCGCGGACGCAGGACCGCTTCGTGATGATCAACATGCACAAGCTCCGGGAGGGCGACTCGCTTCCCGAGGGCGTGCAGGTCGAGAGCATCACTCCCGAAGGCGCGGTGCTCTCCTACCACGGATCGAAGTTCCTGCTGCCGCGCTAGGCCACTCGAAGGCGCGGCCGCACCGCACCGGGCGCGCCGGCCCGCCCGCTACTCCGCCACGTACCAGCGCTTGTCCACCTGCTCGAGCACGAAGTGGTCGTAGGGCAGTCCCTGACCCGTCAGGTCATAGGTCGCCCGCTGTCCCTCGTACTCATAGTGTGGATCGAGGCCCCGCACGATGTGCAGCGTGGCGAGCAGCATCTGGCGCGTGCCCATGCTGTTCTGACACGAGGCGACGAGCGCCGCGATCGCTTTCTTCCCCGTGACGCGCCGGAAGTTCGGGCTCATCTGCTTGTTGTAATACTCGTCGCACTTGCCGTCCGACAGGAGCTTCTCGGACGTGGCGAGGAGCTCCACGATGCCGGGCTGCGCAGGAGCGGTGCTGCGGGCGGCGCTCCCGCGCACCGCCGCCGGCGTGCGCGTCACCGCGGCAGCGCCGTGCCGGCCCTCGATGAGATCGTCGATCTGCGCCTCGATCTCGCTCGGCAGCGCCGCCTTCCAGTCCTTGCCGAAAGGCTTCAGGGTCACGAGGCCGGTCACCTGCACCTTGCCGCGGTCGCGCGGCTGGCGCCCTCGGATCAGCACGTCGACCTTGCCGTCCTTGTCGGGAACGGCTGCGATCCCCTCGGCCGAGTCGAACTCGCGTCCCGGCAGGTACAGCCGGTCGGCGAGCGTCGCGTAGAAGCCGGTGTCGGTGAGGCGCTCGATCTCGTCCAGCTGCTTGGCGGGGCCAAACAGCCGGTTGCGCACCGTGCTGTCATTGCGCTTCGCCTCGTCGTGCAGCAGGTTGAGGATGCGCAGCCGCAGCGCCCGCAGATCATCCGGATGTATGCTGAGCGCCACCTGCTCCGGGTCGCCGCTCGCGACCGCCTGGAGAAATTCGAGCGCCGCGTTCTTCTGCGCGTAGCCGACGCTCGTGGCGTTGCCGGCGGCGAGCGCCACCCCGCACGCCGACCCGAGCGCCAGCCCCAGGGCCCACGCCCGCACACGCCCCGCCCGCACACGCCTTACCCGAAGCACCTGTCGCATGAGCCCTCAGATCGCCCGCCTAACTTAAGGTTTCGCAGCCCCCGACCCCCCGGATGCGGGGGCCCGTGCGGACCGAAGGACCCCGGCCGACCCCACAAGATGACCAGTTTCACAGAATCCCGCCGCCATTAGCGACAGGCCAGGCTTATTACGTCATGGTACCCCGCGGCCGGGCTCTGAGGCCGACGGGCGGGTTTCAGATTGTGACAGCCGGCACCTCTCACTCCAAAGCGCAGCGTGCAGCGGGAACGTCCCGCGACGTTGCACCGCCGCTGACGCTTGCCGGCCAGCCGCTGCTCGTGCTGACCCACGACCCCGCTTTCTTCGCCACGTTCAAGAGAGTGGCGGATCCGGCGCACGAGCTGCGCGTGGTCCGCTCCGAAACCGATCTCGCCTCCGCGCTCATGGCGCTGCACGCCGGGGTCGTGGTGCTCGATACCACCTCGCTCACCACGCCCACCGCAGAGGTGGCCCGGCAGCTCGAGGCGCAGTTCCCAGACGTGGTGCTGATCGTTGCGGGCGGGGTCGAGGAGCAGGCGGCGCTCGCGACGGAGATCACCGACGGGTCGATCTACCGCTTCCTTCACAAGCCGGTCTCCGAGCAGCGGGCGCGGTTGTTTGTGGACGCGGCCTGGCGGCGCCACCGCGAAGCGCAGGCGGGCCTCGTCACCAGCACCTTCGCAGCGCTCGCCCGCACCCCGAAGGGAGCGAGGTGGTGGCTGCTGCTCGCGCTCCTCGGCACTGCCGCCGCTGCGGGATGGTTCGTCGTGGATCGCCACCTCATCCGGCTCCCCATGACGACACCGGATCGCCTGCGCCCCGCCGCCTCCGCCGTCCCGGCCGTCCCCGCTCCCGCTCCCGACGCCGGTGACGCGGTGCTCGAGAACCTACTGGCACGCGCCGACCACGCGCTTGCCGCCGGTCAGATTGTGACACCGCCGGGCGCGAGCGCCGCGGATCTGTACCGCGAGGCTCTGCGCCGCAACGCGCGCGATCCGCGCGCGCTAAACGGTGTCGAGCAGGTCATCGACCGACTCATGGCGGAAGCCGAGGCGCTGCTGCAGGAGCATCACCTGGACGGCGCACAGCAGCTCGCCGAGGAGGCGCGCGCCATCAGCCCGCAACACCCGCGTGTGGCGTTCCTGATCGGCCAGATCGGCGCCCAGCGCGAGCGCGCCGTGCTCGACAAGGCGCAACGCGCCGCCGCAACCGGCAACGTCGCGGGCGCACTGGCGGTGCTCGACGATGCCGCGCGCGGCGGGCATCGCTCAATGCTGGTCGACTCGGCGCGCGAGCAGCTGACGCAGCAGCGGCTCGGCGGGGTCGCGGACTTTCTCAAGCGCGCCCGTGAGGCGCTCGCGGACGGACACCTCGTCGAGCCCGCCGAGCGCAACGCGCGCTTCTACATCGAATCGGCGCGCGCGCTCGCCCCGCAGGATCCCGGCGTCGCGCAGGCGACGCAGGCGCTGATCGCACGTCTGAACGTCGAGGCGGACAAGGCACTCACCGCGGGCGACCCGGAGCGGGCGGACCGCTGGGCGGCCGCAGCGGCGGATGCGGGGGCGGCTCCGGCGGACGTCGCCGTGCTGCATGCCGAGGCACAGCGCCTGCGCGGCGCGAGCAAGGCCAACTCGGTGGCACACCTGGCGCAGGCCTTCAACGAGCGTCTCGGCGAGGGGCGCCTCCTCGAGCCGGCCGGCGACAGCGCCCAGTTCTATCTAGCGAAGCTCGTGCAGACGGATCCGGAGCACAATGCGACGCAACTCGCGCGCACCGCCTTCGACACGCGCCTGCTCGATGAGTCACGCGGCGCGCTGCGCGCTCAGGACTATGCGCTCGCGCGCCGCTGGCTCACCGACGCGCGCACCGCCGGCGCCGACCCGGCGGCCGTTGGCGAGCTCGACTCCGCGATCGGCGTCGCGCAGGAGCAGGCGCAACGCGCCGCGAGCTACGTGAGCGCGAGCTCGCTCACCCGCACCCGCTACGTGCCGCCGGACTTTCCCCTCGAGGCGCGCAAGCACGGTCTCGAGGGCTGGGTGGATGTGCAGTTCCTCGTCAACCCCGACGGCTCGGTGGGTGACGTCACGGTCGTCGGCGCACAACCGGTTGGCGTCTTCGAGCAGGCGGCGCTCGATGCCGTGCGCCGCTGGCGCTATCAGCCCGTGATGCGAGCCGGCCAGGGCATCGGTCAGCGCGCCCGCGTGCGCCTGCGGTTTGCGATGCAACGATGAGCAAGCACCCCATGGATTCCCCTGCCCGGGTGCTGGTGGTGGACGACGACGTCCGCTACGGCGAGTGGCTGCGTCACCACCTGGATGTGCTCTGTCCGCACACGAGCGTCAGCCTGCTGAACCGCAGCGAGTTCGAGCTCTGGTGCACCACTTTCTCGGGCCGCGAGTGCGACCTGGTGCTGCTCGCCGCCACGTTCGGCTCGAGCCCGGACGATCCGCAATCGCAGGGCCTGTCGCTGTTGCGGCGGCTGCGCGCCCAGCCGGTCACTCCCGGGGTGATCGCGCTCGCCGAGGACGGTAACGAGCTCACCGCCGTGCGGGCGCTCCACCTCGGTGCGCTCGACTACCTGCCGAAGCGACTGCTGACTCCCGAGCGCCTCAACAACGCCGTGCGCTTGGGGCTGCGGCGCGTGGAGCGGCGCGTTACGCGCCGTCTGGCGAGCCTCGCGAACCACTCGCGCGACCAGGCGCGGCAGGCGCGCGCCGCACAGCTCGCCGCAGCCACCCCCGAGGCGCACGCCGGTGACTCCGATGCAGCCCCTGGTGCCGCTTTAGCGGCCGGCCCTGGCGCTGCGGCCGACGCCAGCCCCGCAGCCGACGCCAGCCCTGCGGCCGACGCCAGCCCGGCGGGCGACGCCGCGCGGGCAAACGGCGAGGCCGCCGCGAATGGTGCGCCGGCAGCCGCGGCAGCGTCGGGGGCGGGGACGGGGGCGGCGGCCGACGCCGCGGCCCCGGCCGACTCGGGCTCGGCCGAAGTGCTGCAGGGCCCGGGCGTGGCGGCGCTGCTCGCGGGAGCGGACGCCCAGCTCATTCCGGGCTACACGCTGCGCCTCAAGATCGGCGAGTCGGAGAAGGCGGTGGTCTATCTCGCCGCGAGCGCCCGGCGCGGATACAACGTCGCGCTCAAGGTGAGCAAGTCGCTGCGCGATGAAGCGGCGGGGCGGCAATTCCTCGAGCGCGAGTACACCGCGATCATGGCCGTCAGAAGCCCGCTGGTGGTGGAGATCTACGACTACGGCGTGAGCGGCGGCTTCGAGTACCTGGCGATGGAATACCTGCCGCGCGGGGACCTCAAGACGCGCATCCAGCGCGGTCTGAGCGAGCGGCAGGCCATGCATTTCGTCGCTAAGATCGCCGCGGCGCTGCAGGTGGTGCACGCCGCGGGCCTCGTGCACCGCGACCTGAAGCCGCCGAACGTGATGCTGCGCGAGAATGATGCCGTGGCGCTCATCGACTTCGGCCTGGCGCGCTCGCTCGATGGCGCGACCAGCGCGATCACCCGCACGGGGGTGCTGCACGGATCGCCCTACTACATGAGTCCCGAGCAGGCGCTCGGCGAGGTCCTCGATGCGCGCTCGGATTTCTACAGCCTCGGGGTCATGTGCTACGAGATGCTGACCGGCGAGAAGCCCTACGCGGGCGACAGCGCCATGGAAGTGCTGCAACAGCACGTGAGCGGACCGCTCCCCATGCTGCCGCCCCAGCTCGCGCGCTATCAGACGCTGGTCACGCGGCTGCTGGCGAAGTCGCGTGATGACCGCATCGGAACTGCCGCGGAGATCATCGCCGCGGCCACCGCGCTGCGCGAAGGCGCGGTCGACGAGCGAGAGACGAGCGCGGCGTAGCCTTCAACCCCCAAGGCCCGAGAGCGCGGTGTCTCGCGGCAGGCGCACCCGAGAACGTGGCGGCCGCCCGCTTCAGCGCGCGATCACCGAGCGGCGCTGCTCCTGAGCCTTGCCGAGGGCGAGCGCCAGCACGCTCCACAGCGCCGAGATCGCAGCTCCCAGCCAGCCGATGGCCGCAGGACCGGCTCCGAATGAGCCGGTGAGCTCCTTGTAGAGCGAACCGCTCAAGGCATCGCCGCCGCGGTACACGAAGGTATCGATGAGGCTCTTCGCCTTGTACTTCTCCTCGCGGCTCACCACCGTGAACAGCGCGTCGCGGCACGGCCGGGTCAGCGCGTAGTCCCCGACCCGGCGCACCGCGTACACCACCACGAGCACCATGAAGCCTGGCGCCAGAGCGACCAGCGCATAGCCCGCGGTCATGATGACGGGCACCGACACCAGCATGGCCCGGAGGCCCACCCATTTGAACAGCCGCCCGAAGAACAGCAGCTGCATCAGGAGCGAGGCCGCCTGCACCCAGAAATCGATGCCGCCGAAGAAGCGCGTGCGCTCATCGGCCGTGGCAAACGCCTTGGCCACGAACGCCTGCTGCTCGAGGTAGAGGAAGGTCGATACCCAGGTCATGAGCAGCACGAAGAGCGCAATGCCGAGAAGATACGGCGAGCGGACGACCTGACCGAAGGCGGCCCAGAGACTTCCGCCGAGCGCGGCGTCGGCCTGCGGCGGCTCCTCGACGCGCACCGCGGCCGCCTGTGTGCGCTGCAGGCGGATCACCGCGATCATCAACACCAGCGACACGGCGAGCAGCGCCGCCGAGATCGGCAGCAGATTGCTGGCGCCGAGAGGCACGGCGAGCTCGTGGGCGACGAACGGCCCGATGAGGCCCCCGGTGCTGGCTCCCGCCCAGATGAAGCCGAACACCCGTCCCGCCTGCTCGCGCGTGAACAGGTCCGCCATCAGGCTCCAGAACGCCGCCACCACGAACAGGTTGAAGACGCTCACCCACACGAAGTAGGTCCGCGCGATCCAGGTGCGGTCCGCCCCGAGCCGGAACCAGACGTAGAAGCCGAGCAGGTTGGCGATGAAGAACCCGTAGACCCACGGCAGGAACACGGCGCGCGGGAAGCGCGAGGTGAGCCAACCGTAGAGCGGCTGCAGCACCAGCATCACGATGAAGACGCCCCAGAAGAGGTACGGAATCTTCTCGAGCCCGGAAGTGATACCCAAGGCATCGCGCACCGGACGAAGGATCGTGTAGCTCGCGAACATGCAGAGGAGCGTCGCGAACGATGCCAGGAGCGCCGGCGCCTCACCGGGCTGCAGCACGACGAGGCGGCGCAAGAGCGCGGACAGACGCTCCATCAGCGCGCCGCTCCCTTCGAGCGCGCGAGATCGCCGACCCTGGCTCCGGTGTCATCGATCATGAGGCGTGCTCCGGCCACGAACGGCGCTAAGCGCTCCAGTCGCGTGTCAGTGTGCCACAGACGTGTTACCGAGGGCGGCCGCGCGCTCCGTGAGTGCACCGCCCTTGGCCGTTGCACGGCGCCAGACCGACAGGGTAAAACCCGCGCTTGACCTGGCCGGCGCCCGCGGTGCACGCTCGCACGGCATTGCATGCCGCCGGGGGGTGGCGACATGAGAAGAAGAACCTTCTGTGCAGGGGGACTCGCGGCGCTCGGCGCCGCCTCCATTCCCTTCCATCGCGCACTCGCCGCGGACGGCGGCGCGGACATTCCCGCCGTCGGGCTCGATGGCCGGGAGCTGACTCTCAAGTCCGCCGACATCCAGGACCTGCGTGCGGGGCTGCGCGGTGAGCTCATCACTGTCGCCCATCCCGACTACGCGAGCGCCCGCAGGCTCTGGAACCCGGCGTTCGATCGCCATCCCTCGCTCATCGTGCGCTGCGCGGGTGCGGCGGACGTGCGGCGCGCGGTGAGCTTCAGCGGCGCCCGGGGCCTCCTCACCGCGGTGCGCGCGGGCGGTCACAGCGTGTCGGGTCAGTCAGGTTGCGACCGCGGCCTCGTCATCGACCTCTCGCGAATGCGCGCCGTCGAGGTCGATCCGGTCGCGAAGCTGGCGCGGGTCGAGGCGGGCGCGCTCCTCGGCGAACTCGACCGCGAAGCCCTCGCGTTCGGGCTCGCCACGCCGGTCGGCACCGTCGCGGACACCGGCGTGGCAGGCCTCACGCTCGGTGGCGGTGTCGGACGCCTCGCCAGGAAGTTCGGGCTGACCTGCGACAACCTCGTGGCAGCCGAGCTCGTGACGGCAGACGGGGAGTGGCAGCGCGCGAGCGCCACGGAGAACGCGGATCTCTTCTGGGCCCTTCGCGGCGGCGGTGGCAATTTCGGCGTGGTGACCTCCTTCACCTTCCGCCTCCACGAGGTCACCCCGGTGATGTACGGTGGCAACCTCCAATTCCCCATCACGGGTGGCCGCGAGATGTTGCGCAGCTTGGGCGACATCATTGCGGCCGCGCCCGACGAGCTGTACGTGGACGTGGCGATGGGGACCGCGCCGGAAAACGTGCGCTGGCTGGCATTCAACGTCTGCTACTGCGGTCCTCCCGGCGAAGCGGAGCGTGTGGTGGGACCGCTGCGCAAGCTCGGCAAGCCGCTCGAGGATACGCTCGCCGCGACGCCCTACGATCGGCTCCAGGGAAGCGGCGACCTGCGCGGGTTGAGTCCGCTCGGCGCCTACGGCAAGGGAGGGCTCGTCTACGGCATCACGCCGGCGCTCGTCGACGTCATGGTCGGCGCCACCGAGAGCGCGCCCTCGGACGGGCTCACGATGTGGCTGCAGCACCAGGGCGGGGCGATCAGCCGCGTGCCGCCGAAGGCGAGCGCCTATTTCAATCGCGGCGCGAGCCACAACGTCGGGGTGTTCGATTCATGGCAGATGTCCGCGGCGGACGTGGAGCGCAGGACCGAGTGGGTGCGGCACACCTGGACGCAGATCGAGCCGCTGACGCGCGGGCAGTACGTCAATCTCGCCGCCACCGACGATCGCGAGACGCGGGTGCACGCGGCCTACGGCGACAATTACCCGCGGCTCGCGGCGCTCAAGAAGCGCTACGATCCCAACAACCTGTTCCGCCTGAACGCCAACATCAAGCCGGCGTGAGCTAAGAGCCCGCGCGCCGCTCGCTTGCCCGCGCCCCTCGCCGCGCGGCCGGCCGCGCTTGACACTCACCCCGTCATGCAGGTGCAATGCGCGGGCATCCGGCCGGGGGACCGAGGGGCGACAGAAGAATCCATGCATCTTGTTGATACCACGCTGTTTTATTCGCCCACCAGCGGTGGCGTCAAGCGCTATCTCACGGCCAAGCACGCGTGGCTCGCCGCCCACACCTCCTGGGAGCACACGATCGTCGTCCCCGGGCGGGATGATCAGTTCGAGCGCGGCGGACTGTGCACGCTCTCGGGCTACCCCGTACCGGCCAGCTTCAACTACCGCCTGCCGCTCAATCCGCGCCGCTGGACGAGGATTCTCGATGCGCTCGAGCCGACGCTCATCGAGGCGGGCGATGCGTTCCATCCGGCGTGGTGCGCCTGGCAGGTCGCGCAGCGCCGCGGCATCCCGGTGGTGGGTTTCTATCACTCGAACGTCCCGAAGATCATCGGCGGCCGCATCGGCAGTGCGCTCGCCGAGCCGCTCGTCGGGCGCTATGTGCGCGCTCTGTACGCGCGGCTCGACGCGGTGTTCGCTCCGAGCCGGGGAATGTGCGATTACTTGAGGAACCTCGGCGTCTCTCGCGTCATCCATCAGCCGCTCGGCGTCGACGCCGAAGTGTTCAATCCCGCGCGCCGCACCGCGGCGCTCCGCACGCGGCTCGGTCTGCCGGACGCCGCGCGCGTCCTGGTCTACGCCGGGAGGCTCTCGCCCGAGAAGAATCTGCCGGTGCTGCTGCAGGCGTTTGCGCTCCTCGGCCACCCGTATCACCTGCTCCTGATCGGCGGCGAGCGCCGGGGGCGCCCCGCTCGCAACGTCACGATGCTCCCCTACCGGCGCGACAGCCTCGAGCTCGCACAGTGGATCGCGTCCGCCGATGCGCTCGTGCACGCGGGCACCAAAGAGACCTTCGGTCTCGTGATCCTCGAGGCCATGGCGTGCGGCCGCCCGGTGGTCGCGGCGCGGGCCGGCGCCTTCCCGGAGTTCGTGGACGAGAGGGTCGGCGTGCTCGCCGAGCCAAACTCCGCCTTCGGCATGGCGGAGGCGATCGTCGCGCTCTACGATCGCGACCTCGAGACAATCGGCGCCGCCGCCCGCGCGCGCGTGCTCACGCAGTTCACCTGGAAGCGGGCTTTCCACGCCTTGTTCAGCGCCTACGCGTTGCTCCTCGGCGCGCGGCGCCAGCCGCTCCTCGAGGGCCAGATCCTCGAGGTCGGCTCGCGCAGCTCCTGAAGCCCCGGAGCCGATCGCGCGCCTGGCGGAAGGCGCGGGCCCTCGGAAGCGGCTGCAGGAAAGCGCAACAGCGCCGTCGACACCGCCGTCAGCGCCGCAGCCTCCGCAGCAGCGCGAGCCCGGTGCGGGTCGCCGCGAGCGCGAGTACCACTCTCCAGAAGATCCGCTTCGCGAGCGGCACGCGCCGCGGCGGGAGCGCGCGGTAGAAAGGCACGGCGATGTCGCGGTGCACATGTACCGCGGTGGCCTCGATCAGCCACTCGCGCGGCGCGCTGGCGATCCGATACTGATGTGTGCCCACGCGCTCGATCACCGCGCCCTCGAGGGCTTCGGGAAAGTCGGCCGGCGCCGCCGCGCTGAAGGCGAGCTCGGTGCGCTCGCCCGGGTGCTCGGAGGTCTCGCCGATGAGCGTGAGGCCGAGCGGCGCGGCCCCGCGCCGGCAGCTCACGGGGCCGCGAAGGCTCGCGAGTGTGTCAGGCATCGCTCACGCGTCGAATACCGGCTCGCAGCGCACGTCCGTGGTGACGGAGTTCGCGATATAACACTCTTCATGCGCTCGGGTGTGGAGCTCCAGGATCTGCGCGCGCGCGGGCAGCCGCGCGCCCGAGAAGGCGACGCGCGGAGTTAAGCTGACGCGCACCATGGCGATGCGGCCGGCGGCGTTCTTGCCCATGACGCCGACAGCCTCATCGCTGTAATCGTCGACCCGCCAGCCGCCGGCGGCGGCGAATGCCAGGAAGAACAGCATGTGGCAGCTCGACAGCGATGCGACCAGCGCTTCCTCGGGATCGACCGCCGCCTCGACCGAGAGCGGCGCCCGGACCACCTGCGGCGAGGAGGAGGCGGGAACCTCGACGCCGCCGTCGAAGCGCCAGGTGTGGCCGCGGCTGTAACGCTTGTCGGTGAAGACCGCGGTGCCGCGCGTCCAGTGGATCGTGGCCCGGTATTCGTGCTCTGCCATCGCTTTACCTCCGTGTGAACGCCCGCGGGATTGTACGATAGCGGTGTGAGCTCCACCGTGCTCGAGCTGCGTCGCGATCTGACGCTGACCCACGCCGCCTCTCTCGTGGTCGGCATCACCATCGGCACGGGCGTGTTCCTCAAGTCCGCCGCCATGGCCCAGGCGGTCGGAACGCCCGCGCTGGTGCTCGCCGCGTGGGTGGCCGCGGGCGTGGTCGCCATGCTCGGGGCTCTCTGCTTCGCGGAGCTCGGCGCGCTGCTGCCGGATGCGGGCGGCGAGTACGTGTACTTGAGGGCCGCGTTCGGCGAGGTGCCCGGGTTCCTCTACGCCTGCAACAGCTTTGTGCTCGGCGGGGCGAGCATCGCGGCCTACGGCGCCGCGGTCGCGATCTTCATCTCCGACATCCATCCCTTCGACACCCAGTGGTTCGCCCGCAGCGTGCACCTCTTTGGCGCCGACTACACGCTCCAGCTCGGGACGAGGCAGCTGGTCGCGATCGGGGTGATCGCGGTGTTCGCCGCCATCAACTGCGCCGGGGTCATGCTCGGCGGGCGCGTGCAGACCGCGCTCACCGTCGCCAAGGTGGCGGCGATCGTCGCCGTGGCGGTCGGCGTGTTCGGCTTCAGCGACACGGGCACCTGGGCGAATCTGACGCCGCCCCCGCACCAGGCGAGCGGCGGCCTCGCGGGCTTCGGCGCCGCGATGTTCGCGGCGCTCTGGGCCTACAGCGGCTGGCAGTACCTGCCCATGGCGGCGAGCGAGGTGCAGAATCCGGAGCGCAACCTGCCGCGCGCCATCATCGGCGGATCGCTCCTGGTGCTCGCGATCTACCTCGCGGTCAACGCCGCCTATCTCTATGCCTTACCCGTCTGGCAGGTGGCTTCCGCCAACTCCACCGCCTACCCGGAGGCGCCTTCGGTTGCCGCGCGCGCCGTGCAGACCTTTCTCGGCTCGCGCGCAGCGCCGGTGGCGGCACTCGTGTTCCTCATCTCCACCGTCGGCTCGCTGAACGGCACGATCCTCGCCCGCGCGCGAGTCTCCTATGCCTCCGCGCGCGATGGTCTGTTCTTCGAGCCCTTCGCACGGCTCTCCCCGCGCACGCGCGTCCCGATCACGTCGCTCGTGCTGCTGTGCATCTGGGCGGCGCTGCTGGCCGCCTCGGGCACCTTCGATGAGCTCACCAACATGGCGGTCATGTCCTACGCGCTGTTCTGGATCCCGGTGATGCTCGCGGTGTTGGTGCTGCGGCGCAAGCTCGCAACCGCGCCCCGTCCGTACCGCCTGCCCGGCTATCCGCTCGTGCCGCTGATCTTCCTCCTCGTGATGGTGTGGATCGTGGTGAGCGCGCTCATCAGGAACCCCAAGGAATCGATCGCGACGGTGCTCCTCATCCTCCTCGGGTTGCCGCTCTATCCGCTGTTTCGCGGGCGCCGCCTGCTTTAGGCCGGCGCAGTCGTCCCCCGTCAGCGACACTCCAGCTCCCAGAGCGTGAGGGGCGCTCCGCGACGCAGCCAGAACCCGAGGCCCGCCTCGCGGAACCGACGCTTCAGCCGCACGCGATACCAGTGGGCGCTCCTCAGGTGGACATTGGCATCGGTGCGCAGCGGATCGCAGTTGCGCTCGAGATCGAGCCCGGTCAGGGCGCTGAAGTAGAGCACGCCGCGGCACAGCCTGCCGAAGTTCTCGAGCGCGCGCTGCGCCGCGCGCTTATCGAGGTACTGCAGCACGTCGTAGCAGATCACCAGGTCAAAGGGAAGCCGCGCGCGGTACGCCTCGATCCGGCCGTGCTGCCAGCCGTAGCGCTCGCAGAGATACTCGCTCGCCTCCAGCGCCACGTAGTGTGCGGAGGGCAGCAGGCGTCGCAGCGCCGCGCGCAGCATCCCGGTGCCGCAGCCCGCTTCGAGGATCCGCCGCACGGGCAGGCCCGCGTGCGCGGTGAGCGCGGCGATCAACCGGGCGCGCGAGCGCGTCTCCTCGCGCGTCGCGACCGCGGTGCGCGGGTTGAAATAGAAGCGGCGGTAATAGTCGCGATCGAAGCGCGCCGCGCGGCCGGCCTCCGCCCGGCTCGCGCACCGGGGGCGCCGGGGAATCCGGCGCAGCGGTGGGCTCACGAGTCCATCCCGGATAGGCCGTTCATCTGCCATTCCGCGTGTGTATGCTGCAATCAGATCCCGCGCGTTGCCGGGTAATATGTTCCCGCAACCGCGCGCGAACAAGGAGGCGCGCTGATGAAATACATTTCCGTCAGCTTGGCGTTAGTGGGCCCGCTGCTCGGCGCCGCGCTCGTGTCAGGATGCGTCGTCGCACCCGCTCCCGGCTACTACAGGGCGGGCGTCGTGGTGTCCGAAGTGGAGCCACCCCCACCCCGGTACGAGGTGGTCGGTGTCGCGCCCGCCCCCGGCTATCTCTGGATCGGCGGCGCCTGGCTCTGGGAGAGGGGGCGCTACGCCTGGCATCCCGGCCGCTGGGAAGCGCCGCGACCGGGTTACCGCTGGGTGCCGCACGCCTGGCGCCGTGAGGGCAACCGCTGGCACATGGAAGGCGGTCGCTGGGAGCGCGAGGAGCACGAGCGCCGCTAGCGGCATTTGCAAGCCTCCCGGGGCCGCGGCACACTTCGCCGCTCCGGTGCCGACCGGTCGTATGGGGGAGCGGAGGTATGAGGCGAACGGTGTGGACGGCGGCGGCCGCGCTTGCGGCGATGGCTCTGGTTGCCAGCGCGCTGATGGCGGCGAACCAGCCCATCAGGACCGCGCAGAGCACGGCTGGTAAATTCACCGTCACCAGTACGAACATCTCCCCCGGCGGGAAGATCGCGGACGCCCAGGTCTACAACAGCTTCGGCTGCAAGGGCGGCAACGTCTCGCCCGAGCTCAGCTGGAGCAGCGCCCCAGTCGGAACCAAGAGCTTCGCGATACTGATGCATGATCCGGACGCGCCCACGGGGAGCGGCTGGTGGCACTGGGTGGTTTACAACATCCCTGCGAACGTGGGCTCGCTCCCCGCCGGCGCCGGCGATCCGAAGAAGAGCCTGTTGCCGTCGGGCGCGCTCGAGGGACGCACGGATTTCGGCGACCCCGGTTACGGCGGGCCGTGCCCACCGCCGGGCAAGCCCCACCGCTATTACGTGCGCGTCTACGCGCTCAAGGTGGAGAAGCTCGAAGTGCCTGCCGATGCGACTGCCGCCTTCGTCGCCTTCTCGGTCCGCATGCACGCGCTCGCGACGGCCGAGCTCATGGGCACCTATGGCCGCTAGCCCTGTCAGCCCCAGTCCCCCGCGCGAGCGGCGGCCCGCGATCTGGCCATACCTGCTGATGCCGGCGGTCGTGTTGGCGGTTTTCTACGCGCTCAACAGGGTTCACCACCACCAGAGCAGTGGCGCCGCAGCCCCGGCGAGCGCAGCGGCGCAGAGCGGCGTCCCGCGCCAGCTGTAGTCGGCGGGACTTAAGTGCCAGAACACAAGAGGCGTACACGCCAGCGTCCCGGCAGCCGGACAACCTCTGGTGCACGTGCCGGGCATCGCGCGCCCAAGGTCGGCTTCGTGAGCCTCGGGTGTCCCAAGGCGCTCGTCGACTCGGAGCGCATCCTCACGCAGCTGCGCGCCGAAGGCTACGAGGTCGCGCCGACCTACGAAGCCGCCGACCTCGTCGTGGTCAACACCTGCGGGTTCATCGACGCCGCGATCGATGAATCCCTCGATGCAATCGGCGAAGCGCTCTCGCGATGCGGCCGCGTGATCGTCACGGGGTGCCTGGGCGCGAGACCCGAGCGGATTCTCGAGCGCCATCCTCGGGTCCTCAAGGTGACCGGCCCGCAGGCTTATGAAGAGGTGGTAGGCGCCGTGCACGAGCAGCTGCCGCCGCGCCATGATCCTTTCCTCGACCTCGTCCCGCCGCAGGGAGTGCGGCTGACGCCCCGGCACTACGCGTACCTGAAGGTCGCGGAGGGCTGCAACAACAAGTGCAGCTTCTGCATCATCCCGGCGATGCGCGGACGGCTCGCGAGCCGCCGCATCGACGACGTGTTAGGTGAGGCCGAGCGCCTCGTCGCCGCCGGCGTCAAGGAGCTCCTGGTGATCGCTCAGGACACCAGCGCCTACGGCTCGGACATCCGCTACGCGCCGGGAAGCTGGCGCGGCGCGAGCTACCAGACGCGCTTCATCGACCTCGCCCGCGGACTCGCGGAGCTCGGCGTCTGGGTACGCCTGCACTACGTCTATCCCTATCCGCACGTCGACCAGGTGATCCCGCTGATGGCGGCGCGGCGCGTGCTCCCCTATCTCGATATTCCTTTTCAGCACGGGAGCCCCTCGGTGTTGCGCCGCATGCGCCGCCCGGCGCATGCCGAGGACACGCTCGCGCGCATCCGCGCCTGGCGCGCCGAGTGCCCCGAACTGACGCTCCGCAGCACCTTCATCGTCGGCTTCCCCGGGGAGACGGAGGCCGAGTTCGCCGAGCTTCTGAGGTGGCTCGATGAGGCGGAGCTCGATCGCGTCGGCTGCTTCAAGTACTCCCCCGTCGAGGGCGCCGCGGCGAACGCGCTGCCGGAGCACGTGGCGCCCGAGGTGCAGGAAGAGCGCTACGCGCGCTTCATGGAGCGTGCCGCCACGATCAGCCGGCGGCGCCTCGCCGGGCGCATCGGTCAGCGCATGCGGGTTCTCGTCGACTCCCTCGAGGGCGGCACCGCGCTCGCCCGGAGCGAAGCGGACGCGCCGCAGATCGACGGCATCGTGCGGATCGAGGATGCGCGCGGGGTGCGCGCGGGAGATTTCGCCCCGGTGCGAATCGTGGCCGCGGACGACTACGATCTCACCGGCCGCCTCGAGTGAGCCTCGAGGCGGCCGGCGCCGGGCATCGCGCTGTCAGCCGGAAGACATGCCGAGCGA
>MNCZ01000056.1 GCA_001914695.1 Gammaproteobacteria bacterium 13_2_20CM_66_19 | reverse complement strand
GATATCGATCTCGAAGCGCGCGCCTTCGCGCGCGAGCTCGGCCGGCACGTACCCGGCGGCGAGGCTGCGGTCGACGCAATGGCCGTAGGCGCCGGAGGTCACGTAGCCGACCGCGGCGCCCTCCTTCATGATCGACTCGTAGCCGACCACTTCCGCATCGGCCTCCGCCACCTCCATCACCACGAAGCGCCGCTTCGCACCCAGGGCGCGCTCGGCGAGCGCGGCCGCCCGGCCGGTGAATTCGGATTTCGAGAAATCGACGAAGCGGTCGAGGCCCGTCTCGCCCGGCGTGTGGTCCGGCCGGAAGTCCCTGTTGAACGAGCCGTACGCCTTCTCGAGGCGCAGCGACGAGAGCGCCCGGCCGCCGAAATGCGTGAGTCCCAGATCGTGGCCCGCCGCGAGGATGTCGTAGTAGAGCGTCGCGAAGTAATCGGGGGTGATCCAGACCTCGTACCCGAGCTCCCCCGTGAATCCGGCGCGCGTCAGGATCGCGGGCGCAAAGCCGACGGCGGTCTGCTGGACGTCG
The DNA here is from genome assembly GCA_001914695.1 of Gammaproteobacteria bacterium 13_2_20CM_66_19. Classification (GTDB taxonomy): domain Bacteria; phylum Pseudomonadota; class Gammaproteobacteria; order Steroidobacterales; family Steroidobacteraceae; genus 13-2-20CM-66-19. The sequence continues at coordinate 27,422 of MNCZ01000056.1, read as the reverse complement.
AAGAGCTTGAAGGCGCCCGCCGAGAGGTCGAGTCGCACCAGCTTCTGCAGGAGTTCCCGGGACCTCGGTCCCGCGATCGAGAAGCCGCAGAGGGTCGAGGCCGCCGAGCGCACGGAGACATCGGGCGGCGGCTCGGAGGCTGAGAACCAGCGCAGGTGGAACTCCTCGGCGAACCCCGATCCGACGATGAGGAAGCGATCGTCGGCGAGACAGGCGATCGAGAGGTCACCGACGATACGGCCGGCGGGATTCAGCATGGGCGCGAGCGCGAAGCGTCCGGGCCTCGGGATCCGCGAGGCGAACACCCGGTCGAGCCAGGCGCGCGCGCCGCGGCCCGTGACCTCGTACTTGCCGTAGTTGGTGGTCTCGTAGAGACCGACGGCGCTGCGCACCGCGCGACACTCGGCGCGCACGATGGGGAAAGCCTCGGAGCGGCGATAGGTCGGGGTTTCCGCCCCCGCCACGCCGGGCGGGGCGAACCAGAGCGCCTGCTCGAGCGCGAAGTTGGCGCCCATGACCGCACCGGCCGCCTTCAAGCGCTCATAGATCGGCGAGCGGCGCACCGGGCGCGCCGCCGGCAGCTCCTCGTTCGGGTAAGCGAGGCGGAAGCGCCGCGAGTAGTTCTCGGGCACCTTGAGGGAGGTGTATTTCGGGGTGGCGAAGGCACCGAATCGCGCCACGTCCATGGAGATGATGTCCTGGCCTGGATCACCCTCCGCCATCCAGCGGGACAGCATGAGCCCGATGCCGCCACCCTGGCTGAAGCCCGCCATGACCGCGCAGGCGACCCAGTAATTCCTGACGCCCCGGACCGGCCCGATGAGCGGATTGCCGTCGGGGGCGAAGGTGAAGGGCCCGTTCACCGCCTTGCGGATACCGACGCGCCCGAGCGCCGGGAAGTGCCGGAAGCCGACCTCGAAGTACGGGGCCAGCCGCTCGAAATCCTCGGGCAGGAGCTGCATGGAAAACTCGTCCGGGGTCTTCACCGGCGACCAGGCGACACCGTTCGGCTCGTAGGTGCCAATCAACGCCCCGCCGCGCTCCTGGCGCACGTAGAGCTCGCCGGAATAGTCGGTGGTGTTGACGATCTCCCGATCGCGGCCCTCGAGCTCCGGGAGATCCTCGGTGATGAGGTAGTGGTGCTCCATCGCGAGCACCGGCAGTTCGATCCCGACCATGTGGCCGACCTCGCGTGCCCAGAGTCCGGCGCAGTTGACCACGTGCTCGGCGTGCACCGTGCCCTTGTCGGTCACGACGTCCCAGCTGCCGTCGCGCCGCGCCGTGAGCGCGAGCACCCGCGTGAAGCGCTCGGCTTGGGCGCCGAGCGCTCGTGCCGCCTTGACATAGGCGTGGGTGGTTCCGGAGGGGTCGCAGTGCCCGCCGTCGGCGCGCCACAGGGCGCCGATGAAGTAACCGGGGTCGATGAGGGGATTCAGCCGGCACGCCTCCGCGAGCGGGATCATCTCGGTCTCCATGCCGAGGTAGCGGGCTCGCGAGCAGATGAGCTTGAGGCTGTCGAGCTCGCCGGGAGTCGCCGCGAGCATCAGCCCGCCGTTCGGGTGCAGCCCGCAGGACTGGCCGGAGGCCGCCTCGATCTCGCGGTAGAGGTCGATGGTGTACTTCTGCAGCCGCGAGATGTTGGCCTCACCGTTGAAGGTGTGCATGCCACCGGCCGCGTGCCAGGTCGAGCCCGAGGTGAGCTCGCTCTTCTCGAGCAGCAGCACATCGCGCCAGCCGATCTTCGCCAGGTGGTACAGCACGCTGGCGCCGACCACCCCGCCGCCGATGACCACGGCTCTCGCGGAACTCTTCATCTCGGCTCATCCCCCGACGGCAGGTGCGGCCACCGACAACTCCGCAACAGTAACATCCGGTCCCGCCGTAAGCCCGAAGGGCCGGCCGGTTGCGGTGAGCCACTCGCGCACGTGACGCGCGGTGCTCGCCGGGGTGAGGAGCACGAACCCCGCGGGCAGCCGTGCGAGGATCACTCCTACCTGCGCCATGAGCGTGGCGGCGGCGCGACCCGGGGGGAAGACCTCAGGGTCCAGATCCAGGCGGCAGCCCCGGCTCAGGACCTCGCGAAGCTCCGCTCCGGCGAGATGCAGCGCCACGAGCCCCGAGGAATGATCGAGCGCGGCCGCCACCCCGGCGCATGCCCGCTGCCAGAGCGCGGCCTGCGCGCCCGGGGAATCCGGCGGCAAGAGCAGCAGCCAGCGTCCGGGCCGCACGCAGACTGAGAGCTGACCGGACCCCGCCGCCGCCCGCCCGGGCGCGGCCAACTCAAGGCCGAGGCCGCGCGAGATGCCCGAGAGCTCGCTCGCGCGGGCACGGAACGCGGCGAGCTCGACGATCTCGACCGCGCAGGCGGCGAGCTCGACGCCAGGGGCCTCACTCGCCGCACCCAGGGCCTCACCCGCGGACACGCAGGTTCTCCGGGTCGAGCATGTGGGAGCTCGTGATTTCGATCTCGGTGCTCTCGCCGTGCACGGGCGAGAGGGCGGTGAGACGCCGTCCGATGCGCCGCCGGCCGCCGGCCACGAGGGCAAGTCCCACCCAGCTCCCGAGCTCGACCGAGGGGGTCGCTGAGGTCACGTAGCCGAGACTCGCCGCGCGTCCCTCAGGGTCGAGGAGCTGCAGGCCGTTGCGGAGCGGGAGCGTGCGATCGACGGGGCGCACGCCGACGAGCTGCAGCCGGTCGGGCGCGGCGAGGCCCGGGCGCTGCGAGAGCGCGCGGCCGATGAAATCCCCGTGCGGCTTCAGCAGCCGCTCGAGGCCGAGATCACCGGCGCTCGTGTTGCCGTTGAGCTCCGCGCTCGTCACGTGCCCCTTCTCGATCCGGAGCGTGTTGAGTGCGTCGAGGCCGTAGGGCGTGATGTCGCAGGGCCGGCCCGCCTCGAGCAGCGCCGACCAGGCCGCGAGCGCGGATCGCGCCGGCACGGCGACCTCGTAGGCCAGCTCACCCGAGAAGGAGATGCGGAAGAGTCGCCCCGGGATCCCGGCGATGACGGCATGGCCCGCCGCCATGAACGGAAATGACTCGTTGGAGAGATCGACCCCTTCGCACACCCCCGCTACCACCTCGCGCGAGCGGGGACCGGCGACGGCGAACTGCGCCCACTGGTCCCCGACGTCGGTGAGCAGCACGTCGAGGTCGGGGCACACCGCCTGCAGGTGGAACTCCATGTGCTCGAGGACCGCCGCCGCATTCGCGGTGGTGGTCGTCACCACGAAATGCTCCGCGGCCAGCCGGGAGGTCGTGCCGTCGTCGAACAGCATCCCGTCCTCGCGCAGCATGATGCCGTAGCGGGCGCGCCCGACCTTGAGCGTCGAGAACGTGTTGGCGTAGATCAAGTCGAGGAAGCGCGCGGCGTCGGGCCCCTGCACGTCGATCTTGCCGAGCGTCGAGACGTCGGTGATCCCGACCGAGCGGCGCACCGCGCGCGCCTCGGCGAGCACCGCGTCCCAGCCCGGCTGCGGCGAGTACACGAGCGGCCGCAACCAGAGGCCGGTGGGCACGAACCTCGCCCCCGCGCTCTCGTGCCACTCGTGCAGCGGCAGGCGGCGCTTCGGCTTGTAGTGCTCCCGCACCTCGGCCCCCGCCAGGGCCGCGAAGGGAACCGGCTCGAGGAACGGTCGGGCCTTCGTGAGCCCGACCTCGGCAAGCGGCACACCGCGCGCCTGCGCGAGCACGGCGCTGCCGACGAGAGCCCCGATGCGACCCTGATCGGTCCCCATGCCATGGGTTGTGAAGCGCTTCATGTGCTCGACGTGCTCGTAGCCCTCGCGGGCGGCGAGGCGCACGTCGGCGCTCGTGACATCGTTCTGCAGATCGACGAAGGCCTTGCCGCGCGCGGGCACCTCCCAGAGCGCGGCCATCACGGTCGCCTCGGTATCGGGCGGCAGCTCCGCGGCCAACCCGGCCCCGGACGGCGAGCGACCGAGCTCGGCGGCGATCGCGCCCGCGGCGCGCTCGCCGTCCCGGGCCGCTGCAGCAAGTCCAAAGACGCCGCGCGCGGACCCCGCCACCTGGCCGATCGCGGGAGCCAGATCCGGGGCGAAGGCGGCGATCGCTTCCCGCCAGTTGAGAGCCGCTCCCAGCTGGCTCGCGAGCGAGGTCACCGGGGAATAGCCGCCAGAGATCAGGAGGCAATCGGCCTGCAGCCAGCGCCGGTGACGTCCTCCGAGGTCTGCAATTCTGACCGCGCGAACCCCGCGGCGGCCCGAGACCGCGGCGACAAGGGAAGCGGCGTGCACCTCGACACCGAGCGCATGAGCGCGCTCCGCTGCGAGGGACTTCTCGCGCACCTCGATCACGCCGGCGCAGGCGATGCCGGCCTCGAGCAGCGCGAACAGCGTCTCGTAGGCCTCGTCGCTGTTCACGAAGAACGCCGGCCGCTGACCCACGGCGACGCCGTAGTGGCGCAGAAATTTGAGCGCGGCGCCCGCGAGCATGACGCCCGGGGTGTCATTGCCGGGGAAAGCGATCAGCCGCTCGAGCGCACCCGTGGCCAACACCACGCGCCGCGCGCGCACGATGCGCAACCGCTCGCGCAACCCCCCGAAGCGGGCCGATTCCTCGGGTGAGAGTGTCTCGAGCGCGCCGAACACCCCGTGGCCGTAGGCTCCGAGCACCGTGGTGCGGGGGAGGCAACGTACGTGGTGGAAAGCGCGCAGCGCCGCGCACACCTTCGCGCGCCAGGAGTCCCAGCGCCCATCGAGGAGCGAGCCGCCACCCAGGGCCACGTCTTGCTCGGCGAGCAGCACCCGAAGTCCGCTCGCGCCGAGGCGGTGCGCCGCGGCGAGTCCGGCGGCGCCTGCCCCGACCACGAGGACATCCGCGTGCTCATGCAGCGTCTCGGCGGGGTCTGCGTGATCGCCGACAATCGCCTCGAGCTTGCCTAAGCCCGCGGCGCGCCGGATGAGGGGCTCGTAGACCCGCTCCCAGGCCCAGCCCGGCGCCATGAACGTCTTGTAGTAAAAGCCCGCGGGGAGGAAGCGCGCGAAGAGGTCGCTGAGCGAGCCCACGTCGTACTCGAGCGACGGCCAGCGGTTCTGGCTCTCGGCCGCGAGGTCCTGGTGCAGCGCGAGCGTCGTGGCGAGGCGGTTGGGCTCGCGCCCGTCGGGCCCGATGACGTCGATGAGCGCGCACGGCTCCTCGGGTCCTGCGGTCACGATGCCGCGCGGCCGATGGTATTTGAAGCTGCGCCCGACCACGCGCACGCCGTTGGCGAGCAGTGCCGAGGCGAGCGTGTCACCCGCGACGCCGGACATACGCCGGCCGTCGAAGCGAAAGCCGACCGGCCGCGTGGCGTCGGTCAGAAGACCCGGGGCGATGCGGCCGGGACCCCTCATCAGCCGAGCGAGTCTCCGGGCCCGCCGACCGCGCGAATCTCGTGGCTCAGGGTGTGGCGCAGGACCTTGAGGAGCCTGCGGCAGCCGCCCACGTGCAGCCACCACTCGAGGTGCCAGCCGCAGCGGTTCTCGCGCGCATAAACATAGGTGGTGAAGGCGGTGAGCCCGGCATCGCCCGCGGGCCGCTCGCGGCTGGCATCTCCCCGATAGCGGAACTCGGTTTCATCACGCTCGCCGCACCACGGGCAGGGAATGCGAAGCATGGGCCTTGAGCTCAGTGCGCGTAGGGAAAGGGGCCGGTGCCGCGCTCGTCCACGGTCCGCCCGGCGGCGAAGCGCCGCAGGTCCAGATGGGAGGCGAAGGGGTGCGGCTCGTCGCGCGCGATGAGATGCGCCGTGGTGAGCCCTCCGGCCGGGATCGCCTTGAAGCCGCCGTAGCACCAGCCGCCGTTCAGGATCAGCCCCTCGAGCGGCGTCTTCGAGATGATCGGCGAGCCGTCCATGCTCATGTCCATGACACCGCCCCACTGCCGCAGCACCCGGACCCGCGCGAGCCCCGGCAGCAGCGTCACGGCCGAGGCGGCGACCTCCTCCGCCATCGGGAGCGTCCCGCGCTGGCCGTAGCTGTTGTAGCCGTCGATGGCGCCGCCGAACACCAGTCCGCCCTTGTCGGACTGGCTCACGTAGAAGTGTCCGGCGCCATAGGTGAGCACGACGTCGAGCACAGGCTTCAGGGGCTCGCTCACGAAGGCCTGCAGCACGTGGCTCTCGATCGGCAGCTGCAGTCCGACCATCGCCGCGAGGCGCGAGGAATGTCCCGCCACCGCGAGGCACACGATCTCGGCGCCGATCGCACCCCGGGTGGTCTCGACACCACTCACCCGCGCTCCTTCGCGACGGATGCCGGTGACTTCGCAGTGCTCGATGATGTCCGCGCCGGCCTCCGACGCCGCCCGTGCGTAGCCCCAGGCGACCGCATCGTGCCGAACGGTGCCGCCGCGGCGCTGCAGGAATCCGCCGAGCACCGGATAGCGGCCGTTGTTGAGGTCGACGAGCGGCACGAGCTCCTTCACCTCCTCGCGACTCAGCGCTTCGGCGTCCACCCCGTGCAGGCGCATCATGTTGGCACGGCGCGTGAAGAGGTCGCGCTGCGCCTCGGTGTGAAACAGGTTGAGCGTGCCGCGCTGGCTCACCATCGCGTTGAAGTTGAGCCGCTGCTCGAGAGTCTCCCACAGCTTCAGCGAGAACTCGTAGAAGCGGATGTTCTCGGGATGAAAGTAGTTGGAGCGGATGATGGTCGTGTTACGCCCGACGTTGCCGAGCCCGATCGGGCCCCGCTCGAGCACCGCCACATCCCGGATGCCGTACTCGGCGGCGAGGTAGTAGGCGGTCGCCAGCCCATGGCCGCCCCCGCCGACGATCACCACGCGGTAGCGCGGGCGCGGCGCCGCCTTCGCCCAGGCGCGCGACCAGCCGCGCTGGCCGGTGAGACCCTCGAGAAAGAGCCGCCATCCCGAGTAGCGGCCGCTCGAGGCGCGCCCGGCCTCGAGAGGGGCCGGTGGGGATTTCGCCGCGGGGCTCATCGGTCGGCCATCATAAGGTGCGGCGTCGATCCGCACACGCGCGGGAAGCGGCGCCCTTGACGCGCACGCCGGCAACCGACAGTGTGCGCCGCTGTGCGCGAGCCTTCTGCGCCCGCTACGGGGATGGCGCCTGGCCAACATGCTGAAGTCGCTGTGCGTCGCGGCGGTCCTCGCCCTCGGCGCCTCGCCCGCGCTGGCGGCGGCGGTGGTCGTCTCCTCGAAGCTCTCGAGCGAGTCGGCGATGATCGGGCAGATGATCCGGCTGCTGCTGAAAGCGCATGGCATCGAGAGCGTGGACCGGACGAAGATCGGCGCGACGCCGGTCGTGCGCAAAGCGCTGCTCTCGGGCGAGATCGATCTTTACGTCGAGTACACCGGCAACGCCGGCTTCTTCTTCAATCGCACCTCCGATCCCGCCTGGAAGGACCTCGAGCGGGGCTACGCGCTCGGCGCGCAGCTCGACTACGCGGCCAATCGCATCGTGTGGCTCACGCCTGCCCGGGCGAGCAACGCCTGGGCGCTCGCGGTGCGCCGCGACCTGGCGGAGGCCAACGGGCTTCGAACCTTGAGCGATTTCGGCAGGTGGGTGACGGCAGGCGGCCGGGTCGTGCTCGCCTGCTCCGCGGAATTCGCCAATGCCGGGACGCTGCGCTCGCTCGAGCGCACTTACGGCTTCACGCTGCGCCCGGAGCAGATGATCGTGCTCGCGGGCGGGGAAACCTCGGCAACCATCGGCGCCGCGGCCGCACGCACCAACGGCGTGAACACGGCGATGGTATACGGCACGGACGGCGGCATCGTGGCGGCGAACCTCAAGATCCTCGAAGATGACCGGCACGAGCAGCCGGTGTATGCGCCGGTGCCGGTCATCCGCGAGCCGGTCCTGAATGCCCACCGAGAGATCGCTGCCATCGTGAAGCCGCTGATGGAGAGCCTGGGGACCGACGCACTGCAGCGGCTCAATGCGCGCGTGCAGATCGACGGCGAGTCCGAGCAGTCGGTCGCCGAGGACTACCTCCGGGCGAAGGGCCTCTTGAGGTGAGCGCGCGCCTCGCGCTCGCCGTGCCGCGCCTGCCGCGCCTCGACCCGCTCGGAGCGCTGCTCACGGCTCTCGGGGCGGCGGCGCTCGTGCTGCTGCCTTTCGTCGTCTTGAAGCCGAATCGGATCCTGCCGGGCGAACCCGTGGCCATGCTCGCCGCATTGCCGGGCTGGGGCGCATTCGCCTGCCAGGCGATCCTCGCCCTCGCCGCCCTCGCCGCCCTCGCGGCCTCGAACGCCCGCGTGCGCCTCACCGCGGCGCTCTTCGGCGTGGTCGCCGTGGCGCTCGCTCTCGGGGCCGCCGCGGATGCGCTCACGCCGGCCGGCAACCGCGTGGTGCGCGTCGCCCCCGGCGCGGCGGTATGGGTGCTACTGACCTGCCTGGGACTCCTGGCCACCGATGCCATCACGCGCCTCTCTCCCGGGCCGGCCTCGAGGGTGCTGTTCCTCGCGCTCTTCATCGGCGTCGCCGGCCTCGCGCTCGTGCACGGCACCTTCGACAATCTCTCCGTGATGCGCGAGTACACGGTGAACGCCGATCGCTTCGCCCGCGAGGCGCGACAACACGTGTGGCTCGCGTTCGGCTCGCTCACCGCCGCCTTCATCGTGGCGCTGCCGCTCGGTATCCTCTGCCACCGCGCCCCAAGGCTGCGCGCCCCGGTGTTGGGCGTCCTCAACGTCATCCAGACCATTCCGGCGATCGCGCTCTTCGGGATCCTGATGGCGCCGCTCGCCTCCCTCGCCGCCGCGGTGCCGCTCGCCGCCGCGCTCGGGATCCGCGGCGTCGGCGCCGCCCCCGCGGCGGTTGCGCTGTTTCTCTATTCCCTGCTGCCGATCGCCGCCAACACGGTCGCGGGCCTGAAGCGCGTTCCGCGCACCGTGGTCGAGGCGGCCCGCGGCATGGGGCTTACCGAGTGGCAGGTCCTGGGCGCGATCGAGCTCGTGCTCGCCCTGCCGGTGATCCTCACCGGCGTGCGCATCGTGCTGGTGCAGAACATCGGGATGGTGACGGTTGCGGCGCTCATCGGCGGCGGCGGCCTCGGGACCTTCGTCTTCCAGGGGATCGGACAGACGGCGATCGACCTGGTGCTGCTCGGGGCGATTCCGGTCGTGGCGCTCGCCTTCTCCGCCGCAGTAGTGCTCGATGCGCTCATCGAGATCAGGGATCGGGCACGGACATGATCAGCGTCGAGCATCTCACCAAGAAGTACGGCGCGGCCACGGTGGTCGACGACGTGTCGATGACCATCGAGCGCAACTCGATCACCGTCATCGTGGGTACCTCGGGCTCCGGCAAGTCGACCCTGCTGCGCATGATCAACCGGCTCGTCGAGCCGACCCGCGGACGAGTCCTCATCGACGGCCGCGACACGAGCGCGGAAGCCCCGTACCTGCTGCGCCGCCGGATCGGCTACGCGATCCAGGGGCACGGACTCTTCCCTCACCGCACGGTCCGGGAGAACATTGCGACCGTGCCGCGCCTCCTCGGCTGGGACGAGGCCCGGATCGGCGCCCGGGTCGAGGAGCTGCTCGAGGTCTTCCAGCTCGATCCCGCCACCTACGCGCAGGCCTTCCCGCACCAGCTCTCGGGCGGGCAGCAGCAGCGCGTCGGCGTCGCGCGCGCGCTCGCCGCCGAGCCCTCGGTGCTCCTGATGGACGAGCCCTTCGGCGCGCTCGACCCCATCATCCGCGCGAAGGCGCAGGAGGACCTGCTCGACATTCAGCGCCGTTACTCCACCACGATCGTGCTCGTCACCCACGACATGGACGAGGCGTTCCATCTCGGCGATCGCGTGGCGGTGATGAGTCTGGGGCGGGTACTGCAGTACGATCGGCCGGCGGTGCTGCTGACGCGCCCGGCGGATCCCTTCGTCGCGCGCATGACCGGCGTCTCGGACCGGGCGATGCGGCTGCTGTCGCTCACGACAGCGGGCGAGGCGGCGCTGCCCGGCGCGTCCGAAGGCCCGACGGTTGCGGCCTCGGCCTCGCTCCGCGAGGTGCTCTCGGAGCTTCTCTGGCGCGGTGCCGAGTCCGCGATCGTGACGGATGCGGATGGCACGCCGCGCGGCCGGCTCACGGTGGCTGCGATCCTGGCGCGCGGGCGGCCCTCCTGATGCGCGGCGTCGCGGCACTGCTGCGGCTCGCGGCGCTCGGCCTGCTGCTCGCGTTCCTTCTCAGCCCGCAGAGCTTCGCACCGCTCTTCGCGCCGCTCACCCAGTACGGCGCGCCGCCGATCTACGATCAGGGCAACCTCCTTGCGCTCGCGCTCGCGCACCTGGGCGTCGTGTGCCTGGCGGCCGCCGCGAGCACCGTGGTCGCGGTCGCGCTCGGGATCCTCGTGACGCGCCCGAGCGGCGCGCAGTTCCTGCCCCTCTCGCGCACGCTCGTCAACGTCGGTCAGACCTTTCCGCCGGTCGCGGTGCTCGCGGTCACGGTGCCGATCGTCGGCTTCGGCGAGAAGCCGACCCTGATCGCGCTCTTTGCCTACGGCCTCCTGCCGATCTTCGAGAACACCATCACGGGGCTGAAAACAGTCCCGCCGCAGGTCCTCGAAGCGGCTTCCGGCATGGGCATGAGCGCGGGTGAGCGGCTGCGGTCCGTGGAGCTGCCGCTGGCGATGCCGCTCATCCTCGAGGGGATCCGACTCTCGCTCGTCATCAACGTCGGTACCGCGACCATCGGCTCGACGGTGGCCGCCAAGGGGCTCGGCGAGGTCATCATCGCGGGGCTCCTCTCCAACAACAACGCCTTCATCCTCCAGGGGGGCCTGGTGACGGGGCTCATGGCGGTGCTGCTCTACGATGCGCTCGCGGGACTCGAGCGGCGCATCTGCCGGACCGTCCATCTCGACTGAGACCCGGACAGCCCCTCGCCCCGGAGCCGGCGGCAAGCCGGTCCGGGGTGGCGCGAGTGTGCGCCGCGAATCAGTCGTCCAAGGGCACGAGCAGCGCCTGCCCGCCTTGCTGCGTCCGGTTCTCGAGCGACACGACCATCTGACCCAGGGCCGGCGTCTTGCGGAATTCCCGCCGGTTGATTATCAGCGGCACGCCCGCGCTCGTACCCGGCGGCAGAACCACGTATGCACCGGTGCTCACCGAGCCGTCGAAGGCGTTGAAGCGCGCAGGCGTCGTGATCGCGTCGACCGCGCCGCTGAACAGGTCGAGCGACTGGGCGACGTAGCTGAAGCGCGGGTTGGCGGAGGTGATGCCCGCGTCCGCGGCGACCAGCGGCATCAGCACGGTGCTGCCGTCGGTGGGTGCGGTGGCGAGAAATTCCAGTGTGCCCGCCCCGGTCGCCAGGTTGAAGACCGCGACCACCATCTGTCCTCTGGTGCTCCCGCCGGTCAGGAGGCCCAGATCGGCGGCCTCGATGTCATAGTCGGCAACACCGTCACCGTTGAGGTCCACCAGCACGTCGTACACGGAGTCCACCTGATTCGACACGCGGCCGAAGGTGTTCACCGCGAATACCAGGATCTGCCCGTTGGCCGGATCGTTGAAGGACTGCACGCCGACCGCCCGCAACCCGGTCGCGAGGGTACGACTGGCGCCGCGCAGCCCCCAGGCATAGAAATCGGCCGTGCCCGATATGGCGGTCGAGCGGTTACTGACGTTGACCGTCCGCCCCTGCCCGGACTCCAACAGTTGCGCGCCGACCAGCGAGCGGGCGCGCGGCACCAGGTAGTACGGGACGCCGAGCGCGACGCCGTTGTTGCCCTGGGTGGGACTGAACAACACCCGCCCCTGCACCTGCCGGAAGGCACTCGAATCACCGACCGTCCCGACCGGCACTGCGAGGTGCACGGCCACCGTGCGGCTCGCGTGGCCGCCGATCGTGATCGAGCTCGAGGAGAGTGTCGCCGTGTGCGCCGCACCGGCCCCCTGCATCACCGAGAGCGCAAAGCTCGCCGGGGCATCGCCCCGGTTCTCGACCACGATGGACGCCTGGCCACTGAAGTCGCGCGTGAGCTCTGCGACACCGAAACTCAAGCTCGGTGTGCCGTCCTCGGCGTGCGCGATCACCGACGTCTGGGTCGCACCGACAGGTTGCACCAGCCCGTTGCCCAGGCGACGCGCCGAGTACCCGGCGACCTTGGTGGCATCCGCGGTGTTGACCACCGCGTCAGCCACGTCGGCCGCACTCCAGCCGGGGTGCGCCTGGACGACGAGCGCGGCGCTGCCCGCCACGTGCGGTGTGGCCATCGAAGTTCCCGACTCGAAGAGCCCCTGGTTGCCGGTGCCGACCGCGGTCGAGAAGACGCTCACTCCAGGCGCTGAGATGTCGGGCTTCAGATGACCGTCAGGTTTCCGCGGCCCGCCGGCGCTGAAATCAGCGACCGCACGGAATGCCGCATTGGGGATATCCGCAAAGGCGACCGTTGCGTTGTCGGGCTGCGGGGCGCCTGCGAACGTGGCGCTGTCCGTCTGTCGCAGCTCGATGAAAGGAATGGTCACGCCAGGGATCGCTGGATTAAAGAAGCCGGTGGTGTTGTTGACTACGCCGATCGCGACAGCGCCCGCGGCCTTCGCGAGAGTCGCTTTGGTGACGAACGAGCAGGTGCCGCGGGAGACGATGACCAGTGCGCCCGCTGCGCCGCCCGAGGGATAGTCGCTGGCACTGCACCCCAGGGCTAGGCTCCCCGCGCTCGTCAGGATGACGGCCGGCACGGAGCCGCCGGGCAGCGGCACGGCGGGATCCGCGTCGATGCCGTCCGCACCGCCACCCGAGGACAACGCAATGTGAACGCCGTTCGGCAGAAATATATGTGAGTCCATCGCGGCGACGCTGATGGCTTTGTCGCCACTTCCGGGACTCGACACGATGTACGGAATGCTGCCCGCATTACCCGCGGCAGCCACTACCACGACGCCAGAGTCGACCGCGTTCTCGGCGGCCTCGGCATCGGCATCGTCTGCGGGCCCGAAATCCGCCCCGAGCGACATGCTGATGACCTGCATGTCATGGGCGACCGCCCACTCGATCCCGTCCACCACCACCTCGCTCCCCCCGGTGCAGCCGAATACGCGCACGGCGTAGAGATCCGCGAGCGGTGCGACGCCGGGGCCGATCGTGAACGACTGGCTCGGGGTGCCTCCGTCATACAGCCCCGTGAAGGTGGCGCCGGCGGTGGTCACGCCAAAGCCGGTCGCGGTGCCAGAGGTGTGGCTACCGTGCCCGTTGCAGTCGAGAGGATTCGGATCGGGGGTCGGCGTGGCGTGGTTCGGGTCGATCGGGTTGTAGGCGTCTCCGACCAGGTCGATCCCGCCCTTGACCTTGGGCGCATCGGGACCGAAGAGAGACGGATCCGCCGGCTGCGTGCTGCTTGCGAAGGCGGCGTTGTACGCCGCCACCGTGCCCGGTCCGCCAAAGTTCGCGTGCGTGTAGTCGACACCGGTGTCGATCACGGCGATCCGCACGTGCTCACCGTGCAGCCCGGGCGGGCCCTGCCACGCCTGCGGCGCGCCGATGAAGGGCACGCTGTGCGCGTTGTCGAGGTGATAAAAGCGAACCGGTTTGACCGCGACCACACCCGGAAGCGAGGTAAACGAGCGGATCTGCTCAGGGGTCCCACGCACCTTGATGCCGTTCAGGGCGTGCTGGAACTGAGCGAGCACCGTGCCGCCCATCTTCTGAATGGTCGGCACGATGGCGTCCTGCCTGGCACGCAGGTCGAGCTCGATCGACTCCCGCTGCCCGGGTGCCAGCTGTTTGCCGGGCGCGCGGCTGCGGACCAGGGCAACCGGATCGCCGCTCATCTTCAAAACCACGGTCCGAGGGAGCTGGCCGAGCGCCGCCGCGACGATGGGCGTGCCCGCTGCGCGCTTCAACGCGGGCCGGCCGGTGGACTGTGCGGCGGCCGAGATCGGTATGAGCGCAGCGACCGCCAGTGCAGCCAGGCCAGCGCGCATGAATCGAGAGGCTCTCGTCGGCATGGTCATATGAAGGGCTCCCACCAGAAATGTTGAAGCCGGCGCGCGTCGTGGATTTGTCGTGGACGCCGGTCACGAAATTGCCGCGGCGCACAGCGTAAGTCTTGTGAAAGCGCACGGCCAGTACCTGTTTTCACCCAGTGGACGACAAAGCGGCGGTCTTGCCGCCCTCAGGAACGTCTCGGGAACGGCTTCAGGTAGAATTAATCGGTTTTGCACCCACCCGAGAGACAAGGCTGCTTCCCCGCTTCGGTGCGGGAGGGAGCGTTCCCGGATGACACCAGTAGATGAACTCGCCGTGACGACACCCGATGCGTCCGCCGCGCTCGCGGCGCGGGCCGAGTGCCAGGCGTCGGTCGAAATGCCGACGCTCGGGGTTGCGCTGCTCGTCTACGGAGGATGGCTCGCGGTCACCCTCGCCTACGGTCGCTGGCCGCTCATCATCGTGGCCCCGCTCGCCGCCGTGCTGGTCACGCTACACGGCTCGCTGCAGCACGAGATCGTGCACGGCCACCCGACCCGATGGCGAGGCATCAACCGCCTGCTCGCCATCGTGCCCCTCTCGCTCTACCTGCCGTACGAGCGCTACCGGGTGAGTCACCTCATCCACCACAACGACGAGCGGCTCACCGATCCGCTCGACGACCCGGAATCCTATTACTTCACACCCGAGGACTGGGCGCGGCTCTCGCCCCTGACCCGCCTCGCCGTGCGCCTTCAGCAGACGCTGGCCGGCCGCGTCACGATCGGCGCCCTCTGGGCCATCGGCAGGTTCTGGCATCAGGAATGGCGCGCCATCCTCCGGAACGACGAAGGTGTCCGGGCCACATGGCTCGAGCATCTCGCGTGGTGCATCCCGGTGATCCTCTGGGTGAAGGTGGTCTGTGGGATGCCCGTCTCGCTCTACTTCTTCGCCGTGGCGGTTCCCGGAACCAGCCTCACGCTGATCCGCTCCTTCGCCGAGCACCGGGCGCGCCCCGAAGTGCGCCAGCGCATCGCCATCGTCGAGGGCTCGTGGATCCTGGGTCCGCTCTATCTCTTCAATAATCTCCACGCTCTGCACCACGAGGTGCCGTCGGTCCCCTGGTATCAGCTGCCCGGCCGCTACCGGGTCGAGCGCGCGCGACTCGTCGTCGAGAACGGCGGACTCGTCTATCGCACCTACTTCGACGTCGCCCGCCGCTACCTCTTTCGCGCGCACGACGAGCCTCAGCACCCCTCGGGCCGGGTGCCGGTGCGCGCCGGCTGAGCGGCTGACACGCGCCGGCCGCTTCGACTGCCTCAGGCCGGCCGCTCGAATCCCGCCTCTCTCGCCTCCCGGTCCCATTCGAGGAGCGGCGCAAAGGACGCCTCGGTCGCCTCCGCAAATCCCTCGAGCGAGAGCGGCTCAGCGAACTTGGAAAACCACGGCTTGCCGGCCGCCCCCGTGAAACTCGCGCGGAGCCGCGAGACCATTTCCTCGGGAGCTCCCGCAGCCGCGACGAACGGCGGCATCGGGGTTAAGGGCGTGGAGGCGAGCACGCGGATGCCCGCGGTGAGGTGTGGCGCGTGCCGGGCGATCAGGAGATGCCAGTAGGCATCGAGGGGGCCGACGTCGATGCGCCCTTCGCGCACGCTGTCGAGGACCGCGCGGGCCGTGACGAGGTTCTCCACCATCTCCGCGTAGAGTGCGGGCCGCCGCGGCGTGCGATAGCCGAGGAGGTGGCGCCTGAAGGCGTTGAATCCCGACTGGGAGTGCGCCACCGTCCAGCCCGCACGGCCGCCGAAGGTGTCCTCGAGGGTGCGATACGGCGCGTCCTCCCGCACGATGAGGTCCGAGCGATACACGGCCCGATGAGCCGCCCAGTCCACGTGCGGAATGGGCGCTGCGATCGGAGTCACCGGCGCGAGCCTGAGCGCGATCGGGTATCCGCACATGAACACCGCGCCGAGATCGCCCCGGGACCAGAGCTCCTCGAGCGGCTGCGGCGCCGGATGAGGCACGTAGTCGAGCGCCACGCCAGCGTCCGCGGCGATGTGCTCGAGCAGGCCCCGCCAGAGCGCCTCGACCTCGGGGGTCACCGCATACATGCGGGCGTTCGTGATCCACGGCCTCACGCGGGCGAGGTCCCCTCGAGCGCGCCCTTTCTCGTCGCGACGTAGGCGGCGATGGCTTCGCTCACCGCCGGGTCGAGCGGCGGCGGCACGTAGTCGGCGAGCACCTTCTTCCAGATGGCGGTGGCGCGCGCGGTGGCATCGTGCGCGCCCGCCTGCGTCCAGCTCTCGAAGCTCGACCAGTCGGAGAGCAGCGGCCGATAGAACGCGGTCTCGTAACGGGCAAGCGTGTGGGTCGAGCCGAAGAAATGTCCCCCCGCAGCGACCGCCTTGATCGCATCGACCGCGAGATCATCGTCGCTGAAACTCACGGGCTTGAGGATTTCCGCCCAGTTACGCAACAGCTCCGCATCCACCACGATCTTCTCGAGCGACGCCGACAAGCCGCCCTCGAGCCACCCGGCTGCGTGGTTGATGAGGTGGCTGTGACTCAGGACCGCCGCAAGGAGCGAAAAGGCGCTCTCGTAGGTCGATTGCGCATCCACCGTCGGCGAGGCGTTCACCGCGCTGGTGCGCACCGGGATCCTGAGGCGCCGGCCGATCTGGGCGCTCGCGAACACCGCGTGCAGGTACTCCGGCGTGCCGAAGGCGGGGGAGCCGCTGCGCATGTCGACGTTGGAGGTGAAGCCCCCGAGGACACACGGCGCGCCGGGGCGCAGCAGCTGACACAGCGCGATGATGCCCAAGCCTTCCGCGGTCTGCTGAGCGAGCGCGCCGGCGAGAGTGACCGGCGCCATCGCCCCCATGAGCGTGAAGGGCGTGATGACGACGCACTGGCCGTGGCCGGCCATGACCATGATGTTGTCGAGAATCTCCGCATCGACGCGGCGCGGCGAGTTGACGTTGGTCACGGTCATGAGGGTCGGGCGAGAGGCCAGCTCCTCCACCGTGCAGCCGTGCTCGATTGCGGACATGGCGATCGCATCCTCGGCCTGCACTCCGCCGATGCCGCGCGCCGCCCACACCGTGTCGGCGCACTCGATGTGGGCCTGATAGGTGAAGAGGTGCCGCACCGGCACCGGAACGTCGACCGGCTCGACCACGATGCCGCCCTGCCAGTGCAGTACGCCGAGGCGATGGGTGAGCTTCAGGATGTTGCGAAAGGCCTCGAGGTCGCCGTATCGCCGGCCGCGCTCGAGGTCGCGGATGTGCGGGGCGCCGGTGACGGGGCCGAAGTTGACCACGTTGTCGCCAACGTGCAGATGGCGCTCGGGATTGCGCGCGTGCAGCACGAAGCGCAGGGGCGCGTGCACGAGCTGCGCCTCGATGAGCTCGCGCCCGAGGCGGACCATCTGCGTCGATTCATCGACCGAGGCTCCGGCGCGACGATAGACCTCGCGGGCGGCGGCGCTGCGGATCTCGAGTCCCGCCTCCTCGAGGATCCGGTAGGCGGCCTGGACGATGCGCTCGACCTGCTCGGGGGTGAGAACCTCGATCGGCGCCCAGGGAACCTTGAGCCGCGGCAGGGGCGCAAGCGAGGGGCCGCTCGAGCGATGCGGGCGCCCTCGATCACGGCGGCGGGATGGTGCCGGAGCTTCGCTCATGGCTCAACGCCCTGGGACGCTGGGGGGGCTCAGCCACCCATGTTACACCGGCGCGGTGTTACACCGGCCGGCGGCTCCCGACACCGGCGGCTCCCGGCGCTCACCCGGGAGCCGAACGGGGTCTCAGAGCGACTTCAGGAATTCAACGATCGCCTGCTGATCCGCCTGACTCAGTTGCTCGAAGTGGCGCGTGACATCGCTCGCCTCGCCGCGATGGCGGAGGATCGCTTCGCGGAAGGTGAGCGAGGCGCCATCGTGCATCAGCATGGGATGGGTGCGCACGCCCCAAAGGGGCGCGGTGCGCAGCTTGTAGGCGCTCGAGCGATGGTTCTCGAGCGACAGGTTCTTCCATTTGATCTGGTACATTTTCTTGCCGTAGTGCTCTTCCATGGCGATGGCGATGCCGTCGCCGGTGCCAACATCGTGCAGCAGGTAATCGCTGTAGGGATGGAAGCTCTTGTTGCCGAGCGCCTCAGGAATCGCGTACTTGCCGCCGTTCACCACCGTGCCCGTCGCCGCGGTGACGAGCGTCGGGGCATGACAGGTCTCACAGCCGATCCTCGCAAACAGCGCCTCGCCCTTCCTCGCCGCGGGGGTCGCGGCCTGCCGGGCGTCGCGCGCCGGGGCCTTGGTGGCGCGCACGAAACGCGTGAAGTGATCGATGTCCGCGAGCCCGTCGGCCTCGGGCTTGTTGTTCGGCTCGCTCACCGTGTTGCAGAGGTTGGTCACCTCGTCGGGAAACAATGCGTTGGTGATCCCCATCTCGTTGAGATAGGCATCGCCCGCGAAGGACAGAAGGCTCGCGTGCTGATCCTTCCAGCCGAAGCGCCCGATGCGCGTAGTGCCCGGGGACTCGACCACCGGGACGTAGAGAGCGAGCCCGCAGATCCGGCCGTGCGTCTCCTTGCACTGCTTTTTGGAGAGCTCGATCAGGGTCGAATCGTCGACCGCCTCCACGAAGCCGTCGCCGAGCAGGTTCACCGAGATGCGAAAGGTGCGTATGTTCTCGGAGTCCGGCACCCGCTCCTGAATATCGGTGGTCGGGAAGGCGCCGTTGGGGCCGATCGCGCGTTGGTTCACGAGCGAGCGCCCCTTGATGACCTCCGCCCCGCCGTTGATGGGAATCTCCGGGTTCTCAAAGACCCCGTCGTGGCCCTTGTGGCCGACCCGCAGCTCGAGCACCTGGCTCGGTCCGCCGCTCACCGGGTTCTGATGGCACTCGCGGCAGGACTGCGCGTTGTAGAGCGGACCCAGGCCGTCGGAGATCTCCTCGAACTCGTCGAATTTCCCCTGATCCACCTGGTGTGTCGCATCGTCCGTGACGCCGTTGCTCGCGTTGTCGAAGCCCGTGGGCGCGGGTGGCGGCAGGTGGCCGGGGCCCCCGGGGTTCACCGGGGGAGCCGCGGCGCATGCCGCGGCGAAGAGACAGACGCTAAAGACCGTCACCCCCATCGAAGTCTTCATGACTCGCTCTCCCTTGCAGGGTCTGCCGCCAATCTATGCCTGATCCGCTCCCGGGGCAAACCGATGCCATACGCCAACATCGGAGCGCACCGCCGCCGGCGCCGAAGGCGTAGACTCTCGTCGCGCACTGGGGAGGCAACCATGTCCGTACGATCGGTTCTCGGCCTGGCTCTCTTCGTCACTGCCCTGTCCGTCGCACAACAGCCGCCCGCGGCGCAGCCGGCCCCCGCGGCGAACCCGCTCGATGCGGTGCCGGACAAGATGCCCTTCGACATCCCCTATGGCGCTCCCATAGCGCTCGAGCGCGCTGAGACGGCCATCGCCGCCGCGGCGGCGGAGGCGAAGAAGCACGACTGGAAGCTCGACATCGCGGTGGTGGACTCGGGGGGTAACCTGGTCGCGTTCCAGCGCATGGACGGGGCGCAGCTCGCGTCCATCCAGATCTCCGAGCACAAGGCGCGGGCTGCGGTGACGTTCCGACGCGAGACCAAGGTGTGGGAAAACGCCATCCAGACCGACCACCGCCCCTACGTCATGACGCTCGATGGAGTCATCGGCTCGCGGGGCGGTATCCCGCTGGTGCAGGGCGGCAAGCTCATCGGCGGGATCGGATGCTCGGGAGGCACGGGCTCACAGGACGAGGTCGCGTGCAAGGTCGGGGCGGCGACGGTGAAGTAGCCGCGGCGGCGGCCTGAGTCCCCCGTGTTCGCTCCCTTTACGAGCCTCACCCGCGCGCAGCGCCGCGCGTTCATCGCCTCGCTCGCAGGCTGGTCGCTGGATGCGTTCGACTTCTTCATTTTCGTCTTCTGCCTGAGGGCGATCAGCGCCGAGTTCCACACCGGCGTGAAGGCGGTGGCCGAGGGCATCTTCCTCACGCTGGCGTGCCGCCCGCTCGGGGCTCTGGTATTCGGCTGGCTGGCGGAGCGCTACGGCCGCCGCCCGATCCTGATGCTGAACGTCGCCAGCTACTCGGCGGTGCAGCTCCTCACCGCCTTCGCGCCCGACCTCACGACTCTGCTCGCGCTGCGCGCGCTGTTCGGATTTGCGATGGGCGGTGAGTGGGGCGTGGGGGCCGCGCTCGCGCTCGAGACGCTCCCGGCGAGGGGCCGCGGCCTGTTCTCCGGAGTGCTGCAGGAAGGCTACGTGATCGGCTATCTGCTCGCCTCGATCGTATTTGCCTACGCGTTCGATCACGTCGGCTGGCGCGGCATGTTCGTGATCGGCGCAACGCCCGCGCTGCTGGTGCTGTACATCCGCTTCGGCGTCGCGGAGTCCCCGGCCTGGGTGGCGGGCGTCTCCCCGCAGCGTGCCTCGGCCGCAGCCCTGTGGCGCGCGGCGAAAAACAACTTCACGACACTGTGTTATCTCGTGCTGCTGATGGCCTGCTTCAACGCTTTCTCGCACGGCTCGCAGGACCTGTATCCGACCTTCCTTCAGGCGCAGCACGGCTTCGCCACGGCGGTCACGGGCCACATCGCGATCGTCATGAACCTCGGCGCACTTGCGGGAGGAATCTGCTTCGGTGCGTTGTCCGAACGCTTCGGCCGCAGGCGCAGCATCGTGACGGCCACGGCACTTGCGCTGCCGATGATCCCGCTGTGGGCCTTTTCGCACACCGCCGTCATGCTCGCGCTCGGCGGCTTTCTGATGCAGTTCATGGTGCAGGGCGCATGGGGCATCGTGCCGGCGCATCTCAACGAGCTCTCCCCTCCCTCGGTGCGCGCAATCCTGCCGGGATTCGCCTATCAGCTCGGCAACCTGGCGATGTCCAAGATGGGGCCCTTCCAGGCGGGCATCGCGGAATCTCACGGCGGCGATTACGCGTCCATCCTCGCGTGGACGCTGGCGGTGGTCGCCGTCGCGCTCATCGTCGTCACCGCGATCGGGCCCGAGGCCCACTCGGCCGAGCTGCGCGTCGACCCCGAAGCCCATGCCGTCGGACTGCGGGCCTCAGGGGGGTGAGCTCACGCTCACCCCCGCAGCGCCACGGCGGGCGCTAGTCCTGACTTGTGCCCGTCAGTCGCCCTGACTTCCACCGAAATCGAACAGGTTCATCAGATCGCCGATGGCCGGGCCGTTGAGCGGCCGATAGGGATCGTCGGCCGACGCAATCGGATTCGGCAGGTTGTCGCGGCTACGCGCGGAGACGGGCGGCAGATGCCAGTTCTCCTCGATGAACTTGAGCAGCGACACATGATCGTAGTAGGTGTGATCGACGTAGCCCGGCTTCGCGTACGGGGACACCGCAATCAGCGGAATGCGGGTGCCGTCGCCGAAGAAGTCGAGCGCCTGGATGTAGCCCGAGTCGTAGTAGCCGCCGCCCTCATCGGTGGTGATGAAGATCGCGGTCGACGCCCACAGCTCTTCGTTCGCCCGTACCTTGCCGACCAGATCCTGGATGAACATCTCGTAGAGCGACGTGGTCGAGTCGGCCGGATGGCCGGCGAGCTCCTCGAACGGGCGCACGAAGGAGACCGACGGCAGCGTTCCGCTTTTAACGTCGGCGAGGAACGCCTGGTAGGTCTGCAGCTTCGCCTCCTCGGCGGGATTCCTCATGATGCTGATGTAGCCGGTGAGCGGGTCGCAGATTCCGCAGTAGGAGTGAAAGAACAGCGGAATGCCGTCGACCGAGGCGAGGCTCGAGTCGCTGCCGCGGTCGCCGCTGTAGTACTTCCAGGACACCCCGTGCCGCGTCATCACGTCCGCGATCGTGGGATTGCTCTGCGGTGGCAGCGTGAAGTGCGTGGCATCGATCAGGTGCGGAGGATTGCTGCTCGACTGGTTCCAGTACATCGCGTAGTTGTTGACGAGGTAGTAGTGGCCGCTCGCGCAGTTGGCGCGCGTCACGCCCTGCTGCAACAACTGCGACCGCACCGAGCGCGCGCCGGGCGTGCTCGGGTCCGAGCAGTTCACGTAGGAGCCCCCGCCGTATCCGTCCTGGGTGTAGTAGTTGTTGGTGCCTGCGACGGGATCCGGGTTCTCGATCTGGTTGGCGAAGGGCACGGCGGCGCTGCCGTCGAGGGCCACCGGATCGGTGAAGAAGGCGGCATCGCCGGAGACGATCGCCTGGAAGTTCGCGCCCGTGCCGCCCATCACGGCCTGGTGGTAGTTGTCACTGCTGGCGTAAGCGTCGGCGAGCGCCTTGAAGACCGGCTCATCGCCGGAGTGCGCGGCCCCCGCCGCATCGGTGAAGGGATTCATGTTGTAGAAGCCCATGGAAATCGCGCCTTCCCTGGGGTTGAAGCCGCCGGCCGGCAGCGGCTTGCCGTTCGATCCCGTGCCGATCGTCTCTTCGACCCACACGAACTTGTCGTTGCGGCCGCCATCGACGTCCTGCCACATCTGGAAGAAGCGGTGAACGGGATCACCGGTGTAGGCGGGATAGGGAACGTACCGGCTGATCTGGAACGGACCGTTCGGCAGGTTGGTGGGGAAGCGCGTGTCCGGCACGCCGCCCGGTTGGCCTGTCGCGTACGTAGTGTACGGCTGCGGCAGAGTCGCGTACTCACCGGTAGACGGAGTGACCGCGTAGTACTCCCCCCGGTCGCTCCCGATGCGCTGCCGCGCGAGCTCGAAGTTGGGACCGGGCGTGCCGTCGGCGTTGACGATGCCCTTGGCGAGCAGATTGCCGATCTTCTGGCCGCCCCTGGGCTGGTAGGTTCCGAAGACATTGTCGAAGGTGTGATTCTCACCCACGACGATGATCACGTGCCTGATCGGCGTCGCGGTGGCGCTCTCTTGCGCATACGCCCCCGGCGGGCCACTCAGCGCGCTCGCGGCCAGGACGGTCGCGCTCGAGACCAGGACGCGCCGGAGGAAAGTCGTCGTCTTCATGATTGGGACTCCGTTGGTTTGGGTTCCGATAGCGCGCCGACCACGGCCGCCGCCGTGCCGCTGCAGCGAGCGGCGGCAGTCTGCCCTCGCTGTGTGACGCGAAGTGGACTCTTCTGTGGCAACCTCATGAACATCCGGTAACGGCGCAGCTCGCGCCGCACTCCGTGCGCCGAGCCCGGGGTGGCAGCTCAAATCCGGGTTCTCCTTCCGAGCTCGTGAGAAGATGTGCGGGATGTCCGGACCGCGGCGATTCATCGAGGTGAAGGTCAGGCCGGGTGCTCGAGAGAGCGCGCTGCGTCAGGATGCATCGGGAGCCTGGTTCGCGGAGCTGCGCTCGCCTCCAGCGGACGGCAAGGCCAACGCCGAGCTGATCGGGCTCGTCGCCAAGCACTTCGGCTGCCCGAAGGCGGCAGTTTCCATCAAGCGAGGGGCCTCGAGCCGCCTGAAGCTTCTCCAGATCGAGTCACCCTGAATCTACGCGATCACGGCAGGTGCGCGAAGCGCTCGACTTTGGGTAGACCTGCTCATCATTCGAACGGAAGACCCGGTTGGATCGCTTCCCGCTCATTCCCAGTTGAACCCGGGACAGGCAGCATCTACTGTGGGCGCAACGCGATCGCGAGAAACAAGAGGAGCACTCGTGAGACTGAAGGATGCGACGACTGCGGGTGATCGGCGGCCAGAGTCCTCCTATAAGCCGCGGCGATGATCGGCTTTTCGACACTCCGTGAGCTGCGACGATCCCTCGCCGGAGGCCCCGGCTACGACGGCCCGCGCTCGGACCACTTCGACGGGCGCCATTTCTTCAACCCCGAAGCTCCCGCCGGGCGCTCATTTCGCGACCTCCTGCGCTGGCACCGAACGGCTCAAAGGCGACCATGGCCGCAGTGGGTGGAAAATCGCGCCCGCCCGGCGCTGCCCGCCCACCTGGAGGCCGGGCAGCTCGCGCTCACCTTCATCAACCACATCACTTTCCTGATCCAGCTCGGCGGTCTCAACATCCTGACCGACCCCGTCTATTCGGCGCGTGTCAGCCCGTTTCGCCGCATCGGCCCGAGGCGCGTGCGTGCACCCGGACTGCCTTTCGAGCATTTGCCCCGGATCGATCTGGTGCTCGTCTCACACAATCACTACGACCACCTGGACATCCACACGCTCGAACAGCTGAAGGCGGTGCACGACCCGCTCTTCGTCACGGGCCTCGGCAATCGCGCGTTTCTCCGGCAGCTGGGCCTGCGGAGGATCGAGGAGCTCGATTGGTGGCAGAGTCTCGAGCTGCGGCGTGCAACCGTCACGATGATTCCGGCACAGCATTGGTCGGGGCGCAGCGGCGGGAACCGCAACCGCACGCTGTGGGGCGGATTTCACGTGCGAGCGGCCGGCGGGACGTTTCTCTTTGCGGGCGATACCGGATATTGGCGGCACTTTCGCGACATCCGCCGCCGGCTCGGCATCGTCGACCTCGCACTGCTGCCGATCGGCGCGTACGCGCCGCGCTGGTTCATGGCCCCTCAGCACATGAATCCGGAAGAAGCGGTGCGGGCGCACCTCGATCTCGAGGCGCGGGTATCCGTCGGCACGCACTTCGGCTGCTTCCAGCTCACCGATGAAGGAATCGATGATCCCGTGATCGAGTTGGCCGCCGCGCGCGAGCGGCACGGCGTGCCGCCCCAGGGGTTTCAGGTACTCGAGACCGGCGAGACACGCCACTTTCGGCTTCGCGCGGAGCTCTTGCCCGAGGCGCGCAGCGACGCCGGGCGGCATCGGGCCGCCGCATCGAAGTGAAGATCGAGGAGCGATAGCCGGTTGAGGCAAGACGTTGGGCGGTGTCGATCGCCACCGCCCAACCAGGCGACTAGCGAGTCTGGGCAGTCGCAAGAGTGATGGGAAGAGGCCGGGAGTTTTTCGCGTTATAGACCGCAATCAACTGCGGCCGGCCGACCTTCGTCACGGCATCCGCGACCGCTTTGTTAATGCAGTCATGCACGGCGGTTCGGGACCAGAGGCCGATGTCAGCCGTGTCGCACACTGCGTAAGCCGCCTGAACGATGCGGCCGTAGAGCGCAGCCGCGCCCTGCGGGTTCGACAGGTTCAGGTCCCCGTACTTCACAGTCTTGCTGCGCACACCACTGTCATCCGCTGCGCTGACCCCGGCGAAACCTGAGGCAAGAGCGCCGAGAATCGCGGTGGCGATGAGCCTTCGAAGCTGCGTGGAAGTGGTCATCCTGTTCATGGTCGTCTCCTGAATAAGTCATAAAGCGTGGTTTGGGGATTGATGGATCGGTCAGGTTCCTGGTGAGGCGGACTACGGCTGCCTGGGCTCGGGTTGCCAGACTGGCCTATTCGCCTGCCTCACTCTTGTAGACACCTTCTGCCACCCAAACCCGACATCCGCCGTGGGAAGCCGTGGCGCAGATCGTGCGGACGGCGTAAGTTGGCGCTAATCGATACATAGCGCGTGGCACTCGATGAATCAGCTCACCGAGCTACTCGGTCGCCTCCGGGCGGGTGACGCTGAAGCGCGCAATGCGCTATTCGCGGCGGCGTATGCCGATTTGCATCGGCTCGCTCGCTCTCGGCTTCGTGACGGTGGACGCAACACTGTGCTGGACACGACCGGCCTGGTGCACGAGTCGTTCCTGCGTTTTTTGAGCGGCGGTGCACTGCGTGCCGAAGACCGACGGGCCTTCTTTGCCTACGCCTCGCAAGTGATGCGCTCGGTGATCGTCAACAGCGCGCGCGAACGGATCGCACAGAGGCGCGGTGGTGACTTGCGACCGCTGACCCTATCGAGCCAACTGCCGGGCAAGGTCGCCGAGAACGAGGAAACGATCCTGAGTGTTCACCAGGCGCTGGAGGCTTTGGAGCAGGCGGACCCGCGCTTGGCCGAGGTGGCGCAAATGCGCTACTTTGGTGGTTACAGCGAGCAGGAAATAGCTGAAACGCTGGGCGTCACCGAGCGCACGGTGCAACGCGACTGGGAGAAGGCGCGGCTGATTCTCGCCGCCGCGCTGCGGTAAAACGATTGACGGTTGGGGGGTCGGCGCAGCCCTTCGCTCGAGACACCGATGGGGCTATCGATTCCGCAGATGGCGCTCATGAGCCGCTTGCTCGACGAGGCGTTGCCGCTGGATGCGCAGGGGCGGCGGCGCTGGCTCGAGGCGCTTTCTCCCGAATACCTGTCCCTGGCCGAAGCACTGCGCGAGGCGCTGTTGCCGGTTGGCGAAGGCGGCTTGGCCGGTGCGCTCGACGCCGGCGCGAGGAGCGACCTCGAGCGGATCGGAAGCGGTCCACGGCCTGGCGAAATCGTGGGTCCCTACCGGGTCATCCGGCTGCTCGGCGAAGGCGGCATGGCGGAGGTATGGCTGGCGGAGCGCGCCGACGGAGCCTTCAAGCGTGAGGTGGCCTTGAAGCTCCCGGTGCTGTTGCGCCTGCGCGAGGACCTTGCGAGCCGCTTTGCCAGGGAGCGTGACATCCTGGCGGCGCTGGAGCACCCCAACATTGCACGGCTGTACGACGCGGGGGTGAGTTCCAACGGGCTGCCGTACCTCGCGATGGAGTACGTCGCCGGCGAACCCTTGACCGACTGGTGCGACGCACATCAGCTCGCAATTCGGGACCGCGTGAGGCTCTTCTTACAGGTGCTGGACGCGGTGCAATATGCACACGGACAGCGAGTCATTCACCGGGATATCAAGCCTTCGAACATCCTGGTGACCGATTCGGGGCAAGTGCGGCTGCTGGACTTCGGGGTAGCGAAGCTCCTGGCCCGGGAAGAGGAGCAGTCCGACCTCACGCAGCGCTACGGCAGAGTTCTGACCCCGGACTATGCAAGCCCGGAGCTGGTGCGTGGTGAACAGCTCGGTGCAGCCGGCGACGTGTACGCGTTGGGGGTGGTCCTCTACGAGCTGCTCTCCGGAAACAGGCCCTATCATCTCCAGGCCGGTGCCTCGGTCGCGCAGCTGGAGCACGCGATCGCCGCCGTTGAGGTTAAGCGACCCAGCACTCGGGTTGCGGCCGGCGCCGGAGGCAAGCGAGGCACGACGGAGCGAAAGCTGGCGCGGCGCCTCAGGGGCGACCTGGATGCAATCGTCCTGAAGGCGCTCGCGAAGGCGCCGGCGAGTCGCTACGACAGCGCCACCGCGTTCGCCGACGATCTGCAGCGCAGCTTGAGCGTGGAGCCCGTAGAAGCGCGCCCCGATCGCGTCAGCTACCGCTTCGCCAAGTTCTCGCTGCGCCACCGCAGCGGGTTCGCGGCGACCGCGGCAGCGATCGCACTGCTGGTCGGGGCGCTGGGCTACGCTCTCATCCGCTCGCGAGGCGCAGAACCGCTCGCGGCAACGGCCACGGCCATCTCCGGTCACAGTGAAACCGCCGCTGCACCGCAGGAGAAGTCGATCGCCGTTCTGCCGTTCATCGACCTGAGCGTGAAGAAGGACCAGGAGTACTTCTCCGACGGGCTCTCCGAGGAGCTGATAGACCACCTCGTGCACAGCGCGGATCTGAAGGTCATTGCGCGCACTTCATCGTTCCAGTTCAAGGGCAAGAACCCGGACGTGCGCTCGATCGCTCGCACGCTCGGGG
>MNCZ01000092.1 GCA_001914695.1 Gammaproteobacteria bacterium 13_2_20CM_66_19 | reverse complement strand
CGCGCAGCGGGCGCGTGAGCGCGGTGCTCACCGAGCAGGGGACCGAATATCCCGCCGACGTCGTGATCATCGGGGTCGGAGTTGCGCCAGCGGACGAGCTCGCCAGGGCGGCTGGAATCGAGTGCGAGAACGGCGTCGTGACGGACGTGCACTGCCGCACCTCCAACGAGGCGATCTACGCCGCGGGAGACTGCGCGAGCCACCTCAACCGCCAGTACGGGCGGCACCTGCGCCTGGAGTCAGTCGACAACGCCTTCGAGCAGGGCAGCACCGTCGCGCTCAACCTGCTCGGCACGGCCACCCCGCACGACAAGCTGCCGTGGTTCTGGTCCGACCAGTTCGATCTCAAGCTCGTCATCGTCGGCGTCTCGCATGGCTACGACACCGTGATCCTGCGCGGCGCGCCCGCCTCGCGCAGCTTCAGCGCCTGTTACCTGCGCGGCGGCGAGCTCATCGCCATCGACACCGTCAACGCGCCGAAGGACCAGATGGCGGCGCGCAAGCTGATCGCCGCGCACGTGCGCCCGAGCCCCGACAAGCTCGCAGACCCCGCGATACCACTCAAGGATACGTTCTGAGGGCGGTGAGGATTGTGCAGGTGCGGGCTGTGCCTCAAGCCGGTGCCCGGTCGGATCGTCAGAACGTCCAGCTCGCTCCCACCGACAGCAGGTACGGGGCGCCGCCGGCCGCGTTGAAGCGCTCGTACTCACCGCGTACCGCGACCGAGCCGAGCTTGAACTGAGCGCCGGCGCCGGCGGCCCAGCTCGTGTTCGTGCGGCGGAGAGCAGGAAACGCCGCGGGGATAAGGCAGGCCGGACAGGGGTTGACGTTGGCCGTGCTCTGGAGGCGCGCGAATCCGCCCTTGGCGTAGACGTCCACCAGCGGCACGGGAAGGTAGAACATTCCGAAAGCGGCCGCGCCTTTCATGCTGACGTCCGACCACCCCGGCGGCCCGAGCCCGGCCAAACGATCAGGATGACCGAAGTCGACGTACGCGATCTCGGCTCCCAACACCGGTATGGGACGCAGGCCCGCCATGACTTTGAACGCCGAGTGGTCTTCTCTGAATTGTGCGGCGTTCGGGAGAGAGGCCGCGACACGCGCCTGACCGAAGGCGCCCCCGAGATACAGCCCGGGGGGGTCGGCCGCTCGCGCTTCGGGCAGCTGCAGCAGGAGCAGAGCAAGGGCGGCAACGCCTGCCGCGCACCCGAATCGCCGCACACGATCGTCCGAGTTGACGTGCACCAGTAAGCTCCCTGCAGCCGGCACCGGCAAACCGCCGGAAGGATATAACGCCGCCCTCAGCGGTGCGTTGACGAACGTCAGCGCAGAACGACCAGCAGATCCTTGGCATCCACCGCCTGCCCCGGCCGCGCGAGCACCTCGGCCACCTCGCCGTCGCTCTCCGCGCGTACCGCGGTCTCCATCTTCATCGCCTCGAGCGTCAGCAACAGGTCGCCGCGCGCCACCTTCGCCCCGACGGCGGCCTTGACGGTCGCCACCACGCCAGGCATCGGCGCCCCCACGTGCTTCGGATTGCCGGGCTCGATCTTGCGCGGCGGCGGCCGGCGGGCCGCCTGGCTGCGATCGGCCACGCGCACCGAGCGCGGCTGGCCGTTCAGCTCGAAGAACACGGTGCGCGTGCCGTCCTCGTGCGGCTCGCTGCTCGCGACGTAGCGCACGATGAGGGTCTTGCCGCGCTCGAGATCGACGCTGATCTCCTGCCCGGGCTCCATGCCGTAGAAGAACACCGGGGTGGGGAGAATCCCCGCATCTCCGTAGAGCGCCCGCTCCTGCGCGTACTCGAGCCACACGCGCGGGTACATGAGATAGGAGGCGAGATCGTCGTCCGTAACCTCGCGCGGCAGCCGCTCCCGGAGCGACGCGCGCTCGGCGGCGAGGTCCACAGGCGGCAGCGTCGCTCCGGGGCGTCCGGTGAGCGGCGCCGCGCCCTTCAGCACCTTGCTTTGCAAGCCTGGCGGGAAGCCGCCGTAGGGCTGACCGAGCGAGCCGCGGAAAAACTCCACCACCGACTCCGGGAAGGCAACCTCGAGGTCGGGATCCAGCACCTGCTCGCGTGTGAGGCCCGCCGTCACCATGAGCAGCGCCATGTCGCCGACCGCCTTGGAGGTCGGCGTGACTTTCACGATGTCCCCGAAGAGTGAGTTGACCTCGGCGTACGCGCGGGCGACTTCGGACCAGCGCGCCTCGTCGATACCGAGCGCACGCGCCTGCTCGCGCAGGTTGGTGTACTGGCCGCCGGGCATGCCGTGCACGTACACCTCGGAAGCGCCGGCGCGGATGTCGCTCTCGAAGGCCGCGTACTGGCGCCGCACCTGCTCCCAGTAGGAGGAGATGAGGCGCAGCCGCGCCGGATCGACGCCCGGATCGCGCGGCCCGTGCCGCAGCGCCTCGACGATCGAGCCCAGGTTCGGCTGCGAGGTGAGCCCGCTCATCGCATCGATGGCGCCGTCGACCGCATCGGCGCCGGCGTCGATCGCCGCCAGCACGCTCGCGGCGGCGATGCCGCTCGTGTCGTGGGTATGAAAGTGCACCGGCAGCCCGATCTCTTCCTTGAGCGCCTTGACCAGGGTGTAGGCCGCGCGCGGGCGTACGAGTCCCGCCATGTCCTTGATGCCGAGCACATGGGTGCCGGCGGCCTCGAGCTCGCGCGCGAGCTTCAGGTAGTAGTCGAGGGTGTACTTCCTCTCGTGCGGATCGCTCAGGTTCCCGGTGTAGCAGATGGAGGCCTCGCAGAGCTTGCCGGCTTCCAGCACCGCATCGATCGCGACCCGCATGTTCTCCACCCAGTTGAGCGAGTCGAAGATACGGAAGAGGTCGATGCCGCGCTCGGCGGCGCGCGCCACGAAGAAGCGCACCACGTTGTCGGGATAGTTCGCATAGCCCACCGCGTTGGCCGAGCGCAGCAGCATCTGCAGCAGCAGGTTCGGCAGCCGCTCGCGCAGCAGCGTCAGGCGCTGCCACGGATCCTCGCGCAGGAAGCGCAGCGCGACATCGAAGGTGGCCCCGCCCCAGCACTCGAGCGAGAACAGCTCGGGGAGCAGGCTCGCGTAGTACGGCGCGATCGCCGTCATGTCGATGGCGCGCAGGCGTGTCGCGAGCAGCGACTGATGCGCGTCGCGCATCGTGGTGTCGGTGAGCAGCACCCGCCGCTCGGCGAGCATCCAGGCGGCGAAGCGCTCGGGCCCGAGCTCATCGAGTCTTTGCTTCGTGCCCGGCGCCGGGGTGGGCAGCGCACCCGCGGGCAGCTGCGCGGGGGCGAGGCGCGCGGGGCGCGCGCGGCCGGCGGTCTCGGCGTTGCCGTTGACGATGATGCCGCCGAGGTAGGTGAGCAGGCGCGTGGCGCGGTCGCGCTTGGCGGGTAAGCGGAACAGCTCCGGCGTCTCGTCGATGAAGCGCGTGCCGTAATCGCCCCGCGCAAAGCGCGGGTGAGTGATGAGCTGATCGAGGAAGCGGAGATTCGTGACCACGCCGCGGATCCGAAACTCCCAGAGCGCCCGGTGCATGCGCGCGATGGTCTCCTCGGGCGTCGGCGACCAGGCGGTCACCTTGACGAGCAGGGAGTCGTAGGAGCGCGTGATGATGGCGCCGCTGTAGGCGGTGCCGGCGTCGAGGCGGATGCCGAAGCCGGCGGGACTGCGGTAGGCGGCGATTACGCCGTAGTCGGGGATGAAGTTGTTTTCCGGATCCTCGGTGGTGATGCGGCACTGGAGCGCGTGGGCGCCGATGCGGATGTCCGCCTGCGCGGGCACGCCGCTCTCCGGCGTGCCGATGCGCGCGCCCTCGGCAATGCGGATCTGCGCCTTCACGAGGTCGATCCCCGTCGCGCACTCGGTCACGGTGTGCTCGACCTGGATGCGCGGATTCACCTCGATGAAATAGAAGCGGCCACTGTCGGCGTTTCGCGCTGCGCGCCGGTGAGGAACACGGCCGGCGCGCGCTCCACCACCTTCTGGTGGCGCCGCTGCACCGTGCAGTCGCGCTCGAAGAGGTGCACGAGGGTCCCGTGGTGGTCGCCGAGAATCTGCACCTCGACGTGGCGGGCGCGCTCGATGAGCTTCTCGAGGTAGACCTCGTCGTTGCCGAAGGCCGCCAGCGCCTCGCGCCGCGAGACCGGCAGGAGCTCCCCGAGCTGCGCATCGTCCGTCACCACGCGCGTCCCGCGTCCCCCGCCGCCCCAGCTCGCCTTCAGCATCACCGGGTAGCCGAGGCCTCGCGCCAGCGCCCGGCATTCCGCGAGGTCCGCAGGGAGTGCGGGGGTCGCCGGCATCACCGCCACGCCGGCCGCCCTCGCCAGCTCACGCGCCGCGATCTTGTTGCCGAGCAGCCGCATGGTCTCGGCCTCCGGCCCGATGAAGGTGAGGCCCGCCTCGCAGGTCGCCCGCGCGAACTCGGGGTTCTCGGACAGAAAGCCGTAGCCGGGATGGATGGCATCGACGCGCGCATCGCGCGCGACGGCGAGAATTCCCGCGATGTCGAGGTAGGCCTCGACCGGTGCGCGGCCGGCGCCGACGAGGTACGCCTCGTCCGCCTTGGTCCGGTGGAGCGAAAAGCGGTCCTCCTGCGAATAGATCGCCACCGTGCGCAGCCCGAGCTCGCTGGCCGCCCGCATGACGCGAATGGCGATCTCGCCGCGGTTGGCGACCAGTAGGCTGCTGAGCCGCTGCGAGGTGGCCGGTTTCACTCTATGATTCGCCGTCCGGAGTTGGGGAGCCCCGTGGGGCACGCGCGCATGCCGCGGGAGGCGGCATCGATCATAGCCGCAGAGGGGAAACGATGTCGCGCCCGAAACTGCTCGCACTGCTCGGCGTGGGCCTCGCGGCGGCGGCGCTCGCCGAGGAGCCGCGCCCGCTCGCGATCGTCATCCACGGCGGGGCGGGCGTCATCGATCCGGCGAAGATGACCCCGGAGCGCGCCGCCTCCTACCGCGCGGGCCTCGCGGCGGCGCTCGATGCCGGCTATGCGATCCTCGAGCGTGGCG
Source organism: Gammaproteobacteria bacterium 13_2_20CM_66_19 (assembly GCA_001914695.1). Taxonomy (GTDB): domain Bacteria; phylum Pseudomonadota; class Gammaproteobacteria; order Steroidobacterales; family Steroidobacteraceae; genus 13-2-20CM-66-19. The sequence goes on along the minus strand of MNCZ01000092.1, from coordinate 41,394 downwards.
GCACCTCGCTCGATGCGGTGATGGCCGCGGTGCGCATCATGGAGGACGATCCGCAGTTCAACGCCGGCCGTGGCGCGGTGCTGAACCACGAGGGGGATGCCGAGCTCGACGCCGCCATCATGGACGGGCACGGGCCGCGCGCCGGGGCGGTCGCGGCGGTCCGCCACGTCAAGAACCCGGTGGAGCTCGCGCGCCTCGTGATGGAGAAGAGCCCGCACGTACTGCTCGTGGCCGAGGGCGCGGAAGAGTTCGCGCTCGAGCAGGGCGTGGCGCTTTTGCCGCGCGGGTATTTCCGCACCGAGGGGCGCGAGCGGGAGCTCGAGGAGGCGCGGCGCGCCGAGAGCGAACGGCTGCACGCGGCGAGTCTGCCGGGCAGCGGCACCGTGGGGGCCGTCGCGCTCGACGCCGCCGGGCATCTGGCCGCCGCCACCTCGACCGGCGGACTCACCGACAAGCACCGCGGGCGGGTGGGCGACTCGCCCATCATCGGTGCGGGCACCTACGCCGACGAGGCGTGCGCGGTCTCGGGTACCGGGCAGGGCGAGTTCTTCATCCGCCAGGTGGTCGCTTACGACCTGTGCGCGCTGGTGGAATACCGGCACCTCACCGTCGGTGCCGCCGTGCGGGAAGTCATCCACGAGAAGCTGCGCCACACGGGAGGCGAGGGAGGCGTGATCGCGCTGGACCGGAACGGCAACATCGCCATGGATTTCAACAGCGTCGGCATGTTCCGCGCCGCGCGCGACTCGCGCGGCCGCCGCGACATCGCCATGTACCGCGATGCCCGCTAAGAATTCCGCGAGCGCGCCGCGGTACGCGCTCGCGATCCACGGCGGCGCCGGAGCCGCGCCTCGAGCGCAGCTCTCGCCCGAGCACGAGCGGCGCTACCGCACCGGCCTCGAGGCGGCCCTCGACGCGGGCTTTACGCTGCTCGAGCGCGGCGGCAGCGCACTGGATGCGGTCGCCGCGGCGGTCCACCTGCTCGAGGACGATCCGTGCTTCAACGCCGGCCACGGCGCGGCGCTGACCCGCGACGGCGCGGCCGAGCTCGACGCGGCGATCATGGACGGCCGGCAGATGCGCGCCGGCGCGGTCGCTTCCGTGCGGCACGTGAGGAATCCGATCGAGCTCGCGCGGCGGGTGATGGAGAAGTCGCGGCATGTGCTGCTGGTGGGCGCCGGCGCCGAGGAGTTCGCGCTCGAAGAGGGCCTGCCGCTCGTGCCCAATCATTACTTCCGCACCGCGGAGCGCCTCGAGCAGCTCGAGGCCGAGCAGCGCGGGCGACACGTCTCGGATCTGATGCCCGCCGCGGCGGGCACCGTGGGGGCCGTGGCGCGCGATGGCGACGGCAATCTCGCCGCCGCCACCTCGACCGGCGGGATGACCAACAAGCGACCCGGGCGCGTCGGCGACTCGCCGATCATCGGCGCGGGGACCTACGCCAAGAACGGCGTGTGCGCGGTCTCGGCGACCGGGCACGGCGAGTATTTCATACGCGCCGTGGCCGCCCACCACGTGTGCGCCGCGGTCGAGTACCGCGCCCTTACCCTCGAGCAGGCGGTGCGTGAGCTGCTGCACGAGATTCTTGCCGCGCTCGGCGGCGACGGCGGACTGATTGCGGTCGGCGCACGCGGGCGGATCGTCATGGACTTCAGCACCGAGGGCATGTTCCGCGGCGCCCGCGACTCGTCCGGCCGGCAGGAGATCGCGATCTACTAGCATTAGCGTCGATCAGCCGTGTCGGGACGCGCCGGGCGGACGCGCCTCCCAGCGGGACCACACGCGCCGCAGATGCTGCGCCGAGCGGAAGCCCGACTTGGCGGCCACGCGCTCCAGATCGAGGCGGCTGTGGGTGACGAGCTGCCGCGCGAAGGCGTAACGAATGAGCTGCACGTAGTCGAGCGGCGAGCAATGGGCGTGCTCGGCGAAGAGGCGTGCGAGGTTGCGCGGGCTGGTACAGCCGGCGGCGGACAGCTCGGCCGATCCCCAGCGCGCCGCCGGATCGCGCGCCACCGCATCCTGCACGCGATGCACCGCGGGGTGCAGATGGTTGCGATGCATGAGCCACGGTGACAGTGCGGGATCGGTGCCGGCGCGGCGCAGGTACACCACCAGATCGCGCGCGATCTCGGCGGCAACCGGCGCCCCCAGCTGCCGGCCGATCAGATGCAGCGCGAGATCGAGTCCCGCCGTGACCCCGGCGCTGGTGAACACCGGACCGTCCTCGACGAAGATGCGGTTGTCGAGCACCCGGGCGCGCGGCTCCGCGCGGCGCAGCTCCTCGAGGTGCTCGTGATGAGTGGTGCACTCGCGGCCGGCCAGGAGCCCCGCCCGCGCCGCGAGCACGCCTCCCGCGCACACGCACATGAGGAGCGACGCTTGCGCCACGCCCGAGCGCAGCCACTCGATCAGGCGCCGCGTGGCCGGCTCGTGCGCGTCGATGCCCGCGCCGCCGAGGCCGGTGAGCACCAGGATGCTCCCGGGCGCGAGGCTCTCGGGCAGCGTCTCGAGCGCACCCAGCTCGAGCCCGACGGCGGCGCGCAGCGCAGGCTGCGGCGCCACGAAGCGCAGGCGGTAGCTCCCGGGCACCCGGATGCTGGCGTTACGAAAGGCGTCGGCGGGACCGGCGACATCCAGCAGCACGACGTTCGGCAGCAGCGCGAAGACGACGTCCGTCGCGGGCTCACCCGGCGAGCGGCGCGCCATCCTCACGCCAGGGCACCCGCGGTCGTCACCACGCGCGCAAAGCGGCCGTCGAGCACGAGCTCGGTGTGCTCGCGAATCTCCTGCGCCGACACCTCACGCCCCGAGCGCGTCTGCATGGGGAAGGTAAGCGTCGCATCGCTCACATAGCGCACTTGGAACCCGAGGTCCGAGGCGTGCCGCGTCGTGGTCTCGCAGCACTGCTCGGTGCGGATTCCGGTGATCAGCAGCTCCGCGATCCCGCGCTCGCGCAACCATGCCTCGAGCGTGGCGCCGTGGCGGTCGCGGGCGAACATCGCCGAGTGCACCTGCTTGAAGAACACCTCATCGGCCTCGAGCGACAGCTCCGGCATCGAGCGCACGAAACCCGAGGCCGCCGTGAACGGATTCCCGGGATCCTCGCCCGGCTCCTGGTGGAACACCTGCACCACCGCAATGCCGCGCGCGGTGCATCGATTCACGAGGGACTGCACGTTGCGCAGGAACCGCGGCAGCTCCTCGTCGCGGAAGTAAGGTCGCTGGCGGAAGGATTCCTGCACGTCGACGACGATCAGCGCCTGCTTCATGGACTTGCGCTCCCTCCACCCGACCCTAAACAATCGGCAACATCATGCAGTACGCCTGGCCGCGGCGCCACCGCTGCGGCAGACGCGTATCGTTCAAAAACGGCCATGAGTGCCGGCGCTTCTACCCGCGGCGCGGGACTTGGGCCTACACTACGGCGCGAAGCGCCTCGCTTCACCAATTACAACGATTCCCTGGGAGGGGTTGCATGCTGCCGCACCAGAGGCTTAAGAGCGTCGTTCTGCCATTCCTAGCGGTTTCGGGCCTCGGGCTCATGCTCTGCGCACGCGCCGCCGATCCGCCGCCGCCGGAAATTCCCACCTGCGACAAGAAGATCGGCACGCTCGCGGTCACCGAGCCGGAGAACAGGTGGTGGCTGCAGTACAACCTCGAGTCCCCCGAGGCGCTCATCAAGGTGTTCGTGTCGCAATCGAAGTGCTTCACGCTGCTCGATCGCGGCAAGGGCCTCGCGGCGGCCCAGCAGGAGCGCGCGCTCGCCGGCGCTGGCGAGGTGCGCGGAGGCTCGAACATCGGCAAGGGCCAGATGAAGGCCGCCGACTACGTGCTGGTGCCCGACGTGGTCACCAAGAACAGCGCCGCCGGCGGGCGCAACCTCGGCGGACTGGTCGGGGGCCTCCTCGGCGGTGTGGCGGGCGCGGTGGTCGGCGGCATCAGCTTGAAGAGCAAGACCGCCGACGTGGTGCTGACCCTGACGGACGTGCGCTCCACCGAGCAGGTCGCCATGGAGCAGGGACACGCCAAGAAGACCGACCTCGGCTGGGGCGCCGGCGGCGGCGCCTTCTTCGGCGGCTTCGCGGCGGCCGGCGCCAGCAGCTACGCGAACACCGAGATCGGTCAGGTGGTCACCATGGCCTACCTCGATGCGTTCACCAAGCTCGTCAACCAGGTCAAGGGCCAGAGCCCGAACGCCAAGGCCGACAACGTCACGCAATCGGTGACCATGGCCAAGCCCGGCAAGATGTACGCCTCGGCCAGCATCACGGCCAAGGTGGTGCGCGATCTCGACCCGGGCATGACGCTCTATCCGAGCGGCGAGAAGGACGGCCTGTTCTGGAAAGTCAGCGACGAGCTGGGCAACGAAGGCTGGGTGCCCTCGACGCTTTTCCAGCTCGCGAAGTAGGCCCGCCCCGGCCTCGCGCGCGCCGCGCGACTCACGCCTTGCCGCGCCCCGGATCGGCGCGCGTGCAGAGCGAGCCGCGCGCCTCCGCCGCGAGCAGCGTGAGCCCGTGCAGCCGCGCGCGCTCCAGCGCGGGCGCCTCCCCCGCCGCCGCCGCCAGCAGCAGCTCGCGCCACACCCTGACGCGCGTCGGCCAGCGCGGCCGCAGCCATTCGGGATGCGCCTCGGCGAGCGCCTGGATCTGGCGGAGGCCGAGATGCGCGATGAGCGCCGCACAGGGATCGGGCATGCCGAGGAGCAGCCGCGCCGCGGCGCTCTGCGAGCGCGCCAGGTGCCAGGCGTAGGTGAGCACCAGGCGCGCGAGCTCGGTCGCGGCGGGAACGGTGAAGAAGGTGGTGTAAGGCGAGTCGGCGCCATCGCCTACGCCGAGCGAGCCCGGCTGCCGCCAGCGCACCGGATCGGCGAAGCCCGCATCGACCAGCAGATACGGGCAGCCTGCGGCGCGCCGCCGCGCCGCCGGATCCAGCACCTGCCACAGCTCCGCCACCTGGCGCAGCAGCGGGCTCGCCGGCGCGCCGCGCGCGACGGCCTGCTCCGCGACCAGGGCGAGGCAGAGCTCGTTCAGCTCGATCAGCGTCTCGAGCGTCTCGGGGCGCAACCACCCCGCCGCCAGTCCCGCGCCTTGTCCGGCGCTCCCGTCCTCGGTCTCGCAGTGCAACAGCATCGCGCCTCCCCGCGGGCGGGCCGCCTCCCCGCGGCCGCTATCGTAACGGAGCCGCGTGGCGAAGCCATCCGGAGAATTTGGTAATTTTTTACCAATTTTGCCGCTTGAGTTTTGGGGGATTTCTCCCACAATGTGGCGACCCTTGGCGCGATGGACCACCTCGATGCGTATCTCAGACGATCGCTACCGGCGCGAGCGCTGGGCGCTGGAGCTCGCGCTGCGCTTCCTGCGTCACGAGGCACGCACCCAGACCATCCGCGCCTGGACCGGGCTCTCGGACGATCGCATCCGCAAGCTCTATCGCTCCTACATGAGCCACGCGCGGCGCTACCTGCCGCGACATCGCGGCAAGTCGCCGCACCAGATCGCCTATTTCACGCGCTCGCTGCGCATGCAGGAGGAGACCGCGGTGCTCGCGAGCGTGCTGTCGCTGCTCGGCGTGGTGCCGGCGTCGGCGGGTGCGGCGACGCCTGTCGCGGTGCCCGGGCTCGGGCGCGGGGAGCTCCTGTGCCAGGCCTTCGAGGCCTACCGGCTGCTGCTGCCGGCGGCTCAGATCTCCTTCGAGCACGCCGTGTTCCTTACCACGGTACTGACGCGCGGCGATCAGCTGCGCCTCGGCGGCTGCAGCGACTGCGGCGGGCTGTTGGTGACCGAGCGCTTTCCGTTGCGCGACCGGCGCTGCCATCAGTGCGCGAGCCCGGTGCAACCACGCTGATAGAATGCCCCGCCCGAAGCCTCGAGGGCGGCGAGCGGCATTCATGGATCAGGATCTACCGAATTACTTCGCGGGTTCCTACCTCGAGCGGCGCGCCGAGGCGCGCGAGGACCCGGAGTGGCTCGCGGCGGCTCGCGCCGACCCGGATACGATCTACCTCATCGGCCGCGGCACCGCGCAGCTGCTGCACACCGGCCCGCCGCCGCGCATCGCCTTCCTCGGTCATGATGCGCCGCTGGTGCGCGGTGCCGGGGATGACGGTCTGGTGCTGCTCGGCTGGTTCCGCGGCGCGCGCTGCCTGCTCGTCGACCTGCGCGCCGGGGATGCGGCCGATCCGCCCGCGGGTACGTCGTTCGAGGAGCTGAGGCCTCTCGCGCCGCTGCTCGGCACGGAGGAATCGGGTCTGCTCGCGTACGCGCGCGCACTCTCGATCTGGCGCGCGCGCCACCGCCACTGCGGCGTGTGCGGCGCGCCCACGATCGCGACCCGCGCCGGACACATCCTGAGCTGCACCAACACCGCCTGCGCCCAGGAGCTCTTCCCGCGCCTCGATCCTGCCATCATCGTGCTGGTGAGCGACGGCGAGCGGGCGCTGCTCGGACGTCAGCCGAGCTGGCCGCCGCGGCGTTACTCGACCATCGCCGGCTTCGTCGAGCCCGGCGAGAGCCTCGAGGATGCAGTGATCCGCGAGGTGGCCGAGGAGACCGGCGTGACGGTGACGGGCGTCCGCTACGACTCGTCCCAGCCCTGGCCGTTTCCCTCCTCGCTGATGATCGGCTTTCGCGCGCGGGCCGCCCCGGGGAGCAGCGTGCGCGTGAGCGGAGAGCTCGAGGACGCACGCTGGTTCACGCGCGCACAGCTCAACTCGGGCGAGGTGCTGGCGCCGCCCGCGCAGTCGATTTCCTGGCGCCTCATCGAGACCTGGCTGAAGGGCGCGGGCTGAGCGCATGTGCCTGCTCGTGCTCGCATGGCAAGCCGCTCCCCGCTACCGCCTGGCGGTGGCCGCCAACCGCGACGAGTATCACGAGCGGCCGGCGCAGGCGCTGGCGAAGTGGCCGGAGCCCCCCGGCATCATCGCCGGACGCGATCTGCGCGCCTCGGGCACCTGGCTCGGGGTGGACCCCGAGCGGCGCTTCGGCGTGGTCACCAACTTCCGCGAGCTGCAGCCGCCGCGTCGAGGCGCGCCTTCGCGCGGGGAGCTGATCCCGCGCTACCTGGCGGGGCGCACCGGGCCGGGCGCCGAACCCGCGAGAGCCGGCGAGTTCTTCGCCGCCCTGGAAGCGCACGCCGCGCACTACGCCGGATTCAATCTGCTGCTGAGCGATGACGAGTCGCTCTGGTACGGCTCGAACCGCGCCACCCCGTTCGCGCGGCCGCTAACGCCCGGCGTCTACGGACTGTCGAACGAGCTGCTCGACACGCCGTGGCCGAAGCTGCAACGGGTGCGGCGCGGCTTCGAGGACTGGCTCGCCCGGGCCGCAGGCTCGCCGGCCGAGCTCTTCGAGCTGCTCAACGACCGCACCCGGGTGGAGGACGACGCCGCTCTGCCCGCCGGCCGCAGCGGGCTGCCGCGGGAGTGGGAACGGATCCTGTCCGCGCCCTTCGTGCTGCACCCCGAGTACGGCACCCGCTGCTCCACCGTGCTCCTCGAGGCCCCGCACGGCGGGTTGTACCTCGCCGAGCGGCGCTTCGACTCCCGGGGTGAAGTCGTCGGTGAAACTGAATTCAACCTGAACCCCGGCGAGTGGCCGTGAGGCAGTCCGCGGAACCGCCGCGGTGCACGTGCGATCTCAATGACTAAGGGCGACGAGCGGCTGTTCCCGCGAGGCTCTAGAATCCGACGACTCTACGTTCCTGATCGCACGGTGAGATGACGCAGCACAAACCCCTGCCGCGGGCTCGTCGATGGCACAGGCGGGCCCCGGCAGTTGCCGTGTGTCTCATCGCCGGCCAGCTCGCCCATGCCGCAAGCGTCAAGGTGGAGATCAGGGGCGTCGACGAGGAGCTGCGCGCCAACGTGCTCGCTTACCTGAGCTTCGAGCGCTACCGCAAGGGCGGCGCGGACCTCAACGCCGACACGGTCGAGCGGCTGCACAACCGCGTGGAGCGCGAAGTGCAGGCGGCCCTCAAGCCCTTCGGCTACTACGAGCCACAGGTCGAGTCGACGATCACCGACCTCGGCCACAACGACTGGCGCGTCAACATCGGCATCACTCCGGGTAAGCCGGTGCTCATCGGGCACGTGGACGTGCGGGTCGACGGCCCCGGCGAGACCGACCCGTTGTTTCAGCGGATCCTCCGGCATCTGCCGCTGCGCGAAGGAGAGCGGCTGAAACACTCGGACTACGAGAGCGTCAAGACCGAACTGCAGCGCACCGCCGCCACCTACGGCTATCTCGATGCGCGACTGATCCGCAACGAGCTCGTGGTCGATCCGCCCAACTACCGCGCCAACGTGGCGCTCGAGCTCGACACCGGCGAGCGCTATCGCTTCGGGGCGACTTCAATCCAGCAGAAGGTGGTCGACGAGACCCTGGTGCGCCGCTACCTGCGCTACCACGAGGGCGACCCCTTCGACCTCACCCAGGTACTGCGCACCCAGTTCGCGCTCGATGACTCGCAGTACTTCTCCAACCTCGAGGTGCTGCCAGCCGAGCCCGATCGCACGACACGCATCGTCCCGGTCAACATCCACGCCGACCCGAGCCGGCGCCACCACTACTCCTTCGGGCCGGGCTACGCGACCGACACCGGGGCGCGCGGCACGCTCGGTTTCGAGGACCGGCGCATCAATCAGCACGGTCACAGCTTCAGTCTCGAGGTGCAGGCGGCGCAGGTCACGCGCTACAGCCTGCAGAGCCGTTACAACGTGCCGTTCGGCGACCCGGCGGTCGAAAAGCTCACGCTCGCGGGCACGGTCGAGCAGCGCCAGCTCGCGGACGTGACCACGCACACCTTTTCCGTCGGACCGAGCATCACCGAGGTGACGGGCAGCTGGCAGCACGTGTGGCTGCTGACGGCGACGCGCACCACCAGCGACCTGCCGGCGGGAGCGGAGTTCCTGCCCGGCGCGCACACCGACCGGCTGCTCGTTCCCGGAATCGACCTCGCCTCGGTGCCGAAGGGCTATCTCGGCGAGGCGCTGTTCGAGCACCCGTTCTTCGCCGAGCTGCGCGGCTCGCACACCGCCCTCGGCTCGGATTCCAACTTCATCCAGCTGCACATGCAGGTGGAACGGGTCTTTCGCCTCGGCAGGAAGTGGCACCTGCTGCTGCGCGACGAAGTGGGGGCGAGCCTGGTGTCGCGCTTCAGCCAGCTGCCGGCCGTGTTCCGGTTCTTCGCCGGCGGCGACAACAGCGTGCGCGGCTTCGGCTACAACGACCTGTCCCCGACCGAGGCGCTCTGCACCTACGACCCGAACCTGATGAAGTACCTGCGCAATAACGACCCGCAGCAGACCTGCCAGTCGGTGGCCGGATTCATCAAGGCCGGCGGCAAGGACGAGCTCACCGGCACGGTCGAAGTGGTCCGCGACCTGCCCAGGAATCTCGGCATCGCCGCGTTTCTCGACTACGGCAACGCCTTCGATCACCTCGGGCGGCAGTGCGCCCCGCACTCGCCGCCGGGCGCGGCCTTCTGCAGCCCGCTGCTGCAGTATTCCGTCGGCATCGGGCTTCGCGTGCGGCTGCCGGTCTTGACGCTCGGAGTGGACATCGCTCAGCCCCTGTCGGACACGTGCGTGCCGCCAACCCAGCCCACGCCGACCCAGACCGCGCCGGGGAGCTGCCGCCGTCCCGGCCCGCGGCTGCACATCAACTTCTCCCCGAAGCTCTAGCCGCCGTGCGCCGCCTGTCGCTGCTCCTCGCCTTTCTCAACATGCGCCGCACGCTGCTGATCGGCGCCTCTCTGGTGGTCACTCTCGCCATCGCGGCGCCGCTGGTCCTCATCTGGTCGGTCCTCTACACGAACGCCGGGCTCCAGTTCGCCATCCGCCACATTCCGCACCGCTTCTCCGGCGTGCAGCTCGACATCATCGGCGCTCGCGGCACCGTCGCCGAGGGTCTCTCCGTCGAGCGCGTCGAGATCGACCACGACCTGGTGCATCTCACCTTCCAACGCATCGAGGGCCGCGTCGCCCTGATGCCGCTCATGCTGCAGACCATTCGCGTACTGCACGGCTCGGTGGGCAGCGCACTCATCGCGGTCAAGCCCCGCAGCCGTCCGCCCGGCCCGGGCGGGCCGGTGTTCCTGCCGGCCTGGATGATCATCAGCGCGGAGCAGGGGCACGTCGGGAGCGTGACGATCACCGTTCCCAACGGCTTTCGACTCGAGGCCTCCGACATCGAGGGCGTCGCGGTCATCCGTCATCGGGTCATCCGCTTCTTCCAGGCGGAGGGGGTCCTGGAGGGTCAGGTGCGGGTGAGCGGCATCGGCGAGCTGCGCGCCAGCGATCCGATCGGCATGGAGGTCAAGGGCCGCGTCGACTGGACTCCTCCGGGGCAGCCCGCCTGGACGGTGCACGGGAGCGTGCGCGGCGATCTCAACGCCCTCGACGTGGTCGCGCACGTCGTGAGTCCCTGTCGCGCGGACGTCTCCGGACAGGCGCTCGCTCTCACCGACCGCTGGCACTGGGTGGCCGATGCGGTGGTGCAGGATTTCGATCTGCGCGCCTTCGGACTTCCCGGCGCGCTCGGCCACATCACCGGCCACCTGGCCGGCTCGGGCGATGGGACGGGCTTCAGCGCCCACGGACCGCTGAATCCCGGCGGCTTGCGCGCCGGGGAGTTCGACGTGCAGTTCTCAGGGGCTTACGCGCACCGCGTACTCTCCGCGCGGCGCATCGAGGTGCGCCACGCAGGCTCCGGGGCGCTGCTGCGCAGTGCGGGAAGCCTGGCCATCGACGGGCCGCGGCTCGAGGCGAGCGGCGAGGTGAGTGACTTTCGCTGGCCCCTCACCGGGGCCCGCCCGGCGGTGACCGAGGGGTCGGGCTCCTTCACCCTCGCCGGCGTGCTGCCCTACGAGGTGCATGTGAACGGCAGCGCGCGCGCCGCGGGTCTCCCGCAGATGCCGCTCGCGGTGAGCGGCGCGCTCGGCAAGGACGGTTTTGTGTTCGACAGCGCGGAGATCGAGCTCTTCGGCGGTCACGCGAGCTTGAGCGGCCAGGTCGCGTGGTCGCCGGCCGAGACCTGGTCGGTGAGCGGCCGCGCGAGCGGCATCAACCCCGGAGCGTTGCGTGCGGATCTTCCCGGCAGCATCGGCTTCGCACTCGGCATCTCGGGCCGCGGCTTCGAGACCAAAGGCGATCTCACCGCTTCCTTCAGCGGCCTCGCCGGCAAGCTCCGCGGCGTGGCCGCGAGCGGCTCGGGTACCCTTACCCGCTCAGGCGACATCTGGGGCTTCAAGGAGGTGCGCCTCGGCCTGGGGAGCGCGCGACTGGCGCTGGACGGGCACTTGAGCGAGCGGCTCGACCTGCGCTTTGCGCTCTCCGCGGACGACTTGAGCCTGCTCGCGCCCGGCACCCGCGGCGAGATCAAGGCCTCGGGAACCCTCGGCGGCACCCTCGTCGAGCCCGTGATCATCGCCAGCGCGCACGGCGGGGACTTCGACTACGACGGCATCCAGCTCGAGAGTCTCGACGCGGACCTCGACTTCGACCCCACCGCCCTCCAGCGGGATTCGAAGATCGACGCGCGGCTGAAGAAGCTCAGCTTTCGCGGCCGCACGCTCGAGAGCATCGCGTTCAGCTTGAGCGGCCCGCCCGGCGCCTACCGCGCGCACCTCACCGTCGCCGCCACCGGTCTCGCGGCGCGCCTCGATGCGCACGGCGCTTACGCGCACCGAGTCTTCAACGGCGAGCTCGACGCGCTCGCCGTGAACGGCAGCGAGTCGCTGCACCTCGCGCTCGAGCGACCCGTGGGCCTCGTGGTGGCGACCGATCAGATGCGCATCGAGTGGCTGTGCCTCACCGGCACACCCGGCAGCATGTGTGCCGATGCCGAGTGGAGCCCGGTGGCCTGGTCGACCACCGTCATGAGCAACCAGCTGCCGCTCAACGCGCTCACTGCGGGCATGACCCCCGGGGTCGAGTACCTCGGCACGCTCAATGCGCTCGCGCGACTCTCGGGCGGCGCGAGCACGCCGCTCGCCGGGACGCTGCGCGCCGAGCTCACCGACGCCGAGATCGCGCACCGGCTCGCGAGCCGCAAGGTGGAGCGCACGCGCATCGGCTCGGGCACCGTGACGTTGAGCGCCACGCCCGCCGTGGTCAGCCTCCAGGCCGAGCTCGGCGACGGCGAGGTCGGCACCATCCACGGCCGGATCGACGCACAGCGCATCAGCGCCGGCGCAGGCTCTCCGGTCGAATCGCTGGCGCACTGGCCGGACATGCCCTTGAGCGGCGAGCTGCATGCGCAAACCGCCGAGCTCGGCCTGCTCTCGCTCTACGCGCCGGACATCGACCGGGCCTCCGGCCATTTCAACGCCGACATCCAGCTCGCGGGCACCGCCGGGTCGCCGCGGCTCGCCGGCGCGGTCAGGCTGAGCGAGGGCTCGATCGACGTCTACCAGATGAACCTGGCGCTCCGCCAGGTGCAGCTCGATGCGCGGCTCTCCGATTCGGGACTCGATTTCGACGGCGGTGCGCGCGCCGGCGCGGGCAGCATCACGGCCCACGGGCGCTTCGAATGGCGCGAGCTCCTGCCTTACGGGAAATTTCACCTCGAGGGTGCAAATCTGCGCGTCGCGGACATTCCCGAGGCGCAGATCGACGCCTCCCCCGATCTCGACTTCAGCGTCGCCGGGCGCCGGATCGAGGTGAGCGGGAAGGTGACCGTGCCGTTCGCGAAGATCCAACCGAGGAACCTGGCCGACGCCGTGCGCGCCTCGCCCGATGAGGTGATCGTCGGCAGCGAAGTGGAAGATCCCGCCAAGCGCTTCGAAGCGATGAGCGCCATCACCCTCGTCCTCGGTGACAAGGTGAACATCGATACCTCGGGCCTCACCGGCCGGCTCACCGGCAACCTCACCATCAAGAGCGGCTACGACGCCATCACCCGTGGCACCGGCGAGCTCTCGGTGACCGAGGGCAAGTACACCGCCTACGGGCGCAAGCTCGACATCCAGCGCGGGCGCCTCATCTTCACCGGCGGTCCGATCGATGACCCGGGGATCGACGTGCGCGCCGTCAAGCAATTCCCCGACGTCACCGCGGGCGTCAACGTGCGCGGCACGCTGCTGCAGCCCCACATGACGTTCTTCTCCGATCCGCCGCTGCCCCAGTCTCAGGTCGTGTCGCTGATCCTCGCCGGCGGCTCGCTCGAGTCGGCGCAGACCCGCACCACCGGCAACAGCGGCGCGGGCGGCGTCGGCGGGCCGGGGAGCGGGGCGGGCGGCGCGGCGCTCGCGCAGGGCGCCGCGATCCTCGGCCAGCAGCTCGGCTCGCACGTCGGCATCGAGGACGTGAGCCTCGAGTCCGACATCACCAACGAGACCTCGCTGGTGCTCGGCCGATATCTCTCGCCGCGACTGTACGTGAGCTACGGCATCAGCCTCACCCAGCAGCTGAACACCTTGAAGCTCCGCTACACCCTCGGCGATCACTGGACCGTCAAGACCGAAGTGGGCCAGGCGCGCGGGGCGGACCTCGTGTACTCCATCGACAAGTGAGGCCCGCACGCGGTGCGCCGCACGCCCCCGGGGCGGGGGCGGCGCGGTGTGCCGGAGGCTGCCTTGACTTCTATGCATTAAAATGCAGAATGCGCGCATGTTTATGCGCGAAGTCTCCCGGTGGTGCTGAGCGATGCGCAGCAGATCGAGCGGCGCGGCGCCATCGTGCGCCTGTTGCGCGCGGGCTCCGTCCGCAGGCAGGCGGACCTGGTGCGCCTCCTGAAGAAGGAAGGCTACGACGCCACCCAGTCCTCGATCAGCCGCGACCTGCGCGATCTCGGGGTGCTCAAGGCGAGCGGCCGCTACGTGCTGGCGCCGGATGAGGTGACGCGCGCTAACGGCGACTTCGGCACCCTGGCGCAGTTCGTGCGGCAGCTGCGCCGCGCGGGCCCCGCGATCACGGTGCTGCGCACGACCATCGGAGCGGCGCAGAGCGTCGCGGTCGCCATCGACCGCGCCGAGTGGCCGGAGGTGGCCGGCACCCTCTCCGGCGACGACACCATATTCATCGCGACCGCCAGCGCGCGCGCCCAGGACGAGCTCATCGGCCGTCTGCGCTCGCTGTTCCGCGTCTGAGCATGCCGGACACCGCCGCGCTCGCGGGCGCCATGCCCATCGTGCTCGCCTACTCGGGCGGCCTCGACACCTCGTTCCTGGTGCCGTGGCTCGCCGAGCGGCATCGCCGCCCGGTGATCACGGTCACCGTCGACACCGGCGGGATCGACGCGGCCGCCGCGCGCGCTCTCGCCGCGCGCTCCCGCGCGCTCGGTGCCCTGGAGCACCATCAGATCGACGCGCGGGCCGATTACTTCGAGCAGGTGCTGCGCTTCCTCATCATGGGTAACGTGCGGCGCGGGCAGCTGTACCCGCTCTGTGTGGGGGCCGAACGCGTCATGCAGGCGCAGACCATCGCCCGCATGGCGCGCACCCTCGGCTCCGGCACCGTGGCGCACGGCTGCACCGCCGCCGGCAACGACCAGGTGCGATTCGAGGTGGCGCTGCGCACCCTCGCCCCGGACCTCGAGGTGCTGGCACCGGTGCGCGATGAGGCCTTCAGGCGTCAGGACGAGCTCGAGTATCTCGAGCAGCGCGGACTCCCGGTGCCGCCGAGCGGGGCGCGTTACTCCATCAATCGGGGACTCTGGGGGGTAACCATCGGCGGCCGCGAGACCCTCACCTCCTCGGGCAGCATCCCCGAGGACGCCTGGGTCCTCACCCGCGATGCGTCGACGCACGCACGAGCCGCCGAGCGCCACGTGCTCGGATTCCGGGAGGGGCGGCCGGCGGCGCTCGACGGGAGGGTGGCCTCGCCGGTCGAGATCATCGAGGCGCTCGAGGCGCTCGCGGCCCCCTTCGGCATCGGCCGCGGCATTCACCTCGGCGACACGATCATCGGCACCAAGGGACGGGTGGCGTTCGAGGCGCCGGCGGCCGAGGTGCTGCTCGCTGCGCACCGGGAGCTCGAGAAGCTCACGCTCACCGCGCGGCAGCAGCGCATCAAGGAGCAGCTGGCGCAGCCCTACGGCGACCTGGTCCACGAAGGGCAGCTGCTGGATCCCGTGTGCCGCGACATCGAGGCGCTGCTGCTCTCCTCGCAGCGGCGGGTCACGGGCGAAGTGAAGCTGCTGCTGCGCACCGGCTCGGTGTTCATCGAGGGCGTCGAGTCGCCGTACTCGCTCATGGCGGTCTCGCGGGGCGTGTACGGCGAGGCCGCGGGCGAGTGGTCGGCGCGCGATGCACTCGGGTTCTCGCGCATCGCGGCGCTCGCCGGCGTGTTCCACGCGCGCGCCGGCGAGCGCGCGGCCGCCTCATCGGCCTCATCGGCCTCATCGGGCGAGCCTCCCGGGGAGCGGTAGCGATGGTCAACGGCATGCGCAGCGTCCTCGTCGACAAGCTCGCCTCCGTGACCCAGGCCTGCGGGCTCTCGCACGAGGTGCGCATCTGCGAGGACATCCCCGCCGAGGAAGGCGTGGTCATCGTGGTCGAGGTGCTCACCAACAAGTCCACCTACAACACGCTCGAGCTCACCAGCGGCCGCATGGCGAAGGTCGGTAAGGGCGACGTGGTCGCGGGCGCGCTCGGGCATCGCCAGGCGCTCTTCGGCTACTCGGGCCACGTGCCCGCGACCGTGAGCCCCGGCGACGTGCTGCAGATGCTCAACATCGGCGGCGTGCTCGGGGTGTGCGACTCCATCAACCCGGAGAAGGGCAAGCCGTTCGACTGCCGTGTGCTGGGCGTGGCGCTCAACTTCCCCTACCTCGGCGAGCGCATCGGGGTGCCGGCGCGCGCGGGACACCAGCGGCTCGACTTAGCCGTAGCGCTCGACACGCGCGGCGTGCCGGTGGTGGCGCTCGCCGGCACCTGCATGGAGGCCGGCAAGACCGCGGCCGCCTGCGCCCTCATCGCCCGCATGCGCCACCGCGGCCTCACCGTAGACGCCTTCAAGGCCACCGGGGTCTCGCTCCGCCGCGATATCCTCGCCATGGAGGACGCGGGGGCGCGCCGCTGCGCGATCTTCACCGATCTCGGCATCGTCACCACCACGCGCGTCAACGGGCCGGCGCTCACCCGCACCATGCTGAGCGAGCTCGCCGCCGGCAAGCCCGACGTGCTGGTGTTCGAGCTCGGCGACGGGATCCTCGGCACCTACGGGGTCGACGCGATCCTCGAGTGTCCGGATATCCGCACGGCATTGAGCGCGGTCATCCTGTCGGCGAACGATCCGGTCGCGGCCTGGGGAGGAGTAAAGCTGCTGCGCGAGCGCTTTCACATCGAGCCGTGCCTGGTCACCGGTCCCGCGACCGACAACCAGGTGGGTGTCGAGATCATCACCACCCAGATGGGAGTGCCGGCCTGCAACGCCATCAGCAACGGCGCCGCCCTCGGCGACCGCGTGATCGAGGCGCTCGGGCTTCCCGCGGCGGCGGCACAGTGAGCGGCGGGATTCCGGCGGTGGTGCTCGGCGGCAGCGGCTACGTAGCCGGGGAGCTCCTGCGCCTCATCGCCGCGCACCCGCGCTTCGAGCTCGCGGCCGTGATGTCGGAGAGTGCGCCGGGGGAGCCCGTGGCGGGCGCCTTCCCGCACCTGGCCGGCGCCTACCCCGATCTGCGCTTCAGCTCGCAGCGGGAGGCCCTGGAGCGGCTCGCCGGGGCGGGCGAGTCCGCGGTGTTCTCGGCCGCCCCGCACGGAGTGTCCGCGGCCCTCGTCGACACCCTGCTCTCGGGCGCGGCGCGCTCCGGTCGCCGGCCCCGGGTCGTCGATGTTTCCGCGGACTTCCGCTACGCGACGCCCGCGGCCTATGCGGCGGTGTATCAGCACCCGCACGCCGCTCCGGCGCGGCTTGCCGAATTCACCTGCGCAGTGCCCGAGCATTTGAGCGAGCTCACCACGCCGCACGTGGGCCACCCGGGCTGCTTCGCCACCGCGATCCTGCTCGCCTGCGTGCCGCTCCTCGCCCGGGGCCTCGTCACGCCGACGCTCTTCGTGAGCGGGGTCACCGGCAGCACCGGCTCGGGCCGCCGGCCCGTCGAGGCGACGCATCATCCGCTGCGCCATGCCGATCTCTACAGCTACCTCGCGCTCGAGCACCGCCACGCGCCGGAAGTGACGGCGTGCGCGCACGCGGTGAGCGGCGTGGAGGCGCACGTCGCCTTCGTCCCGCATTCCGGACCCTTCGCGCGCGGCATTCATGTCACCGTGCAGGCCGAGCTCGCCCGTCCCCTCGACACGGGAGAGCTGCTCGCGGCGCTCAGCGCGTTTTATGCACGCTCGCCGTTCGTGCGCGTCAGCGAGCAGCCGCCGCGCGTAAAGGACGTGGTGGCGAGCAACTACGCGCACCTCTCCGGCGTCGTCGCGGGCCGCACCGCGGCGGTGCTGTGTGCGATCGACAACCTGACGAAGGGCGCGGCCGGCGGCGCGCTGCAGTGGATGAACCGCCTGTTCGGCCTGCCCGAGACCACCGGGCTCACGAGCGCAGCGCCCGGCTGGACCTGAGCGCGCGCGCATGCCCAAGGCACCGGCACAGAAGAGAAAGCGGGTCGCGGCGACCTCCGAGTCGGAGATCCAGGCGGCCATCCGCCAGCACGACTTTCTCGCACCGGTGTTCGCGCAGTACCCGATTGAAGTCGCCTCCGCGCAGGGCGTGTGGCTCACGAGCAGCCGCGGCGAGCGCGTGCTCGATCTCTACGGCGGACACGCGGTCGCGGGCCTCGGCTACGGGCACCCGGCCTGGACCGCGGCACTCGCACGGCAGGCCGAGGCCTGTCAGTTCCAGAGCAACGCGGTCGCGATGCGAATCCGGGCGCAAGCCGCACGGCGCCTGGTGCGCTTCTCGCGACTGCCGTTCGCGAGCGCATTCCTCGTCAACAGCGGCGCCGAGGCCAACGAGAACGCGCTCAAGGTGGCGCTGCGCATGACGGGGCGAGCGCACGTCGCGGCCATCGAGGGCGGCTTCCACGGCCGCACCGCCGCCGCCGGCGCGGTGACCTGGGGCGCACGGGAAAAGTGGTACGGCTTCCCGCGCACGCCCTTCGACGTGAGCTTCATCCCGCGCGGCGACCGCGCCGCCATCGACGCGCAGGTCACGCGCGATACGGCCGCCGTGATCGTCGAGCCCGTGCAGGGGCTCGCCGGCGCGGTGGAGCTCGGCGCGTCCTTCCTCGCCTCGCTCCGGGCGCGTTGCGATGAGGTCGGGGCATTGCTGATATTCGACGAGGTGCAGTGCGGCGTCGGCCGCACCGGCGAGCCCTTCGCCGCCAACCTCTACGGTGTGCGTCCCGACATGCTCACGACCGCCAAGGCGCTCGGCAACGGCTTCCCGTGCGCGGCGCTGCTCTTTTCTCCGCTGGTGGCCGCCTCGCTCAAGCCCGAATTCCTCGGCACCACCTTCGGCGGAGGACCGCTCGCCTGCGCGGCGATCGCGGCGGTGATCGCGGCCATCAAGACCGAGCGCCTCCTCGAGCGTGTGCGGCGGATCGGCGCGTATATCCGCCAGACCTGCATCGCGGGCCCGGTCGTTGCCCACCAGGGCGCAGGGCTCCTGGTGGGGCTGCGCACCACCCGCCCCGCGAGAGAAATCCAGGCGGAGCTCCTCGAGTGCTGCATCCTCACCGGCACGGCCAACGACCCGCACATCCTGCGCCTGCTGCCCGCGTTCATTCTCGAGGAGCAGCACGTCGACATGCTGCGCGATGCGCTGCGCGATCTGCCCCCATGAAGCGCTTCGTCGATCTCGCGGACTTCGAGCGCGAGGAGGTGCTCTCGCTCCTCGAGCTCGCGCGGCGCCTGGAGAAGCAGCCCGAGCCGCGCGCGCTCGCCGGCCGGATCCTCGCGCTGCTGTTCCTCAACCCCTCGCTGCGCACGCTGGCCTCCTTCCAGGCGGCCATGGCGCGCCTCGGCGGCAACTCTTTCGTCATCAACCCCGGCCGCGGCAGCTGGCAGCTCGAGACCCGCCCGGGCGTGGTGATGGACGGCGCCGCCGCGGAGCACGTGCGCGAGGGCATCCCTGCGCTCGCCTCCTATTGCGACGCGCTCGGCATCCGCGCCTTCGCCGAGGGCAAGGATCTGGCGAGTGATCTCGCCGAGACTACCTTCAACGCCATGGCGAGCCTCACGGAGAAGCCCCTCATCAACCTCGAGTCCGCCCTCAATCATCCGTGCCAGGCGCTCGCCGACTGGAAGACGCTCGACGATCTCGCGGTGCCGCGCGCCGGGCGCTTCGTGCTCTCATGGGCCTGGCATCCACGCCCGCTCCCGCTGGCGGTGCCCGCGGCGGCGCTGCACATGGCGGCGCTGCGCGGCATGGAGGTCATCGTGCTGCGGCCGGAAGGCTTCGCGCTGCCGCCGGTCGTCATGGAGCGGGCGCGGCAAGCCGCAGCCCGCTCCGGGGGCTCGGTGCGCGAGAGCGCCGAGCGCGAGGAGGCCCTCGATGGCGCGGACGTTCTGTATGTAAAGGAGTGGGCCGCGACCGAGCGCTACGGCGATGCGGAAGCGGATGCGCGGCTGCGCAGCGCGCTCCGGGGCTGGTGCGTGCGCAACGACTGGTTCACGAGGGCCGCGCCCGAGTGCCGCCTCATGCACTGCCTGCCGGTGCGGCGCAATAGCGCGATCGCCGACGAGGCGCTCGACTCCGCGCGCAGCGTGGTGCAGCGCGAGGCCGCGAACCGCCTGCCGGTGCAGATGGCGGTGCTCCACCAGATGCTGAGGTCCTGAACTTCGGGAAACCCGACATGATCATGCACAGAAGCGATCAGGCGCTCGCCATCCACGCGCTCAAGAGCGCGGCTCCCTACATCCGCATGTACAAGGGCAAGACCTTCGTCGTGAAGGCGGGCGGCGGGGTGTTCGGCGAGGCGCAGGCGACGCGCCTCCTCATCGAGCAGATCGCGCTCCTGCACCACTTCGGCGTGCGGGTCGTGCTGGTGCACGGCGGCGGACCGCAGCTCACCGAGCTCGGCGCCGCGCTCGGGGTGCCTGCGCGCATGGTGGACGGCCGGCGCATCACCGACGAGAAGTCGATCGAGCTCATCGCGATGGTGCTCAACGGCCTCATCAACACCCGCGTGCTCGGCATCTGCCGGGCTCTGAACATCGAGGCGGTCGGCGTCAGCGGGGTGGATGCCGGCCTGGTGCGCGCGCACCGCCGGCCGCCGGTGAGAGGCAGCGCCGGCGGCGAGCTCATCGACTTCGGTTTCGTCGGCGACATCGACGCGGTGGACGGCACGGTGCTCCGCAAGCTCCTCGACAACGGCCTGATGCCGGTGGTGAGCCCGCTGTCCGCGGACGAATCGGGAACGCTCCTCAACATCAACGCCGACACCGTGGCCGCCGCCATCGGCGCCTCGCTCCAGGCGGAGAAGCTGATCCTGTGCACCGGTGCGCCCGGCATCCTCGCGAGCGTCGATGATCCGCGCTCGCTGGTCTCTTACACGGATCTCGCGGGACTCAAGCGCCTGCGCGATGAAGGCCGCATCGCCGACGGCATGCTGCCCAAGGCGCTCGCCATCGAGAACGCGATCCGCGGCGGCGTGCGCCGGGTGCACGTCGTGTCGTACCGCTCGCCGGAGGGGATTCTCGGCGAGGTGTTCACCAACGAGGGCACCGGCACCCTGGTCGTTGCCGACGTCAATGCGCTCACCCCGGCCGAGCAGCTGAGCGCCCCATGAAGCGGCTGTGGGACAAGGGCGCGCCGCTCGATGAACGGGTGCTGCACTACACCGCCGGCGAGGACCACGCGCTCGACGAGCGGCTCGTTGCCTACGACGTGCGCGCCTCGATCGCTCACGCCGAGATGCTCGCCAGGCAGGGGCTGCTCGCCGTCCCGGATCTCGAGGCCATCCGCGCCGGCCTCTTGGGGCTCGCCGAGAGCCACGCGCGCGGGGAGTGGCGCATCGAGCTCGCCGACGAGGACGGCCAGACGGCGCTCGAGCGGCGCCTCACCGAGCGCATCGGACCGGCGGGCGGGCGCATTCACCTCGGGCGCTCGCGCAACGACCAGGTGCTCGCGGCGCTGCGGCTGTATCTGCTCGAGACGCTGGATGCGCTCTCCACCGGCGTACTCGCGGTCGCCGCCGCGCTCGATGAGCTCGCCGCGCGCGAGCGGCGTACCGTGATTCCCGGCTACACGCACCTGCAGCAGGCCATGCCGAGCTCGGTGCCGCTCTGGGCCGGGGGCTTTGCGGCGGAGCTTCGCGACGATGCAGCCGCGCTCACCCAGGCGCGCCGCCGGCTCGACAAGAATCCGCTCGGCTCCGCGGCCGGCTACGGGACCCCGGGGCTGCCCGTCGACCGGGAGGCGACGCGCACCGCGCTCGGGTTCGCCGCGGTGCAGGAACCGGTCACCGCGGTACAGCTCTCGCGCGGCAAGGGCGAGGCGCAGCTGATCTTCGAGATCGCGCTCCTCATGCAGGATCTCTCGCGGTTCGCCGCCGACGTGTTGCTCTTCTCGACTCGGGAGTTCGGCTTCCTGGCGCTGGCGGAGGAGTTCACGACCGGTTCCTCGATCATGCCGCAGAAGCGCAACCTGGATGTCTTCGAGCTGATGCGCGGCCGCACCGCCACCGCGCAGGCGTGTCTCACCGAGGCACTCGGCGTCGCCGCCAAGCTCCCCTCGGGCTATCACCGCGATCTGCAGCTCATCAAGTTCCCGCTGTTCCGCGCCATCGATCTCGCCCTCGAGACCCTCGCCGTGGCGCCGCCGGCGATCGGTGCGCTCGAGTTCCGGCCCGAGTCCGTAAGGCTCGATCCGGCCGTTCATGCCGCCGAGGAGGCCAACCGGCTGGTCGTGACCGAGGGCATTCCGTTCCGCGAGGCTTATCAGCGCGTGGCGAGGAAGCTCAAGGGCAAGGTCTAGGTTGCCGGGGAGGCGCCTGGCCGTACCGAGCAACTGCTGACAATGCGGATTATGCTGGCGCCAGAGTTACCGTAGACAGATCCAATGACCAAGGTGTTGGGAATCTCGGGGAGCCTGCGCCGCGGGTCGTACAACAGCGCGCTCCTGCGCGCCGCCCAGCGCCTCATGCCCGAGGATGCGACGCTGGAGATCGCGACCATCCGCGGCATCCCGCTCTACGACGCTGACGTCGAGGCGCAGGGCATTCCGGCGGCGGTCAGCCAGCTGAAGGAAGCGATCGTCGCCGCCGACGGGGTGCTGCTCGCGACCCCGGAATACAACAACAGCCTCCCCGGCGTGCTCAAGAACGCCATCGACTGGCTGTCGCGGCCCTCATCCGACATCAAGCGGGTGTTCGGCGGCAAACCCTTCGCGACGATGGGCGCCTCGGCCGGCGGATTCGGCACCATCCTGAGCCAGACCGCCTGGCTCCCGGTGCTGCGCACGCTCGGCACGCAGCCCTGGTTCGGCGCGCGGCTGCTCGTGTCGCGGGCCGCGAACGTGTTCGATGAGACCGGGGCCATCAAGGACGCGACGGTCGAGGAGCAGCTGAAGAACTTCCTCGCCGGCTACGTGAGCTTCCTGCGCTCACGCCGCGGTTGACGGGCCGGCGGCCGCAGGCAGCCGGGCCAAACCGATGGCGTAGAGGGGAGCGGTCATGGCATTCGTCTCGCGGCTCGTGCTCGGTCCGGATCGAAAACTGCGCATGCTGTGGCGGGCCGTGATCTTCCTCGTGCTCGCCAACTGGCGTGCCGTTTCTGCTCGACCCGGCGTTCAGCCTCGCCGCGAGCCGCCTGCGGTGGCCGGGCGAGCTCACCGCGGCCGCCGTGGCGCTGAACGAGCTCGAGAATTTCATCGTGGCGCTTGTCTGCACCGCGATCTTCGCGCTCTACGAGCACCGGCGTGTGGACAGCTACGGCCTGCCTGTCGCGCAGGCGCTCGGCGCACGCACCGCCGAGGGCGCGCTCGCCGGCGTCGTCATGGCCGGCGCCGTGGCGGCGGGCATGTGGCTCCTCGGCGGCATGCAGATTCGCGGCTTCGCGACCACGGGAAGCACCCTCGCGGTCGCAGCGCTCGCCTGGCTCGGCGCCAACGTCGCCGTCGGTGTGGCCGAAGAGCTCTGGTTCCGCTCCTACCTGCTGCAGTCGCTGTGGGGGAGCGTCGGCTTCTGGCCGGCGTCGATCGTCATCGCGCTGCTGTTCGCGGCCGACCACTACTTCTTCAAGACCGGCGAGAACGTCTGGGACGTCATCACGCTCGTGTCGCTCAGCCTGCTCATGTGCTACTCGGTGCTGCGGACCGGCACGCTGTGGTTTGCGGTCGGCTTCCACATCTCCTTCGACTACATGCAGCTGTTCGTCATCGGCACGCCGAACGGCGCGCGGCTGCCGCAGGGGCGGCTGCTCGAGGCGACTTTCAACGGGCCTGCGTGGTTGACCGGTGGCGCCCTCGGCACCGAGGCGAGCTTTCTCATGTACCCGACGATTGCGCTGCTCTGGCTCTACGTCGCGTGGCGCTTCCGCGCCGATCGGCCCGCCGCCAGCGCCGCGTCGGGGACGCCCGGACCTTAGGGACCGGCGCAGGTCTGGGCCTACGCGCCAAAGATGAAGCGGCTGCCCGTGTAGGAGCGGATGAACTTGTCCGGCATCTCCGCTCGCAGGATGTCGATGAACACTTCCCCGGTGCAGTGCATCGGGATCACGTGGTCGGGATTGATCTCTTTCAATGCCGCCACGGTTTCGCGCACGTACTCCTCCTTGTGTGGCGCCAGGTGCAAGCCGCCCATCACCGCGTGAACCGCCTTTACGCCGGAAATCTCCATCGCGCGTTTCACCGTGTTCACGACCCCGCGGTGGCTGCACGAAGTGAGCACGACCAGGCCGCGGCTCTTGACGTTGAAGCACATCGCCAGCTCATGCTCGAAATCGTCGGGGATGACGCTGACGGCACGTTTGTCCGCGGAAAGTTTGTCCGGGAAGCAGCCGATCCCGTTCTTGACCCCGACGGTCATGCGGGTAGGCGCGAGCACCTTCTCGAAAGAAGCGACCGGAATGTGACCGGTGGTGAAAGCGTGACCGGCGACGATTGCGGGAATCTCCGCGAACATCACCTTCACCTTGGCGTCGGCCAGCGCCTTGCGATCCAACGCGCCGAAGTCCTGCGGCTTGCCGATCGTCCACTCGCGAGTGCAGAAGCACTCTTCCCCGCCAAGGTACAGCGGCAGGCCGGCCGGCAGCCGCGCGTGGTTCTGTCGCAGGAGACCCGCCAATCCGCCGAAATGGTCGTAGTGGCCGTGGCTGAGAATCAGCGC
Source organism: Gammaproteobacteria bacterium 13_2_20CM_66_19 (assembly GCA_001914695.1). Taxonomy (GTDB): domain Bacteria; phylum Pseudomonadota; class Gammaproteobacteria; order Steroidobacterales; family Steroidobacteraceae; genus 13-2-20CM-66-19. Next base: position 17,185 of record MNCZ01000092.1, on the reverse strand, counting down.
ATCGAGGTTCTCGGGTGCAATCCCGAGCATCGCCAGGTTGTTGTTCAAGGTCTCGGAAGTGAAACCGAAGTCGAGCAGCACGTTGCGGCTCTCGGCGCCGCGCCGGGACTCAACGTGCATCGAAAGCCCGAACTCCTCGAGCAGGGACTTTCCTGCGGGGGGCATTCCGAAACGTTGAACCTCGACTGCCCCGACTTTCATGTTAGGCGCGATCGCCAATTGGAAGCTGTCGGTGACGACACGCACGGCAAGGTAATCGACCTCCGGCACCGGCCCGGCAAGCGCCTGGGCCCGCGCCCGCTCGGATCCTCCCAGCAGCGCTGCCACCAGTGAACTGAAGGCTGCCGCTCCACCGGCACACAACACTTCGCGCCGAGAGACTCCCGATGCGTTGCTGCGGTCTGACTCGTGATTGCTGTGTGGCATGACCTGTCCCCCTGGGGATCTCCTAAGCGAGCTGCATCGCCGCCGCGAGCGCCCCGGCCCGCTCGCCGACGATCAGGTGCAGCACTCCGGATGAAGGCCGCATGACGGCCATGACGCCCGCGAGCTTCGCCGCCGCCTCGTCGAAGCGAGCCGGGTCGGCGAGCGTGACGCGCAGGCGCGTGTGGGCCACCGCCTGCACCTCGCGCACATTGACTCGCTCGCCGAGCGCTTTCAGGAGCCGAGTCGCCGTCTCGCGGGTCGCCGCGTCCACCGTACCCCCCGCGGGCGCGGCGGAACTGCCGGCACCGGACGTCGGCGAGGGCACTGCGGCGGGAGCTGCGCCCGAGGCACGCAGGTACTCGTCCATCTGGGTCTTCATGTTCTCGGACAGCGGGCCGAATACTGCCTGCACGCCCCTGCCGACCCGCATGACCCCGCTCGCGCCCAGGGCGCGGAGCGCCCGCTCGTCGACGCGTGAGGGATCGTTGACCGCAACGCGCAGCCGCGTGATGCAGGCATCGAGACTGGCGATGTTGGCGGCGCCGCCGAAGGCCAGCACCAGATCGCGTGCGCGCGCATCGCTCCCCGCCGTCGCGGCGCCCGGGGCCACGCTACCCGCGGAAGCGGGGCCGCCCACCGCGGCAGCGCCGGGCGCTCCCACCAGCAGCTCCTCGCGGCCGGGCGTCTTCAGGTCGAGCCAGCGGATGGCGGCGCGGAAGACCACGTAGTAGATGAGCGCGTAGATCGGGCCGAGGATCAGCACCAGCCACCACTTCTGGGCGAACCGGCCGAGCACGTTGAAGACGAGGAAGTCGATGCCACCCTGCGAGAACGTGAACCCCATGTGCATGCCGAGCGTGTTGGCGACGAACTGCGTCGAAGCCGCGAGCAGTGCGTGCACCACGTAGAGCGCCGGCGCGACGAACAGGAACGAGAACTCGATCGGCTCGGTGATTCCGGTGAGGAACGAGGTCAGCGCCGCCGAGATCATGATGCCGCCGACCGCGACGCGATTCTGCGGCGCGGCGCTGTGCCACATGGCGATGGCGGCCGCGGGCAGGCCGAACATCTTGAAGAGGAATGCCCCCGCCAGTATTCCCGCCGTGGGATCGCCGGCGAAGAAGCGGTTGATGTCACCGTGCACCACCGTGCCGCTCGCATCCTTGAAGGCTCCCATCTCGAAGAAGAAGGGCACGTTCCAGATGTGGTGCAGACCGAAAGGGATCAGGAGCCGCTCGACGAAGCCGTAGATGGTCGCGGCGGTGCGCGGATCGGACACCGCCGACCAGTGCGAGAAGGTGTCGATGCCGCGCTGTATGGGCGGCCAGACGGCCGACAGGACGACGCCCGCAACCCCGGCGGCGAGCGCCGTGACGATCGGCACCGAGCGCTTGCCGGAGAAGAACGCGAGGTACGTCGGCAGCGCCGTGCGGTAGAAGCGCTTGAACATGGTCGCCGCGATGGCGCCGGCGAGGATGCCGCCGAAGACGCCCGTCTGCATCGACTTGATGCCCATGACGGTGACGGGCTGGATCCCCCAGACGCCGGCCATGACGCCGAGAATCGCGAGCAGCACCACGTAACCGACGGCCGCCGAAATCGCGGCCACGCCGTCGTTCTCGGTGAGGCCGACCGCGACGCCGACCGCGAAGATCAGCGGCAGGTTGCCGAACACGACGTCGCCCGAGGCCTTCATCAGCGCCGACACGATGGGCGGGATCCATTCGAACTGCGCCGCGCCGATGCCGAGCAGGAGCCCCGCGACCGGCAGCACCGCCACCGGAATCATCAGCGCCTTGCCGATCTTCTGCAGGACTACGAACGCTTCTCTGAACACGTGTCCTCCTCGAGGCGCGCTTTCAGCGCCGTGCGGCCGCGGCCGTGGCGCCCGCTTCGCTCCCGAGCCGCGCGAGCCGCGCCCGGACCTCGCCCGCGGTGGCGAGCCCGAGGAGCTCCCGCGCGAGCGCCTGGCAGTCGCGCAGCGCGAGCCGGCGCACCAGCGCCTTGACGGCCGCGATCGCCGGCACTGGCACCGACAGCTCGTCGACTCCCATCCCGAGCAGCACCGGCACGGCGACCGGCTCGGCGGCCAGCCCGCCACACACGCCCACCCACTTGCCGTGCGCGTGCGCGCCTTCCACCGTGAGACTGATCAGCTTGAGGACCGCCGGGTGCAGCGCGTCGGCGAGCGGCGCGAGCTTCGGGTGGCCGCGATCCATGGCGAGCGTGTACTGAGTCAGATCGTTGGTGCCGATCGAGAAGAAGTCCACTTCGCGCGCCAGCTGCCCGGCGGTGAGCGCCGCCGACGGCACCTCGATCATCACGCCGACACGCACCGACACGCCGGCGCCGCGCTGCTCCTCGTCGAGGATCCGGCGCGCCGCGCGCAGCTCATCGAGCGATGCGATCATCGGAAACATCACGTGGACATCCCCGAGCGGAGCGGCCTCGAGGATCGCGCGGAGCTGACTGCGCAGCAGGTCCGGCCGCTCGAGGCTCGTGCGGATTCCCCGCACGCCGAGGAAGGGATTCTCCTCCGGCGGCAGCGGCAGGTAGGGCAGGCGCTTGTCGCCGCCGACATCGAGCGTGCGGATGACGAGCCGGCGATCGCGACCGAGCGCCGTAGCGACCGCCCGGTAGACGTCGGCCTGTTCCTCTTCGCTCGGGGCCGTGTCCCGATCGAGGAACAGCAGCTCCGAGCGGAGCAGTCCCACACCCTCGCCACCCTGGGCGACTGCGGCGAGAGCCTCCTCGACGGTGCCGATGTTGGCGGCCACCTCGATGCGATGTCCGTCGGTCGTCACCGCAGGTGCGCTCGCCGCAGCCCGCTCGCCCTGACGTTGCGCGGCGAGGCGCCCGATCGCGGCCCGCGCACGCGTGACCTCGGCCTCGTCCGGATCGCGCAGCAGGAAGCCCTCGGTTCCGTCGAGGACCACCGGAGTGCCGTCCGCGAGCCCGAGCGCCGCGCGGTCCACGCCGCACACGGCGGGGATGCCGAGCGCGCGGGCGATGATCGCGGCGTGGCTCGTCGGTCCGCCGCCCGTCGTGCAGAGGCCCTGCACCTTGCCCGCATCGAGCGAGGAGGTCTCGCTTGGGCTGAACTCCTCGGCGATCAGGATCGAGCCCGGCGCACACTCGATCGGCCCGGTCGTCACGCCGGCGAGCAGCCCCAGCACCCGTCCCCCGACATCGCGGACGTCGCCTGCCCGCTCGCGCAGCAGGGAGCTCGCGAGCGACTCGAGCCGGGTGGCGTAGCTCGAATACGCTTCGCGCCACGCATAGGCGCCGCTGCGTCCGTCCGCCAGCCCGGCGACGGCGAGATCGATCAGCTCGGGATCGGCGAGCAGCTCGAGATGAGCATCGAGAATCTTCGACGCAGCTCCGATGTTGGCCGCCCTCTGGGCTTCGATCTGCTGCCGGGCGCGCTCGAGCGCGACGTCGAGGTGCGCGCGCTCGCGCTCGATGCCGGCGCCCCGCTCCTCGACGTGGATCGAGGCGCGGCGCAGTTGCGCGACCTTGCCGAGCACGAGCCCGGGGGATGCGCTCACTCCGAGGAGCTTGCGGGGGTCGGTCGAGCGTGTCGGGCCTTCCGCGGGCGCGGGCGCGGGCGCCGCGGCGGGAACGGACCCCGCGACCGGCACCGCGGTGACCGGCGCACCGCGGGCGGGCCCGGACGCTGCCTCGGCTGTGGCCCCCGACTCGCCAGACCCCGCGGCCAGGAGCGCCGCGAGCGCGCTCACGGCGGCGGCCGCATCCGGACCCGAAGCGCTGACGCGGATCGCGTCGTTCGGCCGGGTCGCGAGCAGCAGGATGGCGGTCACCGACTTGGCATTCGCGGTATCGGCACCGCGCAGCAGTCGGACGTCGGCGCGAAAGCCCTTGGCCGCGGCGGCTACTGTCGCCGCAGGGCGCGCGTGCAGGCCCTGCCGGTTCGGCAGGCGGATCTCCTCCGAGACGGCGGCTGTCTCGGTCGCGGGGCTGCCGTCGGCGGGAGTCGCGGCGGCGAGGTCGGCCTGCAGGACGATGCTGCGGCCCGCCTCGACGAGACCCGTGGCGACACTCATTCCGCTGACGCGCTCGCGGTTCGTGATGAGCACCTGGGTGAGCAGGCTCGGTGCGGAGCGCGCGATGAGATCGGCGTCGAAGGAGATCAGCGGCTGGCCGGCCGCCACCCGATCCCCCTGCCTCACGCGCGGCGTGAAGCCCTTGCCATTCAGCGCGATGGTATCGACGCCGATGTGCACGAGAATCTCGAGACCCTCGTCGGTCGTGATGGCCAGAGCATGAGATGCGCGGTGCAGGAGCGTCACCCGGCCGGCGGCCGGCGCCAGCAGCTCGCCCGAGGTGGGATCGATCGAGACTCCGTCTCCCACCGTACGCTGCGCGAACACCGGGTCCGGTACGCGCTCGAGCGGCACGAGGACTCCGGAGAGCGGCGCGAGCAAGGCGACTCGTTGCGGTGTCGTGGTCATGGTGCGAGCGGCGGTACTCGAAGCGGAGTCATGGGCGTTCACTTCTCCCCGTGGCCGCGAATCTTACCCGGTCGAGCCGTTACGGCGCGCCCGGCTGCGCTTCGGGAGCCGCGCGGGCAAAGGCCGGCAGGCTCTCGAGGTGCGCGCAGACCGCGCGGAGCGTCGGGTAAGCTTGCACGTCGACCTTGTAGCGACGCGCGTTGTACATCTGCGGCACGATGCACAGATCGGCGAGCGTGACGTCGCTCCCGTACATGTGCCGCCCGTCCCCGCTCGAGCGCCGCACGCGCTCCTCCAGCGCGCGGAAGCCCATCCCGATCCACTCGCCCACCCAGGCATTCACCGCGTTCTCGTCCGCCTTGAAGGTGGCGCGCAGGTAGTTGAGCACCCGCAGGTTGCCGAGCGGGTGGATGTCGCAGGCGATGGCGAGCGAGAGCGAGCGCACCTGCGCCCGATCTGCGGACGAGCGCGGCAGCAGCGGCGGATCGGGGTGCGTCTCTTCCAGATACTCGATGATGGCAAGCGACTGGGCGATGGTGGTGTCGCCCTCCACGACGACCGGAATCAGACCTGCGGGGTTGACGGCGCGAAATTCGGGCGTGTGCTGGGCGCTCACCGGCGCGCGCAGATCGATCAGCGCCGTCTCCCAGGCGATGCCCTTGAAGTTGAGCGCGATGCGCACCCGATAGGCTGCGGAGCTTCGATAGTAATGATAGAGCTTCATGGGCAGTCCGATCCGTGAGTGCGGTGCGATCTCTCGGGCGAAAGCCGCTCCGGCGTGCGCGCTCAAGCCGGTTGGGCCGGGCCGATCCGGTTGCGCAGCACCTCGAGACCCTCGATGCCGCCCTCGAGGCGATCGCCGGGCTTCAACGGCCCGACGCCCGAGGGCGTGCCGGTGAAGATGAGATCGCCCGGCCTGAGCTCGTAGAGCCGCGAGAGTGCCGCGATGATGTGCGGGACGTCCCACACCATCGTGCTCACGTCCGATTCCTGGCGCCGCTCGCCGTTGACGGTGAGCCAGATGCGGCCCCGCGACAGGTGTCCCTGCGCTGCGGGACGGATCGCGGCCACGGGCGCGGAGCAGTCGAAGCCCTTCGCGGTATCCCACGGCTCCCCGCGCTTCTTGGCCGCGTGCTGCAGATCGCGGCGCGTCAGGTCGTTGCCGGCGGCGTAACCGAACACGTGCCCGAGCGCATTCTCGACCGACACGTCGCGGCCACCGCGGCCGATGGCAACCACGAGCTCGATCTCGTAGTGGAAGTTGGTGGTGGCCGGCGGATAGGGAATCGCCGCGCCGTTGGCGACCAGCGCGTCGGCCGGTTTCATGAAGAAAAGCGGTGGCGCCTCGGGATCCGCGCCCATCTCGCGGATGTGGTCGGCGTAGTTGAGGCCGACGCAGTAGATGCGGTGCACGGGGAAGCGCTCATCTGCGGCGGCGACGGCCACGCTCGGCGTGGCGGGAGGCGGGAAGGCAAAGTCACTCATTGCGCGCGCGCTCCGGACTCACAAGGGGAGGTGCAGATTGCCACTGTGCAAACGGCTAGACTAGCTTCCGATGAGTATCTGGCGCGCTCCCCTCACTCCCGAGCAGCTCACCGAGCGTGGGCGCCGGAGTCTTTCCGGCTATCTCGGCATCCGGATCACCGAGACGGGCGCGGACTTCCTGCGGGCGACGATGCCGGTGAACGAGCACACCCAGCAGCCCTTCGGCGTGCTGCATGGCGGCGCGTCCGTGGCGCTCGCGGAAACCGTCGGCAGCCTCGCCTCGATGATGTGCGTCGACACGGAACGCTCGATGTGCCTCGGTCAGGACATCAACGCCAATCACCTGCGCGCCGTGTCCTCCGGCACCGTCACGGCGACCGCGCGTCCCTTCCACCTGGGTGCGCGCAGTCACGTGTGGCACATCGAGATCCGCGACGAGCAGGAGCGGCTGGTGTGCGTGTCGCGGCTGACCATGGCGGTCGTGGATCGCCGCCCGAATACGGCCAAGCCCGCGTGAGGTGAATCATGTCGGACGGAAGCCCGCAGCCACTCGCCGCTGCCGCGACGGTCGACCAGGCCCTCCTCGGCTACACCCACGTGATGTACGCGCTGCACTCACTCGCGGTGCTCATCGGCATCACCACCTTCCACACCATCATCGGCAGCTTCATCGGGAGCCTGCCGTCGATCGTCGCGGTCGTCATGAACTATGTGCGCCGCGCGGCGACGCGCGGCACGCTCCTCGAGTCACACTTCCGCTGGCAGCTGCGCACCTTCTGGTTCGCCGTGCTGTGGGCGTGCCTGTCCTTTGTCTTCATGGCCACCATCATCGGTATCCCGGCCGCCCTGGTCGGCCTGCTCGCGCTGACGATCTGGATCATCTACCGCCTGGTGCGCGGCTGGCTGGCGCTGCGTGACAAGCGCCCGATGTACGTATGAGGCGTGCGATCTGTCTGGCCGCGCTCGGCGCGGCATGGCTGGCGGCGGGCTGCGGGCAGAAAGGCCCGCTGTACCTGCCCGACAAGAATACCCGCGCGGTCACGACACCGTCGGCGCAGCCCACCCCGGCGCAACCCACCCCTGCAGCACCCCCGTCCGCCTCCGCACCCCAGCCGGCCCCGCCATCGACGACACCGACGCCGCCTGCGCCGGGGAAGCCCGGCGACAAGAGCGACGACTCCGGCACGCCGAAGTAGCGGGTAGTACTCGCGGCCCGCTCCGCCTTGCACGCTCCCATGACGCGCTCCCCCGACCTGGTCCTCGTCGACGGCTCCTCTTACGTCTATCGGGCGTTCCACGCCCTGCCGCCGCTGTCCAACTCGCGCGGCGAGCCGACCGGGGCGCTCCTCGGGGTGCTCAACATGCTGCTGAAGTTCCTCAAGGACTATCAGCCGCGCCGCATCGCCGTGGTGTTCGACGCGCCCGGCAAAACCTTCCGCGACGAGCTGTTCACCGAGTACAAGGCGCACCGCCCGGGGATGCCCGATGAGCTGCGCTCGCAGATCGAGCCGCTGATGCAGATCATCGGGGCGCAGGGGCTGCCGCTGCTGCGCGTGCCCGGCGTGGAAGCCGACGACGTGATCGGCACCCTCGCCCGTCGCGCCGCGCAGGCCGGCCAGCAGGTGCTCATCTCCACCGGCGACAAGGACATGGCGCAGCTCGTCGACGGCTCGATCACCCTCATCAACACCATGAACAACGCGGTGCTCGACCGCGACGGCGTGAAGGCGAAGTTCGATGTGTACCCGGAGCAGATGGTCGATTACCTGGCCCTGATCGGCGACAGCTCCGACAACATTCCCGGTATCGACAAGGTGGGGCCAAAGACCGGCGCGAGACTCCTGCAGCAATACGGCGGCCTCGACGAGCTGATCGCTCACGTGGCGGAGGTTCCGGGCAGGGTGGGCGAGAACCTGCGCGCGGGCCTCGCGACGCTCGAGCTGTCGCGGCGGCTCGCGACCATCCGGACCGATCTCGAGCTGCCGCTGTCGCCCGAGGAGCTGACGCCCGGTGCGCCGGACGTCGCGCGCCTGCGGGAGCTCTACACGCATTACGAGTTGCGGGGACTCCTGCGGCAGCTCGAGGGCGGCGATGCCGCGGAGACGGACGACGACCTCGTGCAGAGCCCCCGGGCACAGCGCGCCGCGGTGGGCGCCGGCGCACTCGCAGCGGCCTCCGCGGCGCCCTCAGCGGCTGCCACGCCGTCCGCGGCCCGCCCGGCGCCCGCCGACATCGCCCGGCGCTACGAAACCATCACCCGCTGGGAGGACTTCGAGCGCTGGCTCGCGGCGCTCCGCGCCGCGGAACTCTTCGCCTTCGACACCGAGACGACGAGCCTCGACTACATGCGCGCCGAGATCGTCGGCGTGTCCTTCTGCATCGAGCCGGGCGTCGCCGCGTACGTGCCCCTCGCCCACGCGTATCCGGGCGTGCCGCAGCAGCTCGACCGCGCCCGCGTGCTCGAGGCGCTCCAGCCCATCCTCGAGGATCCCGAGCGCGGCAAGCTCGGGCACAACCTCAAGTTCGATGCCCACGTGCTGGCAAACGCCGGCATCGCGCTCGCCGGCATGCGCTTCGACAGCATGCTCGAGTCCTACGTGTGGAACAGCGTCGCCACCAATCACGACATGGACTCGGATGCGCAGCGCTATCTCGGGCTGCGCACCATCAGCTACCAGGACGTCGCGGGCAAGGGCGCGAAGCAGCTGAGCTTCGACCAGGTGCCGGTAGAGCGCGCCGCGGAATATGCGGCCGAGGATGCCGACGTCGCGCTGCGCCTGCACGGCGCGCTGTGGCCGCAGCTCGAGAGCGTGCCGGCGCTCGCGCGGCTGTACCGGGAATGCGAGCAGCCGCTCGTGCCGGTGCTCCTCGCCATGGAGCATCACGGCGTGCTCGTCGATCGCGAGCGGCTGCGCGCGCAGAGCCGCGAGTTCGCGCGCCAGCTCCAGGAGCTGCTGCTCGAGGCGCACCGCGAGGCGGGCCACGAATTCAACATCGAGTCGCCGCGGCAGCTGCAGCAGATTCTTTTCGAGCGACTGCAGCTGCCGGTTCGCCGCAAGACCCCGACCGGTCAGCCCTCGACCGCTGAAGACGTGCTGGAGGAGCTCGCCGGGAGCTACGCGCTGCCCCGGATCGTGCTCGAGTACCGCGCGCTCGCCAAGCTCAAATCCACCTACACCGACAAGCTCCCCGAGCAGGTGAACGAGCGCACCGGGCGCATCCACACCTCGTACGCTCAGGCGGTGGCGGCCACGGGACGGCTGTCGTCGGTGGATCCAAACCTGCAGAACATCCCCATCCGCCGGTCCGAGGGGCGGCGCATCCGCCAGGCATTCATTGCGCCACCGGGCTGCGTGCTGCTCGCGGCGGACTATTCCCAGATCGAGCTGCGCATCATGGCGCACCTGTCCGGTGATGCGGGGCTCCGCGCGGCGTTCGCCGCGGATCGTGACGTGCACCAGGCGACCGCGGCGGAAGTGTTCGGCGTCAGCCCCGAGGCCGTCACCGCCGATCATCGCCGCACCGCCAAGGTCATCAACTTCGGCCTCATCTACGGCATGTCGGCGTTCGGCCTGGCGCGCAACTTAGGGATCGAGCGCAGCGCCGCGCAGCAGTACGTGGAGCGTTACTTCCAGCGCTACCCGGGCGTGAAGCGCTTCATGGACGAGACGCGCGCCCAGGCACGCCAGATCGGCTACGTCGAGACGGTGTTCGGCCGGCGGCTGTACCTGCCGGATATCCGCTCCGGAAACCCGCAGCTGCGCCAGGGCGCCGAGCGCGCCGCCATCAATGCCCCGATGCAGGGGACGGCGGCGGATATCATCAAGCGCGCGATGATCACCCTGCATGAATGGTGCGCGCGGCCGCACTCGCCGGCGCGGCTCATCATGCAGGTGCACGACGAGTTGGTGTTCGAGGTCAGGAGCGAGGCGCTCGCCGAAGTGGCGGCCGCGGTGCGCGAGCACATGGTGAGCGCTGCCTCGCTCAGCGTCCCCCTGCGCGTGGATGTTGGGACCGGCGCCAACTGGGACGAGGCGCATTGACGGATCGCGCCGGCCGCGACCGCACTCGCGGCCGGAAGTTCCCGCGAGCCGCTCATTCCACGCCCGGCAGCCGCGGCTGTCGCCGCAAAGCAACAGTCAACTGCCGCGCCGAAGTTGTGTTAGGTATGGGTCCGGCATAACCATCGAAGGTGTCAGCCATGCGAAGACTTCTACTCCTGACGGCGCTTGCGCTCGGTGCGGGCACCGCGTACGCCGACAACGGATTCATCTATGTCGGTGCGGGCGTATCCAAGGACAAGTTGAGCAACATCGCCCCGAGCGGCGGACTTGCCGACATCGACAAAACGTCCTGGAAAGTGCTGGTCGGTCTGCGGCCGGTCAGTGTGTTCGCCGTGGAGGCGGACTACCTCGATCTCGGCAGCCAGACGAGCGCGTTCGTCGGTGGCACCTCGCACTCGGACGCCAAGGCGTTCGCGGCCTACGCGGTCGGGTTCCTGCCGATTCCGGTGCCGTATCTCGACCTGTACGGCAAGGCGGGGCTGGCGCGCTGGAAGCTCAACGGCAGCAGCCCCCTGGTGTCCGCCCCGTTCTCCACCAACGGCACCGAGTTCGCCTGGGGCGGCGGCGTGCAGGTGCACATCGGCAACATCGGCGGGCGGCTCGAATACGAGCGCTTCAACATCACAAACACCAATGGCGCCCGCGTCTTCTCGCTCGCGGTGTTCCTGAATCTGATGTAGCGGCGCCCCGTGCCTGTGGCGGGAACGAGACAGGCACTTGATCAAGCTTATGATTTGTAAAGGTATTTTTTGAGAACCGGCGCGGAACTCACGGCCAGCAGCGTGCGTCCAATCAGACGAGTGCATCGCACTCCCCGCTTCCCTCCCTGAGCGGGTAGAGCCCGGTTCAAGAGACCTGTGCCGGGTTGGTCTGCCCCGGCGGTTTTCACAAACCGCCGGGGCTTTTTTGTAGACCCGGGGAACCGCGCTCACTGCGCGAGCCACGTCTCGAGTGTGTCCTGGGCCTGCGCCACGCCGGTTCCCTTCAACGCCGAGAACAGCTGCGCCGTCGCACGGCCGGCGAGGGCGGCCTCGGCCGCGCGCAGCGCAGCCTCGGCTTCGCTCCGGTTGAGCTTGTCGGCCTTGGAGAGCAGCACGTGTACGCGCTGTCCGGGCGCTGCCCACTCCAGCAGGACCTCGTCCGCAGCGCTCACGCCGCGACGCGAGTCGACGATGACGAACAGGCCCTTGAGCGCTGCGCGCGCGCGCAGTCCCTCGATGAGCGGCCGCCACACGCGGCGCTCGGCTTCCGGCGCGCTCGCGTAGCCATAGCCGGGCAGGTCGACCAGGCGCTTCCCGGGTGCGAGCTCGAAGAAATTGACGAGCCGCGTGCTACCCGGTGTCTTGCTGGTGCGGGCCAGGCGATGACGACCGGCGATGGCGTTGATCGCGCTCGACTTGCCGGCATTCGAGCGCCCGGCGAAAGCGACCTCGGCACCAACATCCTGCGGAAACTGCGCCGGCGCGACCACGCTGATCAAAAAGCGCGCATCGTGAAAGCGGCTCATGTCCTAAAGGGGGGCGGGAAGCGCTGCCACGGCCGTAGTGTACAATTCGCCGCTCTCGCATCACGCGACCGAGCCGGAACCACTACGATGCCGCGGAGCCCGAGAGTCGCCTGGACGTCCCTGGCCGTCATCGCGGCGGCGCTGCAATGCGCGCCGGCGTCCGCGACCCCAACACCTGCCGCAACGTTCGCCACCGCGGGACCCGCGGCGGCGGCGCCCGAGCTGCCCTTCACGAAGGGCAGGATCGCTGACGGGACCACGAAGTCGGCGGTGTGCTCGGCCTGTCACGGGCCGAACGGCAACAGCATCAATCCCGAGTGGCCGCGCCTCGCCGGTCAGAGTGCGGTCTACATCGCCGAGCAGCTGCGGCTGTTCCGCGCGGAGGTGCGCACCAACCCGGTGATGCAACCGCTCGCCGCAACCTTGAGCGACCAGGACATCGACGATCTGGCCGTCTACTACGAGTCGCAGACGCCGACCGGACTCGAGGCCGACCCCTCGTACTGGCACGACGGCGAGGCGCTGTACCTGAGGGGCGATCGCGCGCGCGAGATCCCGGGCTGCGTCGCCTGTCATGGGCCGGTCGGACGCGGCAATCTCGCCGCCGGATACCCCGCCCTGCGTGCGCAACAGGCCGTGTACGTGGTCAAGCAGCTGAACGATTATGCGAGCGGCGCACGCTACGGTGGCCCCAATCCGCAGCAGGCGAGCCGCAACGGCGCGATGATGTTCAGCATCGCCAGGCGTCTGACGCCCGAGCAGATCCGCGACGTCGCCTCCTACGTGCAGGGCATGCGTTGATTTCGAGGAGAAAGATGTTACGAGCGCTTCCCCTGGCGGCCCTGCTGGCCTTGTCCGCATGTTCGCGGCAGGCCCCCGCGCCGCCGCCCCCCGCACCACCGGCCGCCCCCGCACCGAGTACCCCGCCCGCGACGCAGTCCGAGACGACTCCGGCTCCGGCCCCTGCGGCGACGGCTCAGAGCGAGATCCAGCAGGCCACCGCGTCCCAGGAGTCGGTCGACAACGGAGCCGAACGGCCGGCGCGCGGCGACGCCTCGCTCGAGCAGATGGCGGCGCTGCCCGCCGCGGCGCAGCTTCCCGACGGCAAATGGAAGCCGGGGGTGCACTACGATCCGCTGGTGCCCGCTCAGCCGACCAGCGTCGCCCCCGGCAAGGTGGAGGTGGTGGAGGTGCTCTGGCTCGCCTGCCCGCACTGCTACGCGCTCGAGCCTTACATCGGGAACTGGCTCAAGACCAAGCCCTCGTACGTCGAGTTCGTGCGCGTCCCGGTGATGTGGCAGCCGATCCACCGCGCGCACGCGCGGCTCTATTACGCGCTGGAGGCGCTGGGCCGGCAGGATCTCATCGCCAAGGCGTTCGATACCATCCATGACCTGGCCGAACGGAAACTGCCGCCGCTCGTGGGCAGCAGCGACGACGAGACCTTCCGCGTGCAGCAGCAATTCGCGACCCAGAACGGCATCAGCGCCGACGACTTCGCCAAGGCCTACAACTCCTTCACCGTGAGCTCGAACCTGCAGCGCGCCGAGCAGCTCACTCAGCGCTACCACGTCGAGGGCGTGCCGTTCTTCGTCGTGAACGGCAAATACACCACCGATGTCGCGAAAGCTGGACACGACTGTGCGCAGACCACGCCCAGTTGCGGCGAGAAGAAGCTCATCGAGCTGATCGGCGACCTGGTCGCAACCGAGCATCGCCACTGAGCGCGCCGGCAAGGCGCGCATCCACCGCCGGCGCGATCCGCGGCGCCGCGCGGTGACGGCACCTTGATCGCGCATGGGACACTTCTGAGGTAGCGCGCCCGACTGGATTCGAACCAGCGACCTGCAGCTTCGGAGGCTGCCACTCTATCCAACTGAGCTACGGGCGCGGGGCGGGCGATCATACGCGGCGCCGCCGGCACCGTCCATTGAGGGGCGCCGCGCGCGGCGAGCGCTGTGCTCAAAGCCGCCGCTAGAGCTTCTTCACGACGACGCGGCCGCTCGAATCCACGAACACGTGATATCGACTGCCGTCCCTGCAGGTAGCCGTGTAGTCGCTGTCCCCGTTGCGCGTGGCGGAGACGACCTTGTCGCAGGGCATGCCCTGCAACGCGATCGTCGCAGCCAGATCCTTGCCCATTGCCGGCTCCTCGGCGCGGAGTGAGCCTCCGAAGCCGAGCGCGGCCACGACCGCCGAAGCAACAACAGGTGCATGATGGCGCATAGCCGTCTCCCGTGGAGCCAAGTCAGTTTCTGGCCAGTTTCTCGAATTTCTGCGGATCGATCAGCATCTCCCAGATCGCTTCCCGCGAGGAAGAGACGGCGGCCGCCAGCGGCGGATCGCCGTCCTGCAGGAGGCTCAGCACTTTGAGCAGCAGCAGGTCGTACTTCTGCCGCAGCTCGGCGACCGTCACCGCGGCCTGCCGCCGGTGAAATGCCCGGAACTCTCCGAGCAGGTCGTCGACCTGATTCTTGAGTGAGAGCTTGGTGAAAACACCGATGGCGCGCGTGTCCCGGAGCCGCTGCTCGAGCGATGGCAGGTCGAGTGCTGGCGCGGGTGAGGCACCCGGGCGAGTTGCGGTGCCACCGGCGGCGGTGCCAGCCGCTGCGCCGCTCGGGGCAGCGGGCTGCGGCGCGGCGCTCGCGGTGGACTCATTGCGGCCAGGGACCTTGGTCTTGGCGCTCCCACTACCCGTGGCACCGGCCGCGCCCGTGGCGGCAGCACGGCCCCCCGTGCCGGCACGGCTCGAGGGTACCGCCGCGCTCGGCGCGCGCTCCGTGTCGGCGGCGGGAGCCGGCGATGGTTGCGATGGTTGCGCTGGTGCGGCAGGCGCCTGTGCAGTTGCCGTCTGCGGTTTTTGTGCGCCGCCGGCTTTCTGCGGCGCCGCAGGAGTGGCTGCCGGGCGCGGCGCCACGGGCTTCTCGTGCGCGCAGCCGACCAACAGCAGAAAGGCCGAAATCGCGCTTATCGCCATGTGACGCATCGTGTGATCCTGCGGGAGCCGGCAATCCCCGGAAGTATCAGCTCTCAAGCCTTGCAACGACCAGTGGGCCGAGCGGCTGACCGCCCAAACGGCGGTTTTCCCCGGGCTCGCCGGTCAACCACGCCGGCACCCGCTATACTTCGCGCCCGAATCCGCGGGGTGCGCAAAAAAACGGATGCGGTCGTGAGCAAGCAGGATACCCACTTCTTCAATGTCTTCAGCCTGGTGATCGGCCTGCTGGTGGCGGTCGCGGTAGGTCTGTTCGCGCTCGCCCGTATCGTCGCGAGCCACACCCAGGACCTGCAGGTGCTGAGCGACGCTGAATACAGCAAGAACGTGCACGCGCGCATCCGTCCGCCCGTAAAAGAGGCGATTGCCGGGCGCGACAACTCGGCGCTCGCCATCAAGCCGGCGGAGGGGACTGCCGAGGGCGGGGCGTCGGGCACGGCGGTCGTCGCCGCGATGCCACAGAACGGTACGCAGCTCTTCGAGCAGACGTGCAACGTCTGCCATGGACAGGGGATCGGCGGCGCGCCGAAGGCGGGGGACAAAGCCGCCTGGGCTGCGCGCATCGCCGAGGGCAAGGCCATGCTCTACGAGCACGCGCTCAAGGGCTTCCAGGGGAAAGCCGGCGTGATGCCCCCGAAGGGCGGCCGCATGGATGCGCCCGACGACCTCGTCAAGCAGGCCGTCGATCACATGGTGCAGATGGCGCAATAGCTTTGAATCGCGCCTCCGCGGATGCCTTACGGCCCGCCTTCCGCGCGATCCACCCGAGAGTCCCCGCCTCGTCCGCCAAGCCTGAGCGGGCTGTTAACGATAAACCGCGCGCGGGTGAAAACGAGGCGGATGCAGTGAAGTCCATCACGCCCCGCGCCTCGATTTATATGACGCACGGCAGCGTTGCCGGGCCGGACAGCCCGTACGGTGAACTGCAGCCTTGGGTTGCTCATCGGGATGGAAGATCAGATGAAAGGATATTTCGCCCTCGCTCTCCTGCCATGGCTGATCGGGACAGCCTTAGCGGACGTGCAACCGCCACCGACGCAGGCCGCACAGAAGCAGCCGCGCACTCTCGGCCAGAAAGCGGTGCTGCACGTCTACTACTACTCGCCGAAGACGCTGGAAATCACCTACGTCGACTCCTACCTGTTCAAGGACCAGGAGGCCTGCGTGAATGCAATCGGCGCCGCTCTGCAGATTGCCATGCCCTACGCCGGCGACGGCGACCTGGTGACCGGCAAGTGCGTCGGCGTGAATCCGCCGGACGCGATCACCAAACCGGACAAGAGACGCGAGACCGCAGACAGCACCGAGCTGTAGGGATCATCCGGCGCCCGCGGCGCGCGCTGGCGCTACCGAGGCGTCCATACAGCGCAGCATCACCGCGCCGGCGATGTGCCCGGCGCCGATGCCGGTAGCGCCCGCGAGATCCGCGATCGTGCGCGCGAGGCGCAGCAGCCGCGCCCGCGCGCGTCCCGAGAGCCCCCGCCGACGCATCGTTTCCTCGAGCAGATGCCGCCCCGCGGCATCGGCGGCGCACCAGCGCTGCACTTCCAGATCGGTGAGACGCGCATTGCAGCGCCCCTGGCGCTCGAGCTGCACGCCGCGCGCCAGCGCAACGCGTGTGGCCGCGGCCGCCGTGCTCTCGCCCCCGCCCGCGGCGGCGTCGAAGTCGGCCGCCGTCACCCGCGGCACCTCGACGTGCATGTCGAGGCGATCGAGCAGGGGACCCGAGATGCGACCGCGATAGCGGCGCACCTCGGCGGGCGTGCAGCGGCACTCGCCCGCCGGATCCCCGAGGCGCCCGCAGGGACAGGGGTTCATGGCGGCGATGAGCTGGAATGCGGCCGGATACTCGCTCTGCAGGGCGGCCCGCGACACGGCCACGATCCCGGTCTCGAGCGGCTCGCGCAGCGCCTCGAGCACCGCACGCTCGAACTCCGGCAACTCGTCGAGAAACAACACGCCGTGGTGCGCGAGACTGATCTCGCCGGGTCGGGCGCGCGCACCGCCGCCCACCAGGGCCGCGCTCGAGGCGGTGTGGTGCGGCGCACGGAACGGGCGCTGCCCGAGCTGCGCGGGCGTGAAGCCCGCAGCGCTCACCGCAGCGATTGCGGCCACCTCCAGCGCTTCACTGCGGGTGAGCGGCGGCAGCAGCCCCGGCAGGCGCTGCGCCAGCATGCTCTTGCCGGAGCCCGGCGGACCGATCATGAGCAGGCTGTGGCCGCCGGCGGCGGCGATC
>MNCZ01000034.1 GCA_001914695.1 Gammaproteobacteria bacterium 13_2_20CM_66_19 | reverse complement strand
GGCAAGTCTACCTTGGTACAGCAGGTCACCGGTGAGCTAAGCCTGCCGGTTCGCTACGCGAGTGCCGATGAGCCGACGCTGCGAAGCCCGGACTGGATCAGTCAGCAATGGGAAGCGGCGCGGCTCGAGGCTACAGGCAAGACCGGCGCCGTGCTGGTGCTGGATGAGATCCAAAAGATCCCGGCCTGGTCGGAAACGGTCAAGCGGCTCTGGGACGAGGACACGCGAAAGAAGCGACCGCTCAAGGTCGTGCTGCTCGGCTCGGCCCCACTTCTCATGGCCCAGGGTCTAACGGAGAGCCTCGCCGGTCGATTCGAGACCCTACGGCTCCCGCACTGGTCACTTACCGAAATGCGTGCGGCCTTCGGCTGGTCGCTGGAGCAGTACCTCTACTTCGGCGGCTACCCGGGCGCCGCACCCCTCATCCGCGACCCCAAACGCTGGGCGCGATACATCGCCGACAGCCTGATCGAGACCTCGATCGCACGCGAGGTGCTGCTGTTGACCCGCGTCGACAAGCCAGCCCTGCTGCGCCGGCTGTTCGAGCTCGCCTGCCGCTATTCGGGCCAGGTGCTCTCCTACACCAAGATGATCGGGCAGCTTCAGGACGCCGGCAACACGACCACATTGGCGCACTACCTCGACCTGCTGGCCAGCGCTGGCATGGTCTGCGGATTGCCGAAGTACGCGGGCGACGCCGCGCGCAGCCGGGGATCGAGCCCGAAGCTCCAGGTGCTGAACACCGCGCTGATGACCGTGACCGCAAGTGTCAGCCCGGAAGAAGCGCGGCGGGACCGGGAATTCCGCGGACGGCTCATTGAGTCGGCGGTCGGTGCGCATCTCGCAAACGCCGCGGCAACAGGGGAGTGCGAACTCTATTATTGGCGTGACAGAGGACAGGAAGTCGACTTCGTCGTGAAAACCCGCTCAGGGCTCGCCGCAATCGAAGTGAAGAGCGGCCGTGCGCCGCAGGCGCAACCGGGTACGGCGGCCTTTGCCGCGGCGTTCAAGGTCAAGCGCACGCTTCTCGTCGGTGGCGACGGCATCCCCGTGGAAGAGTTCTTGAATCGGCCGGTATCACAATGGCTAGCAAACTGATCGCTATTGAATGACTTCGAGGGTTGAGATGGCACGAGCAAAGACAATCAGGAACGACACCGCTTCTAACCTCGGCTTCGAGACCAAGCTCTGGGCCGCCGCCGACGCGCTGCGCAACAACATGGACGCGGCCGAATACAAGCACGTCGTGCTCGGGCTCATCTTCCTCAAGTACATTTCCGACGCCTTCGAGGCCAAGCACGCCGAGCTCGCGAAGCAAAAGGCCGAGGGCGCCGACCCCGAGGACCCGGACGAGTACCGCGCGGCGAGCATCTTCTGGGTGCCGAAGGAGGCGCGCTGGGCGCACCTCAAGGCCAGCGCCCCACAGCCCACCATCGGCAAGCTCGTGGACGACGCTATGGCGGCCATCGAGCGCGACAACCCGTCGCTCAAGGGCGTGCTGCCCAAGGACTACGCGCGGCCGGGGCTCGACAAGCAACGCCTGGGACAGATCATCAACCTCGTCTCCGATATCGCTCTCGGGGACAGCGCCTCGAAGTCGAAGGACACCCTCGGTCGCGTCTACGAGTACTTCCTCGCCCAGTTCGCCAGCGCCGAGGGCAAGAAGGGCGGGCAGTTCTATACGCCCTCGCACGTGGTGCGCGTGCTGGTCGAGTTACTCGCCCCGTACAAAGGCCGCGTGTACGACCCCTGCTGCGGCTCGGGCGGCATGTTCGTGAGCAGCGAGAAGTTCATCGAAGCGCATGCCGGCAAGCTCGGCGACATCTCGATCTACGGGCAGGAGAGCAACTACACCACCTGGCGGCTCGCCAAGATGAACCTCGCGATCCGCGGCATCGACGCCCAGATCGCCCACGGGGATGCGTTCCACAACGACCGCCACCCCGATCTCAAGGCCGACTACGTGCTCGCCAACCCGCCGTTCAACGACAGCGACTGGCGCGGCGAGCTCCTGAAGGACGACCCACGCTGGATCTACGGCGTGCCCCCGGCGGGCAACGCGAACTTCGCCTGGGTGCAGCACTTCCTCCACCACCTGGCACCGCACGGCATCGCTGGCTTCGTGCTCGCCAACGGCTCGATGTCGTCCAACCAGTCGGGCGAGGGCGAAATCCGCAAGGCCATCATCGAGGCCGACCTCGTGGATTGCATGGTGGCGCTGCCCGGCCAGCTCTTCTACTCGACGCAGATCCCCGTGTGCCTGTGGTTCCTCGCACGCGGGCGGAAGAACGGCCGCTTCCGCGACCGGCGGGGGCACACGCTCTTCATCGACGCGCGCAAGCTCGGCACGATGACGGACCGGGTGCACCGCGAGCTGACGCCCGACGAGGTCGCCCGCATCGCCGGCACGTACCACGCTTGGCGCGGCGACAAGGACGCGGGCGAGTACCGGGACGTGCCCGGCTTCTGCAAGAGCGCCACTCTGGAGGAGATCCGCAAGCACGGCCACGTGCTGACCCCCGGTCGCTACGTCGGCGCCGCGGCGCAGGAGGACGCCGGTGAGCCGTTCGAAGCGACGATGCAGCGACTCGTCTCGCAGCTACATGAGCAGCTCGACGATGCCAAGGTGCTTGACGTCGCGATCGCCACCAATCTGAAGGAGCTTGGATATGGCGAGTGAGTGGCGCCAGACCACGCTGGGCGAAGTTACCGACTTCCTATCAGGTGGAACGCCGTCGAAGGACCGGGCCGAGTATTGGGCCGGCTCCGTGCCTTGGGTCTCGGCCAAGGACATGAAGCGGTTCCGCCTCGAAGACACCGAAGATCACGTCTCCGAGGACGGTGCCGCGAACGGCACCAAGCTCGTTCCTGCTGGATCGGTCCTGCTCCTCGCTCGCGGCATGACACTGCTGAATGATGTGCCGATCTGCGTGATCAGTCGGCCGATGACCTTCAATCAAGACGTGAAGGCTCTCCGGCCGAAGCCGCACGTCCGACCCGACTACCTCCCGTACCTTCTGCTCGGGAACAAGGACCGCCTTCTTTCGCTCGTGGATCTTGCAGGTCATGGAACTGGCCGGCTGAACAGCGACGAGTTGAAGGCACTCGACGTCGCGCTGCCGCCGCTCCCGGAACAACGCGCCATCGCCCATATCCTCGGCACGCTGGACGACAAGATCGAGCTGAACCGGCGGATGACCGAGACGCTGGAGGCGATGGCGCGGGCCCTGTTCAAGTCGTGGTTCGTGGACTTCGACCCCGTCCGCGCCAAAATGGAGGGCCGCGACCCCGGCCTGTCGAAGCCCGTCGCCGACCTCTTCCCCGCCCGCCTCGTCGACTCCGAACTCGGCGAGATTCCGGAGGGGTGGGAGGTAAGGAGCCTCGATCAGATTGCGCGTTTCCTCAACGGCCTGGCTCTGCAGAAGTACCCGCCAACTGATGAGGCTCGTTCGCTGCCCGTGATCAAGATCGCGCAGCTCCGATCTGGTCGAGCCGATGGTGCAGACCGAGCGAGCGCGGATCTCGAACGCGACTACATCGTCGGCGACGGAGACATCCTCTTCTCATGGTCCGGTTCCCTTGAGTGCGTACTGTGGGCCGGAGGCCCGGGCGCACTGAATCAACATCTGTTCAAGGTCACCTCGACGGAGTACCCGAGGTGGCTGTGCTACTTCGGAGTTCATCATCACTTGGATGACTTCCGGCACATTGCGGCGGGCAAGGCGACGACCATGGGCCACATCCAGCGGCACCATTTGTCTGACGCCAAGGTTGCCGTTCCGCCCAAGCCGATGCCCCGTGACATCGATCAGTGTCTTTCCCCGTTGCTCGAGAGCCTCTATAAGCGTGAGGTTGAATCGCGAACCATCGCTAGCTTGCGCGACACGCTGCTGCCCAAGCTCATCTCCGGCGAGCAGCGCGTCGAAGACCCCGAGCACTTCCTGCGCGACGGTGATTGATGCCCGACCTCGACGCGCTCGCACCCAACTACCACCGCGCCCAGCAACGCTGGGCTGACGCCCCGACGCTGGCGCGGTGCTACGAGTCGCTCAATGCCTGCTTCAACGGCAACGCGCACGGGCTCGTCGAACATGTGAAGTCGTTCATCGAGAGCGCCTGCCTCACGATCATGGGCGAGTTCCGGGCGCCCATGCCGTCGGCCCAGCCCTCGACCACGGATCTCCTGGTCGCTGCCCTGGACCCGCTCGGCCTCAAGAACACGAGGGGTGCGATCAAGCTCGACAAGGTGCTCTCGGGCTTCAATCGGCTCGCGGACGCCATCGGCGACATGCGGAACGAAACCGGCCCGGTCGCGCACGGCAAGGACGGATTCCTGGATGCGATCGCCGCGGATCATGCGCGCGCATTCCTTCACGCGGGCGATGCGATCCTGGGCATCTTGCTGAATGCCTTCGAGGGCAAGCAGCCCGACCTGATTGCGACGCGGGAGCCCTACGAGAGTTTTCCGCACCTGAACGAGCGCATCGATCGTGCGGTAGCCGTGGAGGCGCGGATCGACGAGGACGCGGATCGTCCGATCGTCGTCTT
This sequence comes from Gammaproteobacteria bacterium 13_2_20CM_66_19, assembly GCA_001914695.1. Taxonomy (GTDB): domain Bacteria; phylum Pseudomonadota; class Gammaproteobacteria; order Steroidobacterales; family Steroidobacteraceae; genus 13-2-20CM-66-19. Next base: position 25,298 of record MNCZ01000034.1, on the reverse strand, counting down.
CTCTGTAGCTACCGGTCCGCGCGGCGAGGCGATCGAGCTGCGCGTCGAGCCGAGCCGTCTCTTGTATGGGATCGACCGGGAGGCCTACGTCGAAGTCCTGAAGACGGCCGAGCTTGCGGTCGCGGAAGATGAGGAAGGCGAAGAGCCAGAGGCGGAAGCGAGTGCGGGCGAGGCCGATGAGGCGCCGGCTCCCGGCATCGGCCCAGCGGAGGGGCCCGTCACTGAGCTGGTGGCCGAATACAGGGGCGGGCTCGCGGCGCTGCGAGGTGGCGTCGAAGCGTTCCTGCAAGCCGAGGGCGTCGATCCAGCCATCGCCGGCGCGGATGGCGTGCTACTCATCGATTCCCTACTCGCGACGGCTGAACAGAACATGGGGCTCGACTGGAAGCAGCGCGAGGCGATGCGGGCGAAGCTCAAGGTAGCCTGCAAGCGCGTGCTGGTCCGCTTGGGCTGCGCGGCCGAAAAAGCCGACGCCGTGGCCGACCGCTTTGTGAGCTGGCTTCGGGTACAGGCCCCCGACGCTCCGCCGGCCGCGCCAGTCCCGGCGGTCCTCGAGCAAGGGGCACAGGCATGAGCGACGTCTGGTGCGTCCGTGCCGAGTTCGGGTTTCCGCACATCGCGCTCGTCAACGGGAGGCCGCTTGTGGACCTGCTCGTGGAACACTGGGGCGACATCCCGCCTGAGTTCCGCGAGCGACTCGGACTGAAGCCAGGATTGGTGCGGTCGTGAGCGCCGGCTTCACCGAGTCCGTGGTCGAGGACGCGGCGCTCGGCTGGCTCGAGGCGCTGGGCTACGCCGTCCTGCACGGCCCCGACATCGCGGCGGGCGAGCCGGGCGCTGAGCGCCGCGATTCGAGCTACCGCGACGTGATGCTGGGGCGGCGCCTGCACGACGCCCTCGCTCGGCTGAACCGCGAGTTGCCGCCAGAAGCGCTCGAGGACGCCTTCCGCAAGCTCACGCGCGCGGACGCACCCTCGCTGCTCGAGCGCAACCGTACCACGCATCGCATGCTGGTCGACGGCGTCACCGTCGAGCACCGGCGCGCCGACGGCTCGATCGCGGGTGCGCAGGCGCGCGTGATCGACTTCGACACGCCGGAGAACAACGACTGGCTGGCGGTGAACCAGTTCACCGTGTCCGAGGGCCAGCACACGCGCCGGCCCGACGTGGTGCTGTTCGTCAACGGCCTCGCCCTCGCCGTGATCGAGCTCAAGAACGCGGCGGACGAGAACGCGACCGTCTGGTCGGCGTTCCACCAGCTCCAGACCTACCAGGCACAGATCCCGGCGCTCTTCGCGGCCAACGCTACGCTCGTGATCTCCGACGGCGTGCAGGCGCGCATCGGCACGCTGGGCGCGGGCAAGGAGTGGTTCAAGCCCTGGCGGACGGTGAGCGGGCGAGGCGATGCGCCGGCGGCGATGCCGGAACTGCAGGTCGTGCTCGAAGGCGTGTTCGAGAAGGGGCGGTTTCTCGACCTCGTGCGCCACTTCGTCGTCTTCGAGGACGCGGGCGGCGGCAAGCTAGTCAAGAAGATGGCGGGTTATCACCAGTTCCACGCGGTCAACGTTGCGGTCGAGGAGACGCTGCGCGCGGCGCGGGCGGTGGCGGGCGAACACATCGCGGAACCGATGGGCCGCTACGAGGCGGGCGAGCGACCAGGCGGCGAACCCGGCGACCGCCGCGTCGGTGTCGTATGGCACACGCAAGGTTCGGGCAAGAGCCTGACAATGGCCTTCTACGCCGGCCGGGTGATCCTGCACCCGGAGATGGCGAACCCGACCATCGTCGTGCTCACCGACCGCAACGACCTCGACGATCAGCTCTTCGGCACCTTCGCGCGCTGCCGTGATCTGCTGCGCCAGCCGCCCGTGCAGGCAGCCGACCGCGCCGACCTGCGCGCGAAGCTCGCCGTGGCCTCCGGCGGCGTGGTCTTCACGACGATCCAGAAGTTCTTCCCCGAGGAGAAGGGCGACCGACACCCGGTGCTCTCGGACCGGCGCAACATCGTCGTCATCGCCGACGAGGCGCACCGCAGCCAGTACGACTTCATCGACGGCTTCGCGCGGCACACGCGCGACGCGCTTCCGCACGCGTCGTTTGTCGGCTTCACGGGGACGCCCATCGAGAAGACCGACGCCAACACGCGGGCCGTGTTCGGCGATTACATCAGCGTCTACGACATCCAGCGCGCCGTGGCGGACGGCGCGACGGTGCCGATCTACTACGAGAGCCGCCTGGCGAAGCTCGAGCTGTCGGAGGTCGAACGGCCGACGATCGACCCCGAGTTCGAGGAGGCCACCGAAGGCGAGGAGGTCGAGCGCAAGGAGAAGCTCAAGAGCAGGTGGGCGCAGCTCGAAGCGGTGGTCGGGGCGGACAAGCGGCTCGAGCGCGTCGCGCGCGACCTCGTCGAGCACTACGAGCGGCGCTGCGAGGCGATGGACGGCAAGGCCATGGTCGTGGTGATGAGCCGCCGGATCGCAGTGGAGCTGTACAACAAACTCGTCGCGCTGCGGCCGCAGTGGCACGCGGATGACGACGAGCACGGAGCCCTCAAGGTGGTGATGACGGGCTCTGCGTCTGACCCGCTCGACTGGCAGGCGCACATCCGCAACAAGCCGCGGCGCGAGCAGCTCGCCGCCCGCTTTCGCGACCCCGCGGACCCGTTCGGCATCGTCATCGTGCGTGACATGTGGCTCACGGGATTCGACGCACCCAGCCTCGCGACGATGTACGTGGACAAGCCGATGCGCGGCCACGGCCTCATGCAGGCCATCGCGCGGGTGAACCGCGTCTTCAAGGACAAGCCCGGCGGCCTCGTCGTGGACTACCTGGGGCTCGCCGACGAGCTGAAGCAGGCGCTCGCGACCTACACCGAGGCCGGCGGCACCGGCAAGACGGCGCTCGACCAGGGCGAAGCGGTGGCAGTAATGCTCGAGAAGTACGAGGTGTGCTGCACGCTCTTCCACGGCTTCGACTGGCGTGCGTGGATCACGGGGACGCCGCAGGCGCGCCTTGCGCTCCTGCCCGCGGCGCAGGAGCACGTGCTCGCGCTCGAGGACGGCAAGGGCCGGCTGCTGCGCTCCGTCACTGAACTCTCGCAGGCGTTCGCGCTCGCCGTGCCGCACGAGGAGGCGCTGCGCATTCGCGACGACGTGGGCTTCTTCCAGGCGGTGCGGGCGGTCCTCGCCAAGGGCGCGCCGCGCGAGCGCAAGACCGACGAGGAGCTGGAGCACGCGATCCGGCAGATCGTCTCGAAGGCCATCGTCTCGGACGAGGTGGTGGACATCTTCGCCGCAGCAGGGCTGAGGAAACCCGACATCTCGATCCTGTCGGACGAGTTCCTCGCCGAAGTGCGCGGCATGCCGCAGCGCAACCTCGCCGTCGAGCTGCTCCAGAAACTTCTAAAGGGCGAGATCCGCAGCCGTTCGCGGCGCAACGTCGTGCAGGCGCGCTCCTTTGCCAAGCTGCTGGAGCAGGCGATCCGCAAGTACCAGAACCGCGCGATCGAGACGGCGCAGGTGATCGACGAGCTCATCCAGCTCGCCAAGGACATGCGCGCCGCCGAGGCGCGCGGCGAGGACCTCGGGCTCACGGACGACGAGCTCGCCTTCTACGACGCGCTCGAGACCAATGACAGCGCGGTGAAGGTGCTGGGCGACGAGACGCTGCGCAGGATCGCGCGCGAGCTGGTCGCGACGGTGCGCAGGAACGTCACCATCGACTGGACCATCCGCGACAACGTGCGCGCCCAGCTTCGGGTGCTCGTGAAGCGAATCCTCCGCAAGTACGGGTACCCGCCGGACAAACAAGAGAAGGCGACGCAGCTGGTACTCGAACAGGCGGAAGTGCTGTCGGAAGGCTGGGCCGCGTAGGGGGAGTCATGCGACGGACGAGACGAGGGGCGTTGGTATCTCAGTACTTGGAGGGAATCTCCCGGACTGCACTGGCGGAATATCAGCAGTTCTTTCGCGAGCGGGCGAAACGCCGCGATGGCGTCTACGCTCTTTACAGAAAGAAGAAACTCTACTACGTGGGACTGGCGGGAGACCTTAGGGGCCGTCTGAAGACGCATCTGCGCGACAAGCACGGCGAGTCGTGGGATCGCTTCAGCATGTACCTGACGGTCGGTGACGACCACATCAAGGAGCTGGAATCACTGGTTCTGCGAATCGTGCGGCCGACCGGCAATCGACAGGGAGGTAAGTTTGCGAAAGCGCAAAACCTCCGGCGCGAGTTCACGCGTCGAGTCAAGCAGGATGCAGCCGCGCACTTGAGCGAACTCCTCGGAGTGGAGGAAGCCGGGAGGACCGTGACACTTCGAGCCGGTTCCGCAAGCAAGGCGGTCTGGCCGCTTACGTAACGCGCCCCATGCGCCTTCGCGCTCGATATAAAGGCAAGGTGCTGAAGGCTCGGGTATTGCGCAGTGGGGTCATCTCGTTTGCAGGCAAGCGGTTTCAGTCGCCGTCCATGGCGGCGTGCGCCGCACTGCCGCATCGACGCGCCATCAATGGGTGGCATTTCTGGACGTATGAGCGTGCGCCCGGGGACTGGGTCCTACTCCGGGAGCTTCGGAGATAGACCGTCGCGACGGACCGATCGATGCGCTACTGGTGGGTTAATCAGAATCAGACCTTCCGCCAGGAGATCGAGGGCGGGTATCTCTGGTCGCCCAAGCGCAATAAGAACGGCCATCGCAATCCCTTCTACGAGTTCATGCGCGAGGTCGCACCCGGCGACATCGTCTTCTCGTTCTGCGATACGCGCATCGCGGCCCTCGGCATCGTCAGCGGTTATTGCCGGGAGAGCCCGAAGCCGGAGGAATTCGGCACCGCCGGCACCAACTGGAGCCAGATCGGCTGGCGGGTGGGCGTTCGCTGGCAGCGGCTTTCCAATTCAATCCGCCCCAAGGATCACATCGCGCGGCTGCGGCCGGATCTGGCGAGCAAATACGCGCCGTTGACCCCGGAGGCAACGGTCTGCAGAGCGTCTATCCGACCGAGATCAGCCGGGGGCTCGCTGCGGCCCTGTTCACTTTGATCGGCGCCGAGGCCTACCGGGTCGCCGACGTCGGGCAGAACGTCAGCCGGGTCGAGCGCGACTCGCCGGCGCCGGAGCGGGACATCGAGGAATGGGAGCGACGAATCGAGGCTGCCATCGATACCGATGCGGCGATCCGGCAAACCGAGAGGACCGCACTCGTCCAGGCGCGTCGGGGTCAGGGGCTCTTCCGGGACAACGTGCGCTCGATTGAACATGCCTGCCGCATTACCCGGGTGGCGCGCATGGAACACCTGATCGCGAGCCACATCCAGCCCTGGCGCGACAGCAGCAACGAGCAGCGGCTCGACGGCGAGAACGGCCTGTTGCTGACCCCGACGGTGGACCACCTGTTCGACAAGGGGTTCATTTCCTTTGAGAACACAGGACAGCTGGTCGTGTCGCCGGTCGCGGACCCCGTATCGCTCAAGCGTATGGGAATCGACCGAGACGCCAACGTTAACGTCGGCGCCTTCTCGCAGGGCCAGCGGCAGTATCTGGAGTTCCATCGCGAGAACGTGCTGCGCATGGCGCGCGGCGTCTCGAAGGGCGAGCGCAGCGGCTGAGGATTCGGCGGCTGGCTGGTGGGCGCTGCGCTGTCGATCGGGGCAGGTCCTGCTGGGCCGATGCCGACGCCCGGGCCGTGTCGTCGTCTCACTACTGTGCACAAACGTGTCAGTTTTTGAGGTCGGTTGGTAGGTGAATGCAGGATAGGCCGGCGGCGGCTCTTGTCACACGCCGCCCGGCAGGGTCGCCCAACGCTTCATCGTGGCCCGGCGACCTGTGCCGCCTGACGCGCTCGATGGCCTTGTCGCCGGCGAGAATGCCTGCCCGCCGGAGGACGTCGGCGGCCCCCAGGGCTACGCGCATTTCCTGGACATTCTCGGTGACCGTCAGCATGAGCAGCACGACGACATGGTGCGCTGGATCGGCGGAGCGTTCGACCCAAAGGGGTTCGATCTGAATCGGATCAATCGGGACTGAAAGGGTGCCAAGCGGCGGCGCCGCGGTTGACGGCGTGATCCAGGACCTCGCGCACGTGTTCCGCGGCGACGCCCGGGAAGCAGCGCACGAAAGCCGTAACGGGCGCACCGGCCGAGGGATTCTGGAATACGGCCTCGACCGGCACCCGCGTGCCGCGCGATCTCACGCGCTCGGGGTCGCGCCCCACGGCGGGACATGAACTCCAGTCGATCAGGTCTGCCGGATAAGCCGCGCCTTGGGCACCTCAAGCCAGCTTGAAAGTGAAACGCACGGATAATTTATATAAATCAATTGAGTAGATGCGCCTGCAACCCGTAGTCGAGCCGATGTCGCGGTGGCGTGTCCGAGGATCGCGCGTCGCGCGAATTTGGTGGCCAGTTCACGCCTACGCGGCTAAAATTAGCCTATATTTTGCACGTCTTGGTCGTAAATAGATTCTATATCGTTCTAGGAGCAAAAATGTTTGTCGAATTCAGCCTAAGGAACTTCCGGTCCCTCCGGGACGAACGGACTCTCAGCATGGTCTCGAGTACGGACCGCTCCCACCTCGCGACTCACACCATTGAGACTGGGGTTCGGAGCGTGCCGCGCCTGAACCGGGCAGGCGTCGTGTATGGCGCCAATGCCAGCGGCAAGAGCAATCTGATCTTTGCCCTGGTGACCATGCGCAACCTCGTGTTGCATTCCACGTCGATGCTCGATGCCGCACGTGCCGAGCAGTACACGCCCTATCGCCTCGAGCGCAGCAGCGCGGGAGATCCCACGGAGTTCGAGGTGGTGGTTCTGCTCGACGGCATTCGATACCAGTACGGCTTCTCCTATGACGCGCAGCGAATTCGTGACGAGTGGCTGATCGTCTACAAGACTGGGAAGGGTCAGTCGTGGTTCGACCGCCGCTGGAACGACGCGAAGGGCGAGCACGAGTGGGCCCCCTTCTCGAGTTACTTCACCGGCTCGAAGGAAACCTGGCGGCAGGCCACGAGGTCGGGTGCGCTGTTCCTGACCACAGCCATTCAGCTCAACAACGAGCAGCTCAAGCCGCTTTGGAACTGGTTTACGGACGGCCTCGTCATCGTGAACTGGACTGGCGCGCTCGGGATCGGCCAGACACTGCAGCGCCTGGATGATCCGGCCTTCAAGGCGCGGGCCCTGGGCCTGTTGCGCTCAGCTGACCTGCACATCGCGGACATTGAGGTGGAGACTGTTCCAGGTCATCAGGTGGCCTTCAAGCTGGAGGCCGGCAAGGCCCCGGAACTGTCGACGAGCCCACAGGACCTGCCCGTTGTGAAGTTCGTCCACAAGCTGGAAGGCGAGGACCCCGTCGCATTCGACGGCCGCTTCGAATCGGCCGGAACCCAGAGGCTGCTGTCCTACATCGGTCCCATTCTCGATGCCCTGGAAGGCGGGAAGCTCTTGGTCGTCGATGAATTCGACTCGAGCCTGCATCCGATGGTGGTCCGATTCGTGCTAAGCCTGTTCCACGATCCGGAAGTTTCCAGGCACGGTGCGCAGTTGTGGATGACGACTCACGACACCTCGCTCCTGGACACGGAGCTGCTGCGGCGTGATCAGGTCTGGTTCATGGACAAGGACGAACGCCAGGCCAGCCGACTCTCCCCGCTGACCGACTTCAGTCCGCGAAAGGGCGAAGCGCTCGAAAAGGGCTACCTGCGTGCGCGCTACGGCGGCGTGCCTTTCATCTCGCGAACGAATCTGCACTGAGTCGATGCGAGACAATCAGCCCAAGCACCGGCAGATGCGCAAGGAGCAGCGTCGTCTTGCACGCGAGAAGGCATCTCGGGCTGGGCTGCCCTCGGTACTGATCGTCTGTGAAGGTCGCGAAACAGAGCCGAACTATATCGATGGTTTGCGCCATCACCTGCGAGTGAACGCCGCGGCCGTTCGCATCGAGGCCGGTGACTCGGTGACAGATCCCGTCGGTCTCGTTCGCAAGGCGCAGCTGCGGTACAAGAGCGACCGCGACTATGACCTGGTCTATGTCGTGTGCGACGGCGACTCGAATCGGCTAGTTGCCGCGCGGGCGCTGACAGCTCGCCCGGTGCGCAACGCCGCCGGCCACACTACACACGTGCAGATCATCGCAAGTTGCCCGTGTATTGAATTCTGGCTCCTGCTGCACTTCGAGTACTCGGCGCGTCCGTTCCAGAACGCGGCCGAGGCGCAGCAGGCGCTACGCGCCCATCTGCCCGACTATCGAAAGAACGATCGCGACATTTTCCGCAATACAGCCGCCGGACTCGATCTGGCCTGCCAAAGGGCTCTGCAGTTGAAAGCGGAACTGAAAGCGACAGGCGCCATTGCACCGGATACGGACATGCCATCGCTGGTTGATCAGTTGCGGCGAATGCAACGAGCCTAGTTGCCCCGCAAGCGCTTGCCGCGAAGGTGCACGACCTTCCGTTCGCCGCTCTCGGTCTGGCACATCAACGTGGACCACTGCTCCAGGGCTAGGCGACGCTCCTTGAAGTAGTCATGCCGATCATACGTGCCCTCGACACCACGGATCGCGTGCCCCAGGCAGCGCTCGGCCACCTCTCGCCGGATGCCGAGTGCGGCGAGCTGGGTGCGCGCGGTGCGCCGCAGGTCGTGCAGGGTGAACGGCGGCAGTCCGTGCTGCACGCGCTGCAGAGCGGCGTTCAGCGTATCGAGCCCGACGTGGGGCACGCGCTCGCGGCGATCGCGCCGGCGCTTCGGGAAGAGGTACTCGCTGCCGGCAGCGAGCGTCTTGACCTCCCGCAGCCATCCGACCACCAGGGGCACCAGTGGGATCTCGAGCGGCGCCCCGGTCTTCGTGCGCGAGGCGGGAAGGTGCCAGACCGTACCCGAGGGCGTGTTGCCGTCGAGATCAAACTCGTCCCACCGCGCGCCCAGCAGCTCGCCCTTGCGGACGCAGAGCGCGAGCAGCAGCTTCACGGCGAGCGCGTTGTCGGCGCCGAAGCTCGGTTCCTCGCGGATCTTCTCGAAGAGCTGCGCCAGCTCATCCCGGCTGAGCGCGCGGCTGCGCGGCCGCTCGGTGCCGCCACCATCCAGACGCGGCGAGAAGTCGGCGGCCGGGTTGCCAGACACCATCCGCCGGCGCTCGCTGGACACGCCTGGATAGCCCTGGACGCTACTCCGCGTTCTGCACCTGCTCGCGCATCTGCTCGATGAGGACCTTCATGTCGACCGCGCTGCGCGTGGTCTCGAGATCCTGGGATTTCGAGGAGAGCGTGTTGGCTTCGCGGTTGAGCTCCTGCATGAGGAAATCGAGCCGGCGTCCGGCGGGCTCGCCGCCGCCGATGACGCGGCGCACCTCCGCGATGTGGCCGGTGAGCCGCTCGAGCTCCTCGTCGACGTCGAGCCGCTGGAGCAGAAGCGCCAGCTCCTGCTCGAGCCGCTCGTGGTCGATGCTCGCGGTCAGCTCCGCGACGCGCTCGTTGAGTCGCGTCCGGGCGCGCGCGCACACTTCGGGCAAGCGCGCGCGCACGGCCGCAACGAGCGCCTCGAGCCCGGCGCAGCGCTGCCCGAGGAGCTCGCGCAGCCGCGCGCCTTCGCGCTCGCGAGCCGCGACCAGCTCGGTGAGCGTGGCCGCGAACACTTCGCCCGACGCCGCCAGCAGCTGCTCGCCCGTCGCGCCATCCTCGCGCAGCACGCCCGGCCACCGCAGTACCTCGAGCGCGCTCACCGCTGCTCCCGGCTCGCGCAGCGCACGCATCACGGCGTGCACGGCGGCCAGCACGCGCTCGAGCGCTTGCGCGTCGATTTCGAGTGCACCGCCGGCCGCCTGCGGGCGCCGCCAGGTGATGGTGCAGTCGACCTTGCCACGGCGCAGCTGCTGCATGAGGCGCGAGCGCAGCTCGCCCTCCGCGCCGCGCAGCTCGTCCGGCAGGCGGAAGGAAGCCTCGAGGAAGCGGTGATTGACACTGCGCAGCTCGCACACGAGCGTGCCCCATGGCCCGCTGGTCTCCCGGCGCGCGAAGCCCGTCATGCTCGCGATCATGGTTGATGCGTCCGCCTGGCGGCCCTTGATGCGGTGGTCCGCGGGCGCAGCGGCTTAAGTCGCCTCGCTACGCCGGCGCACCGCGCAGGTGATATAAAGCGCGGGCAAGTCTAACAGATGCATGGAATTCTTCTTGCGGGTCGAATACGCAGACATGAGCCTGCTCGGCGGGCGCGAGGAGAATCAGGACCGGGTCGTGGCCGCGGTCGCCGAGCGCGCGGCGCTGCTGGTGGTCGTCGACGGCATGGGCGGCCACGCCGACGGCGCGCGCGCCGCGACCGTCACCCAGCGGGTGATCTTGGACGCTTTCTGGCACGCGCCGCAGCCGCTCTTCGATCCGCTCGGGTTCCTCCACCTGACGCTCGGGAAGGCGCACGACGAGGTCGTGAAGCTCGGCGCGCAGCTGCCGCTCGAGCAGCGTCCCCGCGCCACCTGCGCCGTGTGCCTCGTGCAGCAGCACGCCAGCTGGTGGGCGCACATCGGCGACAGTCGCCTCTACCACGTGCGGGACGGGAAGGTGATGGCGCGCAGCCGCGACCACAGTCACGTCGAGCTGCTGCTGCGGGAGGGGCTGATCAGCGACGAGCAGGCGCACAATCATCCGATGCGCAACTTCGTCGAGTCCTGCCTCGGCGGCGACCCGATCCTGCCCGACATGTCGCTCACCCGGCGCCGTCCGCTCGAGCCAAACGACGTCGTCATGGGATGCACCGACGGACTGTGGGGCGCGCTCACCGACGCCGAGATCGCCGCCGAGCTCGGCAGCCCCGGGGAGCTGCGCGGGAAGCTGCTCGAGCTCGGCACACGCGCCGTGAAGCGCGGCGGCACCGCCAGCGACAACACCTCCGCGGCGGCGCTCCGCTGGCTCGGGGATTAGGAACGCACCCATGGGCCGACCCTCCGGACGCGACGTCGACGAGCTGCGGCGCGTGAGCTTCACGCGCCGCCATGCGCGCCACGCCGAAGGCTCGGTCCTGATCGAGTGCGGCGACACCCAGGTGCTGTGCACCGCGAGCGTCGAGGAGACGGTGCCCGCGTTCCTGCGCGGCAAGTCCCAGGGTTGGATCACCGCCGAGTACGGCATGCTGCCGCGCTCGACGCACACCCGCACCGCGCGCGAGGCGGCCCGCGGCAGGCAGAGCGGGCGCACCCAGGAGATCCAGCGGCTCATCGGCCGCTCGCTCCGGGCGGTGGCGGACCTCAAGGCGCTCGGCGAGCGCACCGTCACCATCGACTGCGACGTGCTGCAGGCGGATGGCGGCACGCGCACCGCCTCCATCACGGGCGGCTTCGTGGCCCTCGCCGAGGCCTGCGAGCAGCTGGTGCGGCGGGGCCTGATCGCGGGGAACCCGCTGCACGGGCAGGTGGCGGCGGTGTCGGTGGGCATCGTCGGTGGCGTCCCGGTGCTCGATCTCGACTATGCCGAGGATTCCCAGGCGGAAACCGACATGAACGTGGTGATGAACAATGGCGGCGCATTCGTCGAGATCCAGGGGACCGCCGAAGGCCACGCGTTCCGCCGCCACGAGCTCGATGCGCTGCTCAATCTCGCCGCGCACGGCATCGGCGCGCTGTTCACGCTGCAGGCACAGACGCTCGAGCGCCCGTGAGGCGGGTGGCGCTCGCGAGCGGCAACCCGGGGAAGCTGCGCGAGCTGGCCGCCCTCCTCGCGCCGCTGTCCCTCTCCCTGATCCCCCAGGCCGGGCTCGGCATCGCAGCCGTGCCGGAGACCGGCGAGACCTTCCTTGCGAACGCGCTCCTCAAGGCGCGCCATGCGTCAGCGCGGGCGCGACTGGCGGCGCTCGCGGACGATTCCGGCCTCGAGGTGGATGCGCTCGGCGGGCGCCCGGGCGTCGAGTCGGCGCGCTATGCGCACCCGGGCGCGAGCGATACCGAGAACCTCGAGCGGCTGCTGGACGAGCTCGCCGCGGTGCCGCCGCCTAAGCGTCGGGCGCGCTACCAGTGCGTGATCGTGCTGGTGCGCGGCGCCGACGACCCGCAGCCCCTCATCGCGCGCGGGAGCTGGGAGGGGCACATCGCCACCTCACCCCGCGGCCTCGGCGGCTTCGGCTACGACCCGGTGTTCGTTCCCGAGGGGAGCGCCCGCACGGCCGCCGAGCTCGACCCGGCGGAGAAGAACGCCGTGAGCCACCGCGGACAGGCGCTGCGCGAGCTCATCGCGATGCTCGGGCAGCAGGGCTATATTGCCGCACCATGAAGCGCGGCCCCACCGCCTGAGTGAAGCGTGGCCTCCCGCCCCGTGAAGCCCGGCAGGCTGTTCGTCATCGCCGCCCCCTCCGGGGCGGGCAAGACCTCGCTGGTGAAGGCGCTGCTCGCGAGCGACCCGTCGCTCCGCCTGTCGATCTCGCACACCACGCGCAAGCGCCGTCCGACCGAGGCCGAGGGACGCGAGTACCACTTCGTCTCGGTGCCGGAGTTCGAGCAGCGGGTCGCGCGCGGGGAGTTCCTCGAGCACGCCCGGGTGTTCGACAACCACTACGGCACCGCGCGTGCGTTCGTCGAGGAGCAGCTGCGGGCGGGGAGCAACGTCATCCTGGAGATCGACTGGCAGGGCGCGCAGCAGGTACGGCGCGCCATGCCGCAGTGCGTGAGCCTCTTCATCCTGCCGCCCTCCCGGGCGGCGCTCGCCGAGCGGCTGGCGCGGCGCGCGACCGACTCCCGGGAGATCATCGCGCGGCGCCTCGCCGATGCCGCCGCCGACATGTCCCATTACCGCGAGTTCGATTACGTGATCGTCAACGACAACTTCGAGCGGGCGCTCGCCGACCTCGAGCGCATCGTCGCCGGGAAGGGCGAGGACCTCCGGAGTTCGCGCCCCGAGCTCGCCCACCTCGTGAAGGAGCTGCTGGCGCCGGCGTGAGCGGGGGGCGGCGGGCCCCCGCGGCGGCGGCGTGCGCGGACTGGCCTCACGCAGGGCTCTTGCCTTATAGTGAAAGGCTCTGCGTGCTCCTTGCAGCGCGCTCCACTCGCTCTGACAGCCATGGCCCGTATCACCGTAGAAGACTGCCTGAACAACGTCGACAACCTGTTCCAGCTGGTGCTCCTGGCGGCGCAACGCGCCCGCCGGCTGGCCAACGGCGCCGAGCCGACGGTGCCGCTCGAGAACGACAAGCCGACCGTGGTCGCGCTGCGCGAGATCGCGGCCGGAAACGTGACCGTGGAGATGCTGAGCGAGCCGGAGCCCGCGCCGGAAACCCCCGCCCCCGACGCCGACAACCAGTCCACCTTCCGCGCTCCGCAGTTCGGCCTCGGAGACTGACGGCCAGACCTCGAAGATGGATTACGCGTCTTCGCTCCTGGGACTGCTGCCCGGCGGAAGACGCACTCCGGGACTGAAGGAACTGCTGTCCTCGGTGGGCGCCTACCTGCCCTCCGAGCAGGTGGCGCGCATCCGCGAGGCAGCCGAGTTCGGCACCTCGGCGCACCACGGCCAGAAGCGCCTCTCGGGCGAGCCGTTCATCGCGCACCCGGTGGCGACCGCCGCCATCCTCGCGGACCTGCGCCTCGATGCCGACACCATCGTGGCCGCGATCCTGCACGACGTGATCGAGGACACCCCGACGCCGAAGGATCAGCTGGCGTCGCGCTTCGGCCCGGTGGTCGCCGAGCTCGTCGACGGCGTCACCAAGCTCGATCAGATCAAGTTCAAGAGCCGCGAGGAAGCCCAGGCGGAGTCCTTCCGCAAGATGCTGCTCGCGATGGTGCGCGACCTGCGAGTCATTCTCGTGAAGCTCGCCGACCGCACCCACAACATGCGCACCATCGAGGCCATGGCGCCGGCGCGGCGGCGGGCGATCGCCCGCGAGACGCTCGAGATCTACGCGCCGATCGCCGAGCGGCTCGGGCTCTACAGCATCAAGCTCGAGCTCGAGGACCTCGGCTTCAAGGCGCTCTACCCGCGCCGCTACCAGGTGCTGGAGCGGACCTTGAGGCGCGCGCGCGGCAACCAGAAGGAGTTCCTGAAGAAGATCGAGCAGCAGCTGAACGCGGCGCTCGCCAAGAGCAACATCCAGGCGCAGGTGCTGGCGCGCGAGAAGCACCTGTACAGCATCTACAGCAAGATGCGCCGCAAGCGGGCGATCCTCAACGAGATCGTGGACGTCTACGGCATCCGCATCGTGGTCGACACCCCCGATACCTGCTACCGCGCGCTCGGCGCGGTGCACTCGGTGTTCAAGCCGATGCCGGCGCGCTTCAAGGACTACATCGCGATCCCGCGTGTGAACGGCTACCAGTCGCTCCACACCACGCTCTTCGGCCCGAACGGCGTGCCGATCGAGGTGCAGATCCGCACCGCCGACATGCACCGCGTGGCGGAAGCCGGGATCGCCGCGCACTGGAAATACAAGACCGGCGGCGATGCCGAGTCCCGCCAGCAGGAGCGCACCCGCGAGTGGCTGTCGAACCTGGTGTCGCTTCAGGAGGCGGGCTCCTCCGAGGAGTTCCTGGAGAGCATCAAGGTCGACCTGTTCCCCGACAAGGTGTACGTGTTCACGCCCAAGGGCCAGATCCTGCGCCTGCCCTCGGGAGCCACGGTGGTCGATTTCGCCTACGCGGTGCACACCGACATCGGCAATCGCTGCGTCGCCGCCAAGGTCGACCGGCGCCTGACGCCGCTGCGCACGGTGCTGCGCAACGGCCAGACGGTCGAGATCATCACCGCCAAGGGCGCGACCCCGAACCCGTCCTGGGTAAACTTCGTCGTGACCGCCAAGGCGCGCAGCGCCATCCGCCATTACCTGAAGGGGCTGCGGCGCAAGGAGGCGATCGCGCTCGGCTCGAAGCTCCTTGCGCAGGCGCTCGGCGAATTCTCGGTGTCGTTCGACGACGTCGGCGAGGACGTGCGCAAGGCCGCGCTCGGGGAGCTCGGCATGAAGGACCTCGACGAGCTGCATGAGAAGCTCGGGCTCGGCGAGCGCCTCGCGCCGCTCGTCGCACGGCGGCTGCTGCCGGGCACCGTCCCCGCCAACGTCGCCGGCGGCGCCGCGCCGCTCGCGATCGCCGGCACCGAGGGGCTGCTCGTAACCTACGCGCGCTGCTGCTTCCCGATACCCTACGACCCGATCTTCGCATTCCTGTCGACGGGCCGCGGCGTGGTGATCCACCGCGAGAACTGCGTCAACGTCGAGGACTATCGCAAGCATCCGGAGAACTGGCTGCCGGTGAACTGGCAGAGCGCCCCCGACCGGCTCTTCTCCTCCGAGATCCGGGTCTACGTCGCAAACCGCACCGGGGTGCTGGCGGCGGTCGCCGCGGCGATCGCCAGCACCGAGACCAACATCGACCACGTGTCGATCGACGAGCAGGACGGGGACACCGCGGCGCTCACCTTCGAGCTGCGGGTCCGCGACCGCCGCCATCTCGCCGGCCTGGTGCGGGTCATCCGCCGCATGGCCGATGTCACGCGCGTGACGCGTACCATCGCCGCGCATGCGCGCACCGACCGCCGCGGCGACGCGGAAGCCGACGCCGACGCCGACAGCAGCGGATGAAGCGCGCACTAAGGGCAATGCCACGGGAGGATCCGCTCACATGAGCCGCCAGACCATCCACATCCACACCGAGCGCGCGCCGCAGGCGATCGGGACCTACTCGCAGGCCGTGCGCGCCGGCGACACCGTGTATCTCTCCGGCCAGGTGCCGCTCGACCCGGCAACCATGCAGCTGGTGAGCGGCGACATCGAGGCGCAGATCCGCCGCGTGTTCGACAATCTGAAGGCCGTGGCGGAAGCGGCCGGCGGCTCGCTCGCCCAGGCGGTCAAGATGAATGTCTATCTCACCGACCTCGCGCACTTCGGCAAGGTGAACGAGATCATGGCGAGCTACTGCGCCAAGCCCTACCCGGCGCGCGCGGTGGTCGGCGTCGCGGCGCTGCCGCGCGGTGCGCAGGTCGAGATCGAGTGCGTCCTGCACCTTCCCTGAGCCCCCGGCCAGGGCCTGAGGGCCGGCCGTCCACGGCCGAGCGAGCCGAGCACCGCCCCGTCACCTCGCTCCGCGGCGTGGGCGCGGCGCTCGCCGAGCGCCTGGCGCGTCTTTCCGTCCGGCGCGTGTCGGATCTCCTGTTCGTGCTGCCGAGGCTCTACGAGGATCGCACGCAGCTCACCGCCATCGGCTCGCTCCAGGGCGGGGCGCGTGCCGCGATCGAGGGCGAGATCCAGCTCACCGAGATCGCCTACCGCGGCCGCCGCCAGCTCCTCACGCGCGTCTCCGACGGCTCGGGGATGCTGACGCTGCGGTTCTTCCACTTCTCGGCCAGCCAGCAGGAGGGGCTCGCGCGCGGCACGCGGCTGCGCTGCTTCGGCGAGGTGCGCCGCGGCCCGCTCGGCCTCGAGATGGTGCACCCGGAGTACCGGCGCCTCACCGGGGCGGCGATGCCGCTCGAGGAGACCCTCACCCCGATCTATCCGCTCACCGAAGGCGTGCCGCAGGGGCGCCTGCGCGCGCTCATCCAGCAGGCGCTGCACGAGCTCGAGCGCTCGGCGCTGCGCGACTGGCTGCCGGGAGCCTCCGCCCTGCCGCCGGGCCTGCCGTCGCTCAAGGAAGCGCTCGTCTACCTTCACCACCCGCCGCGCGAGGCGCGCCTCGCCGAGCTCGCCGCCGGCCGCCACCCGGCACAGCGGCGCCTGGCCTTCGAGGAGCTGCTCGCGCACCACCTCGCCTTGAAGCTCCGCAAGCGCTCGCTCAAGTCCGACGCGGCCTGGCCGCTCCCCGACGACCCGGGACTCGCACGGCGCTTCCTCGAGGCGTTGCCTTTCAGGCTCACCCGGGCCCAGGCCCGCGCGCTCGCCGATGTGCACGAGGATCTCACCGCGGGCACGCCCATGGTGCGGCTGCTGCAGGGGGATGTCGGCTGCGGCAAGACGGTCGTGGCGGCCGCGGCCGCCGCGCGCGCGGCCGGCGCGGGCGCGCAGGCGGCCCTCATGGCGCCGACCGAGCTCCTCGCCGAGCAGCACTGGCGCAGCTTCCGCGCCTGGTTCTCGCCGCTCGGCGAGACGGTCGCGCTGCTCTCGGGCGGCACGCCCGCGCGCACGCGGCGCAGCGCGCTGGAGGCGATCGCTTCCGGGGAGGTCCGCGTGGTGATCGGCACGCACGCGCTCTTCCAGGAAGGCATCGAGTTCGCGCGCCTCGCGCTCGTCATCGTCGACGAGCAGCACCGCTTCGGCGTGCAGCAGCGCCTCAAGCTCTCGGAAAAAGGACAGAAAGAGGGGCGCGTGCCGCACCAGCTGATCATGACGGCGACGCCCATCCCGCGCACCCTCGCCATGACCGCGTACGCCGATCTCGACATCTCGGTGATCGACGAGCTGCCTCCGGGGCGCACGCCGGTGCAGACGGTCGTGGTGCCGGAGCCGCGCCGGGTCGAGGTCGTGGCGCGCATCGCGCAGGCCTGCCGCGCCGGGCGGCAAGCGTACTGGGTCTGCCCGCTGATCGACGAGTCGGACGAGCTGC
Source organism: Gammaproteobacteria bacterium 13_2_20CM_66_19 (assembly GCA_001914695.1). GTDB lineage: Bacteria > Pseudomonadota > Gammaproteobacteria > Steroidobacterales > Steroidobacteraceae > 13-2-20CM-66-19. Next base: position 7,807 of record MNCZ01000034.1, on the reverse strand, counting down.
GCGCACAGGCGGCGGAGGAGACCGCCGCGCGCCTGGCCGAGGCGCTGCCCGGGGTGCGCGTCGGCCTGGTGCACGGGCGCATGCCGGGCGCGAAAAAGGACAAGGCGATGCTCGCCTTCCAGGCAGGGAAGATCCAGCTGCTCATCGCCACCACGGTCATCGAGGTGGGGGTCGACGTGCCGAATGCGACCCTCATGGTGATCGACAACGCCGAGCGGCTCGGGCTCGCGCAGCTGCATCAGCTGCGCGGGCGCGTCGGGCGGGGCACGGAGGCGAGCAGCTGCGTGCTGCTGTACCGCGCGCCGCTCTCGGGCCTGGCGCGCGAGCGGCTCAAGGTGATCCGCGAGACCTCGGACGGCTTCGAGATCGCGCGGCGCGACCTGGAGCTCCGCGGGCCCGGGGAGCTCCTCGGCACGCGCCAGACGGGGCTCGCGCAGCTGCGTGTCGCCGATCTCATGCGCGACGCGGATCTGCTGCCCGGCGTGCAGCGGACGGCAGAACTGTTGCTGGGTGCCTACCCGGAGCACGTCGCCGCGCTCGCCGCCCGGTGGGTGGGGGCGGGCGAGCGCTACGGCCGGGTGGGCTGAAGGCCGTGGGTCGCGGCACTCTCTCCTCCGGCGCCGCGATCGCGGTCCTTTCCATCATCTTCTTCGCCTGGGGCGGTCTCACCAGCCTCAACGACGTGCTGATTCCGCATCTGAAGGCGGTGTTCGAGATGAACTACGCCCGGACGATGCTCATCCAGTTCACCTTCTTCAGCACCTACCTCGTGATGTCGATCCCGGCGGGACGCGTCGTGGCGCACCTCGGCTACAAGCCGAGCATGGTCGCGGGGCTCATGGTCGCCGCGGCCGGCGCGCTCGCCTTCTATCCGGCGGCGACCGTGCCGTCGTATCCGCTGTTCCTGCTGGCCCTCTTCGTGCTCGCGAGCGGCATCACGCTGCTGCAGGTCTCGGCCAACCCGTATATCAGCCTCATCGGGGAGCCGCGCGGGGCCTCGAGCCGCCTCACCCTCGCGCAGGCCGTGAACTCGCTCGGCCACACGCTGTCGCCGTGGCTGATCGGTCCCCTGATCCTGTCGGTCGCGGTGCTCTCCGGGGCGGCGCTCGCGCAGCTGCCGCCGCCGCAGCAGGAAGCCTACCGCATCGCGCAGGCGCAATCGGTGCGGCTGCCGTATTTGGGCGTCGCCGCCGGACTGCTGGCGCTGGCGAGCCTCGTGTACCTCTTGCGCCTGCCGCCGCTCACCGAGGCCACCGAGCGCGCCGACCCCCGCCACCACAGCTTCGGCGAGGTGCTGCGGCAGCGGCACGTGCGCCTGGGGGTGGTGGCGATCTTCGTGTACGTCGGCGCCGAGGTGACCATCGGCAGCTTCATGATCAACTACATCGCCGCACTGCGCATCGGCAACATCGACGCCGCGAGCGCCACGCACTACGTTTCCTACTACTGGGGCTCGGCCATGATCGGGCGCTTCATCGGCTCGCTCCTGCTGCGGCGGATCGCGCCGCGCTCGCTCCTGTGCGCGTACGCGCTCGCCGCGATCGCGCTGCTCGCGAGCACCATCCTGAGCCTCGGTGCGCTCGCGATGTGGAGCGTGATCGCAGTCGGATTCTTCAACTCCATCATGTTCCCGACGCTCTTCACGCTCAGCATCGAGGGCTTGGGTCCCATGACCGCCAGGGCGTCGAGCCTGCTCGTGATGGCGATCTTCGGCGGCGCCGTGATCCCGCAGCTGCAGGGCTTTCTCGCCGACGGCATCGGCGTGCAGCGCGCCTTCGTGCTGCCGGCGCTCTGCTATGCGTACATCGCCTGGTATGCGCTCTCGGGCCGGGAGGGAAGTAGACTTGAGCGCGCATGAGAGCGTCGCCTCGCAACGGGCTGCACCAAGGATGACCGCGGCGCCGGCGGAGCTCGCCCCGACGCCGCCTCCGCGCGAGGCGCCACTCGCTTACCGTCTGACGCGGCGCGTGACCGAGTACGCGCGGCTCATGCGCCTCGACCGCCCGGTCGGCACGTGGCTGCTGCTGTGGCCGGCGCTGTGGGCGCTGTGGATCGCGGGCGCCGGCCGCCCGCGCCCGAAGGTGCTCGGGATCTTCGTGCTGGGCGTCGTGGTGATGCGCGCCGCGGGCTGCGTGATCAACGACTTCCTCGACCGCAACATCGACGCCTACGTGCAGCGCACCCGCGACCGGCCGCTCGCGGCGCGGCGCGTGGCGCCGGGCGAGGCACTCACGCTGTTCGCGCTGCTGCTCCTGGCCGCCCTCTGCCTCGTGTCGCGCCTCGATCTCTTCACCGTCGAGCTCGCGTCGATCGGCGCGCTTCTCACGGTCTCCTATCCGCTGCTGAAGCGCTTCTTCCCGATGCCGCAGCTCTATCTCGGCATCTCCTTCGGCGGCTGGAGCGTGCCGATGGCCTTCGCGGCCCAGACCGGCGAGCTGCCGCGGGTCGCCTGGGTGCTGTACATCGCCGCGGTCATCTGGACGGCCATGTACGACACGCTCTATGCCATGGTCGACCGCGAGGACGACCTGAAGATCGGCGTGAAGTCGAGCGCGGTGCTGTTCGCCGACATGGACAAGCTCCTGATCGGCGTGATGCAGGCGATGACGCTCGGCGCCCTTTACCTCGTCGGGCGCAACATGCACTACGGACGCGCCTACTGGGGGGGGCTCGCCGCCGCCGGCGTGCTGTTCCTGTGGCAGCAGTGGCTCATCCGCAGGCGCGAGCCCGCGGCATGTTTCCGCGCGTTTCTGAATAACCAGTACGTCGGGCTCGCGGTGTTCGTCGGCATCCTGCTCGAGTACGTGTACGCGGACTGAAGGGGGCGGCGCGGGGGCATGAGCGAGTACAAGAATCGGCCCTTCCTCGCACGGCTCGGCTGCGCGCTCCAGGGACTCGCCCACGGCGTGCGCTCCGAGCGGAGCCTCAGGGTGCAGCTCCTCGCCCTCGCCGCGGCGCTCGCGGCGCTCGGGATCCTGCGGCCGGGGGCGCTGTGGTGCGCGCTGGTGCTGCTGTCCGCCGCCGTGGTGCTCGCGGCGGAGCTCTTCAACACGGCGATCGAGAGACTCGCCGACGAGCTGCACCCCGGGCAGCACCCCGGCATCCGCATCGCGAAGGACTGCGCCGCCGCGGGCGTCCTCGTCGCCGTGCTCGGGGCGCTGGCGGTCGGCCTCGCGCTGCTCGCGCACCTGCTCATGAAATGAGCAACTGTCGACTCGACGCTCCGCGCCTCGTTGACACGCCCCTGCGGGGTCGGGCATCGTCATGCCCCGCATGAAGCCGCACCCCGACGTCGATCGCGTCCAGAGCGACTCCGACCCCATCCGCCACGACTGGTCGCTGGACGAGGTGCGCGCGCTCTTCGCCCTGCCGTTCGCCGATCTGATCCTGCGCGCGCAGCGTGCGCATCGCGCGCACCACGCACCCAACACGGTGCAGATGAGCACGCTGCTGTCGATCAAGACCGGCGCCTGTCCCGAGGATTGCGCCTACTGCCCGCAGAGCGTGCGCTACGACACCGGGCTCGCCGCGCGCTCGCTCATGGAGGTTGCGGCGGTGCGCGAGTGCGCGGCCGCCGCCCGCGCCGCCGGCGCCACCCGCTTCTGCATGGGCGCGGCCTACCGCTCGCCGAAGGCGCGCGACCTCAAGGTGATCGCCGAGATGATCCGCGCGGTGCGCGAAGCGGGTCTCGAGAGCTGCGCCACGCTCGGGATGCTCACCCCGGAGCAGGCCGCGGAGCTCAAGGCGGCCGGTCTCGACTATTACAACCACAATCTCGACACCTCGGCGGAGTTCTACGGCGAGATCATCACTACGCGCACCTATCAGGACCGGCTCGACACGCTGCAGGCGGTGCGCGCGGCCGGGCTCAAGGTGTGCTGCGGCGGCATCGTCGGCCTGGGCGAGTCGCCCGAGGACCGGGCGCAGCTCCTGCGCACGCTCGCGAATCTGCCCGAGCATCCCGAGAGCGTGCCGATCAACCGCCTGGTGAGGGTCCCGGGCACGCCGCTCGCCGACCGCCCGGACGTCGATCCGTTCGATTTCGTGCGCACCATCGCGGTCGCGCGCCTTCTCATGCCGCGGGCGCACGTGCGGCTCTCGGCCGGCCGCGACGACATGAGCGATGAGCTGCAGGCGCTGTGCTTCCTCGCCGGGGCCAACTCCATTTTCTACGGCGAGCGGCTCCTCACCACCGGCAACCCCGACGTCGAGCGCGACCGGCGGCTCTTCGCCCGGCTCGGACTCACCGCCGAGGGCCATGAAGCGGGTCGCATCGGCACTTGAGACGGAGCTCGCGCGGCTGGCGCAGCTCGAGCTGCGGCGCTCGCGCACCACGGTCGAGGCGTTCCCCGCATCCGACACGCGCGCGGTGGCGCTCCACGGCGGGCGGCGGCTCGTCGACTTCTCGAGCAATGATTACCTCGGGCTCGCGCGTCACCCGGCGCTCGCTGCGGCCATGAGCGCGTGCGCCGCGCGCACGGGCGCCGGGAGCGGCGCCTCCCATCTCATCACCGGGCACGGCGCCGAGCACGAGCTCCTCGAGGAGGAGCTCGCGGCCTTCACGCATCGCGAGCGGGCGCTCGTCTTCTCGACCGGCTACATGGCGAACCTCGCGGTGCTCGCTACGCTGGCCGGCCGCGGCGAGCGGGTGCTGCTCGATCGACTCAGCCACGCCTCGCTCATCGACGGCGCGCGGCTCTCGGGCGCGGAGCTCAGGCGCTACCCCCACGCCGACGCCGGCGCCGCGGCGCGCCTGCTGGCGCGCGATCCGGGCCGGACCGCGCTCCTCGGCACCGACGGCGTCTTCAGCATGGACGGGGATCTCGCCCCGCTCCCGGAGCTCTCCCGCGCGGCACGGGACGCCGGCGCCTGGCTCGTGGTCGATGACGCGCACGGGCTCGGCGTAGTCGGGGCGAGCGGCCGGGGCGCGCTCGAGCACTTCGGACTCGACGCGGAAGAGGTGCCGGTGCTCATCGGCACGCTCGGCAAGGCCTTCGGCTCATTCGGGGCGTTCGTGGCCGGCGGGGCCGATCTGATCGAGCTCCTGATCCAGAAGGCGCGACCCTACATCTACACGACGGCGCTCCCTCAGCCCGTGGCCGCGGCCACCCGGTGCGCGCTCGAGCTCATCCAGACCGAGAGCTGGCGGCGCGAGCGCCTGCTCTGCCTGACCGCGCGCTTTCGCCGGCAGGCGCGCGAGGCCGGCGTCCCGCTCGCGGACTCGCCCACCCCGATCCAGCCGGTGCTCTTCGGCAGCGCAGCCGCCGCGCTCGCCGCGCAGCGCGAGCTCGAGGAGGCGGGCTTCTGGGTGGTGGCGATCCGGCCGCCGACCGTGCCCCCGGGGACCTCGCGCCTGCGCGTGACGCTGTCCGCCACGCACACGGAGGCGGAGGTCGACGAGCTCGTCGGGCGCCTCGCGCGCTGCTGCTCTGCCCTCGCGCGGAGCGCTCTCGCGTGAGCGCGCTGTACTGCGAGGTCTCGGGTCGCGGCCGGGACCTGGTGCTGCTGCACGGCTGGGGGCTGAACCTGCGGGTCTGGGACGGCCTCGCGGGAGCCCTCACCGCGCGCTTCCGGGTCATCGCCATCGATCTGCCCGGACATGGCCGCAGCGACTGGGACGCGAGCGCGGGCACGCCGGCGGCGCAGGCCTGGCGGGTGCACGAGACGCTCGCGCCGCTCACCCGCCGCTATGCGCTCCTCGGCTGGTCGCTGGGCGGCCAGCTCGCGCTCGATCTCGCGACCGCCCTGCCCTCAGGGATAGAGCGCCTGGCGCTCATCGCCACGACGCCGCGATTCCTCGCCGGCCCCGACTGGCGCTGCGGCACCGCTCCCGCGCTCCTCGCCCGGCTCGAGCGGCAGCTTCGGGAAGACTCCGGGCGCACGGTGCGCGAGTTCCTCAAGCTCCAGGTGCGTGGCGTCGCGCCGCGCACCGCCTCCCGGGTGCTCGCGCGGCTCAAGGGCGCGCTCGCGGCGCACGGAGCCGCGCAGCCCGAGGCGCTCGCGCGCGGGCTCGACAGGCTTCGGTGCGGGGACCTGCGGCCGGCACTGCCGCTGGTCCGGATCCCGGCGCTCGTCGTCTCCGGGGGGCTCGACCGCATCACGCCCGCGGCGGCCGGAAGGGCGCTCGCCGCCGCGCTCCCCAAGGGCCGGTACGTGGAATTCGCGCGCGCCGCGCACGCCCCGTTCCTGTCGAGCCCGGCGCGCTTCGCGCAAGTGCTCACGGAGTTCCTGCGTGGCTGAGGGGGGCGAGGCGTTCCGACTGGATCGCGCGCAGCTGCGCGCCTCGTTCGATCGCGCGAGCGCGAGCTACGAGTCGGCCTCGGGGCTGCAGACGCGGGTGGCCGCGGAGCTCCTCGAGCGCCTCGCGGCGTTCGATTTTCTGCCCGCCGTGGTACTCGACTTGGGCGCGGGCACCGGTCGCCTCACGCGCGAGCTCAAGCGCCGCTACCGGCGCGCGCTCGTGATCGCGCTCGACCTCTCTCCAGGGATGCTGCGCGAGGCGCGCCGCCATCAGCTGCCGTGGCGGCGCTTCGAGCGGGTGTGCGGCGATGCGCTGCGGCTGCCACTCGCCGACGCGAGCGTCGACGTCGTGTTCAGCAGCCTGATGCTCCAGTGGTGCGAGCCGCTCTCCGCCGCGCTCGCCGAAGTGCGCCGGGTGCTCGAGCCCGACGGCTTCTTCGCCTTCAGCACCTTCGGCCCCGACACGCTCAACGAGCTGCGCAGCGCCTGGGCGAGCGCCGACGGCTACAACCACGTGAACGGCTTCATCGACATGCACGACGTCGGCGATGCGCTCGTCCAGGCCGGTCTCACGGAGCCGGTGCTCGACGTGGATCGGATCGCGGTCGACTACCCGGATGTGCTCGCGCTGATGCGCGACTTGAAGGCGATCGGCGCGCACAACGTGACCGCCGGTCGGCCGCGCGCGCTCACGGGCCGTGCGCGCTTCGCGCGGATGCAGCAGGCCTACGAGGCTTTTCGCCGCGACGGCGGGCTACCCGCCACCTACGAGATCATCTACGGCGCGAGCTGGGGTGCGGCGGGTCGCAGCGCCGCACCCGCGATCTCCGGCGAGGCGCGCATCGCGCCCGGCTCGATCCGGAGGCGCGGGCGGCCGTGATGGCGAGGCGCCTCTTCGTCACCGGCACCGACACGGGGGTGGGCAAGACCGTCGTCGCCTGCGCCCTGGTGAGGGGGCTCCGGGAGCTCGGCGCGCGGGTCGCGGTCATGAAGCCGGTGGCGTCCGGCGCCACGCGCACGCCGGAGGGTCTGCGCAGCGCCGACGCCCTGGCCCTCATTCAGGCGGCGGGGGCCACGGCCCCGTACGCCCGGGTGAACCCCTACTGCTTCGAGCCACCCATTTCTCCTCATATCGCTGCAAAAGAAGCCATGATCGATGTCGATATCGGCACGATCAGGGGGAGTTTCGACATCCTGGCCAGAAACTCCGACTGGGTCGTGGTCGAGGGTGCCGGGGGCTGGCTCGCGCCGATCAACGAGAACCAGAGCATGGCCGATCTCGCTCTGGTCCTCGAGGCGCCGGCTCTCATGGTGGTGGGCGTCCGCCTGGGATGCCTCAATCATGCGCAGCTGACGCGCTCGAGCATCGCGGCGCGCGGCGTCCCCTTCGCGGGTTGGATCGCGAGCGAAGTCGATCCGGCGATGATGCGCGCCGATGAGAATCTCGCCTCGCTCGAGCGGCTGCTCGGCGAGCCCGCGCTCGCCGTGGTGCGCCACGCGCCCGCAGCGCTCGGCTCGCTCACCCTCGCTCAGGCGGCGGCGCAGCTCGCGCAGAAGGCGACCAGCT
>MNCZ01000129.1 GCA_001914695.1 Gammaproteobacteria bacterium 13_2_20CM_66_19 | reverse complement strand
CTCCTGCTCCACCTGCTCCGCCGTGAAGCCGAGCTCGACCTCGATGTTGAGCTTCTTGAAGCGCTCCTTGAGCGACACGTGCGGCATCAGCCGCCGCTCGACGGGGGAATAGTCGTTGGCGTAGCTCCACTCGTGCATGCCCATCTTGCGGCTGTGCAGATTCATGCCGGGGGGCAGCCGCTCGCTCACCGGCTGGCGCTCGCAGTGGCGGTGGATCGAGATCGCGGCCTGGTGGCCGTGCTCGACCGCCCAGATGATGTTCTTAGGTCCAAAGGCGGCATCGCCGCCGAAGTAGGCGCCGGGGCGCGTCGACTGGAAGGTGCGCGGATCGATGACCGGCACGTCCCATTTGTCGAACTCGATGCCGAGATCGCGCTCGATCCACGGGAAGGCGTTCTCCTGGCCGATCGCGAGGATCACGTCGTCCGCGGGCAGGAACTCCTCTCCGAGGACGCGCTCGGCGGTGATGCGCCCGCTGGCGTCGAGCTCGTATTCCATCCGCTCGAAGCGCATCCCGGTAAGGCGGCCGTTCTCGACGACGAACTCCCTTGGTGAGCGGTTGACGACGATCTCGACGCTCTCCTCCTCCGCGTCCTCGAGCTCCCAGTCGGAGGCCTTGAAGAAGCCGCGGGGCTTGCGCGCCATGACTTTGACGCTCTCGGCCCCGAGTCTGAGGCTCGTGCGGCAGCAGTCCATGGCCGTGTTGCCGACGCCGATGATCAGCACGCGCTTGCCGACCGAGTCGACGTGGCCGAAGGCCACCGACTCGAGCCAGGCGATGCCGATGTGGATGTTGGCGGCGGCCGCATCGCGGCCGGGAAGGTCGAGATTCTTGCCGCGCGGGGCGCCGGACCCGACGAAGACCGCGTCGAAGCCCTGCGCGAGGAGCGCGCGCAGGCTGGTCACCGGGGAATTGAGCCTCAAGTCCACCCCCAGCCCCGTGATCATCCCGATCTCCTCGCTCAGCACCCGCTGCGGCAGGCGGAACGAGGGGATGTTGGTGCGCATGAGTCCGCCGGGCTCGCCGTACTGCTCGAACATCGTCACCTGGTAGCCGAGCGGCAGGAGATCGTTAGCCACCGTGAGGGATGCGCAGCCGGCGCCGATGCAGGCGATGCGCTTGCCGTTCTTCACGCTGGGAACCTTCGGCAGGCGGCTCGCCACGTCCTCGCGATGATCGGCGGCGACGCGCTTCAGGCGGCAGATCGCCACCGGCTTCTGCTCGATGCGCCCGCGGCGGCAGGCCGGCTCGCACGGCCGGTCGCAGACGCGCCCGAGGATCCCGGGAAACACGTTCGATTCTCGGTTCACCATGTAGGCGTCGGTGAACCGGCCCTGCGCGATCAGTCGGATGTATTCAGGAACATCGGTGTGGGCCGGGCAGGCCCACTGACAATCCACGACTCGATGGTAGTAATCCGGATGGGAGGTATCGGTGGGTTCCATTCACTGCTCGGGCACGGTGCCCTTGGCCTTCATGGGCGACGAAGGGACCGTGAGTATAGAGATGCGCCGTGAATTGTCATCGTCGTCGAACACAGTACACGGCCTGCGAATACGGTATCCGGCGACGCCGTATCCGGCGACGGCGGGGTGCAGCCGGACGGTGATTATTGCGCTGCAGCAATGCGGGCGTCCAGAGCCTATTGCCTATACTGCGTTACCGGTCCATGTCCGCCCCTTTTACCGATGTCCGATCCCGTGGCTACCGAGATCCGCCTGCGCCGCGCCTCGCGGGTGCTCGAGGTGAGCTTCTCCGACGGTAGCCGCTTCGAGCTGCCGTTCGAGTACCTGAGGGTGCACTCCCCGTCGGCGGAGGTGAAAGGGCACGGGCCCGGGCAGGAGGTGCTGGTGCTCGGCAAAGAGAACGTCGGGATCAGGGCTGTCGAGCCCGTGGGGCAGTACGCCGTGAAGCTCGTCTTCGACGACGGACACGACACCGGGCTCTACACGTGGAAGTACCTGCACGAGCTCGGCCGCGAACGCGAGACGAAGTGGGCGCGCTACCTCGAGCGCCGGGCGCGCGCTCGCGACTCGCGCGGCGACGCACAGCGTTCCAAATGAAAAGTGGGCCGGACACCTCGATGCCCGGCCCGCTTTCGTGCACAAGACCCCCTCAACGGCGGCGATTCTGCGCATCGCGCGGGAGAAAATGCAACCACGATCGCGCGTCTCGCTGAGCGCGCGATGCCCGATCGAATAGAATGCGTCCATCTCGCTTGAACGCGCCCGACATGAGCGACGAAGGCTCCACCGACTTCGGCTTCGAACGTGTGCCGCGGGCCGAGAAGGCGCGCCGCGTGCGCGGCGTGTTCGATTCGGTCGCCGACAGCTACGACCTGATGAACGACCTGATGTCCGCGGGCGCGCACCGGCTGTGGAAGCGCTTCACGCTTTCGCTCGCGAATCTTCGCCCGGGGGCGCGCGCGCTCGATGTCGCCGGCGGCAGCGGCGATCTCGCGGTGGGACTCGCCCGCCAGGTGGGCGAGCGGGGCCTCGTCGTGCTCGCGGACATCAACGCCGCCATGCTCGGCCGCGGGCGCGACCGGCTGATCGATGCGGGCCTGGTGGGCAACGTCGAGTACCTGCAGGCCGACGTCGAGCGTCTACCGTTCGCCGACGGCACTTTCGATTGCATCACCATCGGCTTCGGTTTGCGCAACGTGACGGACAAGCGAGCGGCGCTCGGTTCCATGCGGCGCGCGCTGAAGCCCGGCGGGCAGCTGCTGGTGCTCGAGTTCTCGCACCCGAGCGTGCCGGGCCTGAAGAGGCTCTACGACGCCTACTCGTTCCGCATCCTGCCGCTGCTCGGCCGGTGGGTGGCGGGCGATGAAGCGAGCTACCGCTATCTCGCCGAGTCGATCCGCATGCATCCGGACCAGCCGACACTGCTCGGGATGATGCAGGAGGCGGGACTCGAAGGCTGCCGCTATCACAACCTCTCCGGCGGCATCGTCGCGGTGCATCGCGGCTACCGGTACTGAAGGCCGCAGCGCCGCACCCGCCGCTTACGCCACGATGCTCCGCACGCTCGAGAACCTGGTGAACCGCGGCCTGCCGCGCTCGGTGCGCGCGCGCGAGCTGTGCGCGGAGCTCGCCGGCTGCAGTTTGGCCATCGAGATCCGCGACATCGCGCGGCTGCGCGTGGCATCGAACGGGCTGCAGCTCGCCGTGACGCGCGACCAGGAGCCCGCGGACGCCACCGTGAGCGGCGGGCCGCTCGGGGTCCTGGCGCTCGCCGCGGACTCGCCCGAGCCGGTCCTCGCGCGGGGCGGCGTCGCGATCGGCGGCGATGCGGAGCTCGCGCAGAAGTTCCGCGAGCTCGGCAGGCTCCTCAAGCCCGACCTCGAGGAGGAGCTGTCGCTCCTCGTGGGCGACGTGCCGGCTCATCAGCTCGGGCGGCTCGCACGGCTCGCGCTCGGCTTCGGCCGCTCGGGCGTGAGCACCACGCTGCGCAACGCGGCCGAGTACCTGGCGCACGAGCGCGCGGATCTCGTGTCGCGGAGCGAAGGCGAGCAGTTCCTGCGCGGAGTGGATGCGGTGCGCGAGGGCGTCGATCGGCTCACCCACCGCCTCGAGCTGCTCGCCAGGCGGCGCGGCTCACCGTGACGCGGGTCGCCCGTCCGTGAAGCTGCGCGTGCTCGTGCGGCTTCTCGAGATCCAGCGCGTGCTGCTCGAGCACGGCCTCGACGACTACGTGCGCGCGACCCACCTCTACAGACCGCTCCGCTTCCTGTTCTTTCTCTCGCCCGGCGTCTGGTTCGAGCGCCGCCGGCGGGCGAGCCGCGCCGAGCGGCTGCGGCTCGCGCTGGAGGAGCTCGGCCCCATCTTCGTGAAGTTCGGGCAGGCGGTCTCGACGCGCCGCGACCTGCTGCCCCCCGATATCGCCGACGAGCTCGCGAAGCTGCAGGACCGGGTGCCGCCCTTTCCCGGCGCGATCGCGCGCGAGCTGATCGAGCGCGCCTACGGCCGAGCGCTCGCCGAGGTGTTCGCCGGCTTCGACGAGACGCCGCTCGCCGCCGCCTCCATCGCGCAGGTGCACCTCGCGCGGCTCCCCGGCGGAGCCGAGGTCGTCGTCAAGGTGCTGCGCCCGGGCATGCGCGCGGTGATCGAGCGCGACCTCGAGGTGCTCTACGCGCTCGCGGACCTCGCGCACCACTACTCGGGCGAGCTGCGCCGGCTCCGTCCGCGCGAGCTCGTCGCGGAGTACGAGAAGACCATTCTCGACGAGCTCGACCTGATGCGCGAGGCGGCCAACGCCTCGCAGCTGAAGCGCAACTTCGCGGGCTCGGACCTGCTGTACGTGCCGGAGGTGCACTGGGATTACTGCCGCAACGACGTCATGGTCATGGAACGCATCCAGGGCGTGCCGATCTCGGACCGCGCGCGCCTCGAGGCCGCCGGCACCAACATCGCACGGCTCGCCGAGAACGGCGTGCGCATCTTCTTCACGCAGGTCTTCCGCCACAACTTCTTCCACGCCGACATGCATCCCGGCAATATCTTCGTGCTCACTGACGATCCGCTGCGGCCGCGCTACGCGGCGGTGGACTTCGGCATCGTCGGCACGCTCGATCCGCGCGACCAGAATTACCTCGCGGAGAACTTCCTCGCGGTCTTCGATCGCGATTACCGGCGCGTTGCGCAGCTGCACCTCGAGTCCGGCTGGGTGCCCGCCGGCACGCGCGTCGACGAGATGGAGTCCGCGGTGCGCACGGTGTGCGAGCCGATCTTCGATCGTCCGCTCAAGGACATCTCCTTCGGGCGGATCCTGCTGCGGCTGTTCGAGATCTCGCGGCGCTTCAACATGCAGATCCAGCCGCAGCTGATCCTGCTGCAGAAGACGCTGCTCAACGTCGAGGGCCTGGGAAGGGAGCTGTATCCCGAGCTCGATATCTGGAGCACCGCGAGCCCGATCCTGCGCGAGTGGATGCGCGAGCGCACGAGCCTGCGCTCGCTCCTCGCGGACCTGCGCGGGGAGGTCCCGGGGATCATCGCCGCGGCGCGCTCGCTCCCGGCGCTCATCGAGAGCCGGCTGCAGCGCGAGCGCGCCGCGGCGGAGCCGCCGCCGCCCGGGCCCGCTCTCGCGGAGCTCCTCGCGGAGCTCAAGGCCGTGCGCCGCCGCGACACCCTCGCCTTCGGCGCGCTCGCCCTGGTCTTCGCCGGGCTGTGGCTCACGCGGAGCGGCGGCGTGGCCTGGCCGGGGTGGGCGCTGCTCGCCGCCGGGCTCCTGACCGTGGGCTGGGGCCTGAGGCGCTGAGGCGGTGCAACGCTCCCTCACCGAGGGCTCGATCCCGGCTGTCCTCTTCAGGTTCTCTCTGCCGATCCTGTTCGCCAACATCCTGCAGTCGCTCAACGGCTCGGTGAACTCCATCTGGGTCGGCCGCTATCTCGGGGAAGCGGCGCTCACCGCGACCTCCAACGCCAACACCGTCATGTTCCTCCTGATCGGGGCGGCCTTTGGCGTGGCGCTGGCCGCGACCATCCTCATCGGCCAGTCGATCGGCGCCAACAACCTCGCCGAGACCCGCCGCGTCGTCGGCACCAGCGCCAGCTTCTTTGCCGCGATTTCCGTGGCGATGGCCGTCGCCGGGCTGTTGCTTTGCCGGCCGCTGCTCGTGGCCATGGCGACGCCCGCCGACTCGGTCGACCTCGCGGTGGCGTACATGCGGGTGATCTTCCTCGCGCTGCCGTGCCTGTACATGTACGCGTTCGTGATGGGGGTGCTGCGCGGCGCCGGCGACTCGAAGACGCCGTTCTACTTCATGCTGCTCTCGGTCGGGATCGATATCGCGCTCAACCCGGTCTTCATCTTCGGCTTAGGTCCCATCCCGCGGCTCGGCATCGCGGGATCGGCGCTCGCGACCTTCGTCGCGCAGGCCGTCAGCCTGTTCGCGCTCATCCGCCACCTCTATCGCCGGCGGCACATCCTGTGCCTGCACCGCGACGAGCTCCCGCTGCTCAAGCCCGACTGGAGCGTGGTGGCGACGCTCGTGAGAAAGGGCCTGCCGATGAGCGCCCAGATGCTGGTGCTTTCCTTGAGCGGCGTGCTCATGATCACGCTCGTCAACCGCTTCGGCGTCGATACGACCGCCGCCTTCGGCGCGGCGCTGCAGATCTGGAACTACATCCAGATGCCCGCCTTCGCGGTCGCCATGGGGCTCTCGGCCATGACGGCGCAGAACGTGGGCGCGGGCAAGTGGGACCGCGTCGCGCGCACCGCGCGCGTCGGCGTCCTCTACAGCGTGCTGCTCACGGGCTCGATCGTGGCGCTGCTCGAGCTCCTCGACACGCGGGTGTATGCGCTCTTCCTTCCCGAGGGGTCGGGGGCGCTCGCGATCGCCGGGCACCTGAACCGCATCGCCACGGGCTCGTTCATCTTCTTCGGCGTCTCGGTGGCGCTCTTCGGCGTGGTGCGCGCCGCGGGCGCCGTGATCGCGCCGCTCGTCATCCTGAGCATCGCGCTGCTCGCGGTGCGCTTTCCGCTCGCGGAGCTCCTTCTCGAGCGCTACCGGGCGGACGCGATCTGGTGGAGCTTCCCGGTGTCGTCGGCGCTCGCCGCGACGCTCGCGCTGCTCTACTACCGGCACGGCAGCTGGCGTCACGCGCACATGATGAGCGCCGTGAAGCCCTAAGGAACGCGCTGCACGGTCCGCGGTGGCGGTGGCGGGCGCCGCGGGCGCCGCGGGCGCCGCTGGCGGGAGCCGCGCTTGAGTCTCCCGGGCCGCCCGCCCCTCCCTCTTCCTGTGTATTCGTCGAGCAGTGCAGCGCGGCGCAGAATATCTGCATTCGATCCGCCAGGAGATCTCCATGCAGACGCGCACGCTCGGCCGCAACGGCCCCACGGTTTCGGGCCTGGGGCTCGGGTGCATGGGCATGAGCGAGTTCTACGGCGCGCACGACGACGCCGAATCGATCGCAACCATCCATCGGGCACTCGAGCTCGGCCTGAATTTCCTCGACACCGCGGACGTGTATGGTCCCTACACCAACGAGGAGCTCGTCGGGCGCGCGCTCGCCGGCAGGCGCAATGCGGTGTTCCTCGCCACCAAGTTCGGCTTCGTGCGCGACGCGGGGAACCCCGTGGCCCGCGTCATCGATGCCCGCCCCGAGTGGGTCCGGCAGGCGTGCGAGGCGAGCCTGAAGCGCCTCAAGGTCACCCACATCGACCTCTACTACCTGCATCGGGTCGACCGCACCGTGCCGATCGAGGACACCGTCGGCGCCATGGCGGAGCTGGTCCGTGCCGGGAAAGTCCGTCACCTCGGGCTCTCGGAGGTCGCGCCGCTCACGCTCGAGCGCGCCCACCGCGTGCATCGCATCACGGCGCTGCAGAGCGAGTTCTCGCTGTGGACGCGCGATCCCGACGAAGAAGGGGTGCTGCAGGCCTGCGAGCGGCTCGGCGTCGGCTTCGTTCCCTACAGTCCCCTGGGCCGCGGCTTTCTGACCGGCGCGATCAAGAGTCCCGCCGACTTTGCCGCCGATGACTACCGGCGCACCAACCCGCGCTTCCAGGGCGAGAACTTCGCCCGCAACCTCGCGCTGGTCGGGAAGGTGAAGGCGCTGGCGGATGAGAAAGGCTGCACTCCCGCGCAGCTGGCGCTCGCCTGGGTGCTGGCGCAGGGCCCGCACATCGTGCCGATTCCGGGAACCAGAAGGATCCGCAATCTCGAGGAGAATCTCGGTGCGCTCGAGGTGCGGCTCGAGGATGCGGACCTCGAGGCCATCGAGGCGGTCTTTCCGGCGGGCACCGCGGCCGGCGCACGCTACACGGAGGCGATGATGCGACTCAGCCGCGGCTGAAGAAGGTGCGCGTGGCTCAAGCTTGCGGCGGCAGCAAGATCAGCCTTGGCTCCACTCTCGCTATCAACGGGAAGTCCTGGTCGCAATGCAAGAGCGGCATGTCGTTGCCGATCGCATGCACCGCAATCAGACAGTCATTGGCTGAGCGAGGCGTGATCCCCGCCCATCGGCACCGCGCGTAGAGCTCGGCCGCGGCGCGAGCGGTAGCGCGCGCGTCGGGCTCGACGAGCATCGGCAGCTCGCTCAAGATCCCGTCCCATTTCAAGAATCGCTCGGGACGATCGGCTCCCTGCAGCACCTCCTGAAGGATGGGTGGGGCGAGCCATACTGACCGCGTGCGATCCAGCGCCTTGACCAGAAGGTCGACTTCCTCCCTGTCATCGCCGCGCAGGAATGCAATCCAGACGGAGGAGTCGACGAGCATCCCTGCTCAACGCCGCGGACTTGCCGTCTTCGGGTCGTAGCCCTCGGCAACTCCTCCGGTTCCGCGCAGCGCCAGCACGGCAGAGTAGTCGCGGCTGCGCACGTAGTGATCGAGCGCAACATGAACCGCTTCGCGAGTGGTCTTCACGCGAGCCAGGCGCTTTACGCGCCCGACCAGCTGCGAATCAAGGACGATATTGGTGCGATTGGCGGCACGCGGACGCGCTTTCATATGCGGGTCTCCATACACATCATATGTGTATAGAATAAAGCGCGCCGTTCGCGGGCGCAAGAGCTCAAGGCGGCGCTTGATGCGCGCTTTAGTCCTGCGGCGCCTTCAGTCTCTCCCAGGTCACCGTGCGCACGGTCTTGCGGCCGGTGGCCGGGTCGTTGGAGGGATCCGTGAGCAGCGTCAGGCGATCGCCATTGAGGGTGTAGGTTCGCATGAGGGATTGACCGGTGCGGGTCTCGTCCCAGGAAACGTCCACGTGGTGGGTGACGGTCTTCGCCGCAGCGTCCACGGTGTACGTTCCGGCATAGGCGAGCATGCTCCGCATCAGAGCCGCCGCCTCCTCGGGTGTGGCCACGGGTCCCGCGGGTCTCTTGCGCTCGCTGCCGACGATGATGACGATCATGCGCCCGTCGCGGCCGTAGTTGATGTAGCCGCCGGGATGGGCTCCCATGACGTCGGACCTGACACCCGATGGAACCTCTTCGCCGACATAGGAGACGAGCCTCCAGGTGCCGACGAGATCCGGGTGCGCGGAGCCGGTGCGATCCGTCTGCGCCGAGACCGGGCACAGCAGCGCGAAGAGCGGCAGAATGATCAGCAGAACACTTCGTTTCACGGCAACATCTCCCCGGCCGCGGTGCTTAAGGAACGTGCTCTCCCGAACGCGGCTCGATCCACAGCGCCCGCGCCAGGCCGCAGAGCTCCCCCTCCTCGTCGTAGAGCGCGGTGCCCGCCTCGTGCTTGCGGCCGTTCGAGCCGACGTGCCAGCCGACGACCGTGCACGACTCCGCAATGTGCACGCGGCGATTGACGTGCCCGGTGAACTCCGCGAGCAGCATCATCCGGTCATCGGGAGCGACTGCGTAGTAGCCCGGGCAGTCGAGAGCGGCCGACATGAACTCGGCGCGCACCTTTCCGTCCCCGCCGTCGAGGGAAGCGTCCGGCACCCACGGCGCCGCGACCATGCCACGCTCGGGCATGGGGCCCGCAAAGATGCGCAGACCGTCGCCGCGCACCCGCCGGGTGCCGCATACGAAACAGGTCGGGAAGCGGTGACTCCGAAATCCCGCGTAGCGCCGCGAGGCCTCCACCGCCTCGAGGTAGTCGGGCGCCGGCTTCGCCGCGAGCTCGAGCCTCGCGGGGCGCGCCTCTCCGATCGGCTCCGTGGCCTGCATGACGCGCCAGCCGCCGCCCTCGAGCTCATCCACCGTGAGCTCCGTGTCGAGGGGCGGGGGCTTCAACAGCCGCACCGCGACGGTCTCCGAGGCGAGCGTCGCCACCAGGCCGGCGAAATAGCCTCCGTTCGAGGAGCCCGGCGGGCCGCAGAAGCGCGCCGCGATGGTCAAGGTCTTCATGACGGCGCGACAGGATGGGGTTTCTGTACGCCGGAGGCAATGGGCCCGACTCAGGCGCGTAGTGCCTGGAGCCAGGCGGCGGGATCCTCTCCCCGCTCCAGCGCCTCCACCAGTGCCGAGCCGACCACCACACCGTCGACGTGCCCGGTGAGACGCTCGACCTGCGTGCGGCTGCGGATGCCGAAGCCGGCGCACACCGGAATCGGCGAGCTGGCCCGCACCCGATCGAGATAGCCGAGCACCTCATCCGGCACCGCGACGTTGCGGCCGGTGGTGCCGGTCATCGTGACCGCGTACACGAAGCCCCGGCTCGCGGCGCAGAGCGCTCGGAGGCGCTCGGGTCCGGTGAGCGGTGTCACCATCTGCACCAGCGCGATCCCCCGCGGCTCGAGCGCCGAGCGCAGCTCGGCGCTTTCCTCGAGCGGCAGATCCGGGACGATGAAGCCGGCGACGCCGGCGCGGGCGGCGCCCTCGGCGAGGCGCCCGAGACCGAAAGCGAGCAGCGGGTTCAGGTAGCTCATCAAAAGCCGCGGCGCGCGGACCCCTTCGAGCGCTTGGAGCTCTGCAAGGATCCACCTGAGGCTCGCGCCTTGCGCGAGCGCCGTCTGGCTCGCGCGCTGAATCGTCACTCCGTCCGCCATCGGATCGGTGAAGGGCACCCCGATCTCGATCACGTCCGCCGCGGAGGCGAGCGCGCGCACGTGCCCGCGGAAGCTCTCGCGCCGCGGAAAGCCCGCCGTGAGGTAAGCCACGAGCGCCGGGCCGCCCTTCGCCGTCGCGGCGCGGATGGCCTCCCCGAGCGGCACGCCCGCGCTCATCGGTGCGCCGGCTCGAGCAGCGTCCGCTCGAGCGTGGACATGTCCTTGTCGCCGCGCCCGGAAAGGCACACGAGGATCGAGCGGCCGGGATGCGATCGCGCCCAGCGCTCGGCGGCGGGAAGCGCATGGGCGCTCTCGAGCGCCGGCAGGATCCCTTCCCACTCGCTCAGCGCGCGCACGCCGGCGAGCGCCTCCTCATCGCTCGCGGTCTCGTAACGGACGCGCCCGACGGCCGCGAGCAGCGCGTGCTCGGGACCCACCCCGGGATAGTCGAGCCCTGCGGAGACCGAATGAGTCTCCTGGACCTGGCCGTCCTCGTTCTGCAGCAGCATCGAGTACGTCCCATGCAGCACGCCGGGTCGTCCGAACGCGATCGTCGCGGCGTTCTCGCCCAGGCCCGCGCCGCGCCCGCCCGCCTCGACGCCGATCAGCTCGACCGTGGCGTCGGGGACGAACGCGTGAAAGGCGCCGATGGAGTTGGAGCCACCGCCGACGCAGGCGATGACGGCATCCGGAAGTGCGCCGCTCGAGGCGAGGAGCTGCTCCCGGGCTTCACGGCCGATGACAGACTGGAGCTCCCGCACCAGGTAGGGGTAGGGGTGCGGGCCGACCACGGAGCCGAGCAGATAATAAGTGTCCTCGGGATCGGACACCCAGGCGCGCAGCGCCTCGTCGATGGCGGCGCGCAGGGTGCGATCGCCGCTGGTCACCGGCACGACCTCCGCGCCGAGCAAGCGCATGCGCCCGACGTTCGGGGCCTGCCGCTCCATGTCGATCGAGCCCATGTACACGGTGCAGGGGAGCCCGAGCCGCGCGCACGCCGCGGCGCTCGCGACACCGTGCTGTCCGGCGCCGGTCTCGGCGACCACGCGCTTTGCACCGAGGCGCTTCGCAAGCAGCGCCTGGCCCATGGCGTTGTTGATCTTGTGCGCGCCGGTGTGGGCCAGGTCCTCGCGCTTGAGCCACACGCGGGCGCCCCAGCGCCCCGACAACCGGTCCGCGAAGGTGAGCGGCGTCGGTCGGCCGACCCAGCTCCGCAGCTGCCCGGCCAGCTCTTCCTTGAAGCCGCGCGTGGGCAGTTGCTCGCGCACCCCGCGCTCGAGCCTCTCGAGCGCGGGCATGAGCGTCTCGGGCACATAACGGCCACCGAAGGGACCGAAGCGGCCGCGCGCATCGGGAAATCTCCCCGCGATCAGGTCGGCGAGGAGGCGGCCGGCATCGACGGCTGCTGCAGGTGTGTTCATGACTCGTCCTCGCTCCGGGCGGCGGCGGCCGCCGCGCCCGAGGCGGCACGCGCCGCCCTGACAAAGCTCGCAATCTCGAGCGGATTCTTGATCCCCGGCTCGAGCTCGACGCCGCTCGAGACGTCGACGCCGAAGGGCCGCACCGCG
>MNCZ01000011.1 GCA_001914695.1 Gammaproteobacteria bacterium 13_2_20CM_66_19 | reverse complement strand
GGCAGGATGCGCTGTGGCAGGTGCCGGTGGTGAGCGCGTCGCTGCTGCTGCTCATCTGGCTCATCGCCGCCTACAGCCAGATCGTGAAGGCGGCGCTCGAATGGTCGAGCCCGGCGAGCGTGGTGTTGGCGATCCTGCAGGTGCTCACCGGCCAGATGCTGCTGGTCGCCCTGTTTCCGTCCGCCAAGGCCTGAAGATCCGATGCACGTCCACATCCTCGGCATCTGTGGCACGTTCATGGGTGGCATCGCCGCGCTCGCCGTGCGCGCCGGCTTCCGGGTTACGGGCTCCGACCGCAACGTCTACCCGCCCATGAGCACTCAGCTCGAGGCGCTCGGCATCGCGCTGACCGAGGGCTTCGATGCCGCGCAGCTCGACCCCGCGCCCGACATCGTGATCGTCGGCAACGTCATGACGCGCGGGCAGCCGGTCGTCGAAGCGCTCCTCGAGCGCGGCCTCAGCTACGCCTCGGGGCCGGAATGGCTCTCCCGCGAGGTGCTGAAGACGCGCTGGGTGCTCGCCGTCGCCGGCACTCACGGCAAGACCACGGCCGCCTCGATCCTCGCCTGGATCCTCGAGCACGCCGGCCGGGAGCCCGGCTTCCTGATCGGCGGGGTGCCGGAGAACTTCGGCGTGAGCGCGCGGCTCGGGGCGGGGCCGTGCTTCGTCATCGAGGCGGATGAGTACGACACCGCCTTCTTCGACAAGCGCGCGAAGTTCGTGCACTACCGTCCGCGCACCGTCGTCCTCAACAATCTCGAGTACGACCACGCCGACATCTATCCGGACATCGGCGCCATCCAGCGCCAGTTTCACCACCTGGTGCGCATCGTGCCGGGGAGCGGGCGCATCGTGTGGAACGCCGCCGACGCGCGCCTCGCGGAGACGCTCGCGATGGGCTGCTGGACGCCGCTCGAGGGCTTCTCGCGCGAAGCGCGCCCGGAATCGCGCTGGAGCGCGCGCCCGGCGCGCGGCGCGGACGACTTCTCGCGCTTCGAGGTCCTCGAGGGCGGCGAGCCGCGCGGCACGGTGAGTTGGTCGCTGATAGGAACCCACAACGTGGAGAACGCGCTCGCGGCGATCGCCGCCGCGCGCCACGCCGGCGTCGAGGTGCGAGAGGCGCTCGATGCGCTCCAGAGCTTTCGCGGCATCGCGCGCCGCATGCAGCTGCGCGGCGAGGTGAGCGGGGTGCGTGTTTACGATGACTTTGCGCACCACCCGACGGCGATCGCGACCACGATCGACGGCCTGCGCCGGCGCGTCGGCGCCGCGCGCATCGTCGCGGTGCTCGAGCCGCGCTCGCACACCATGCGCATGGGCGTGCACCGGCAGACGCTCCCCCGGGCGCTCGCCGGCGCCGACCAGGTGTGGCTCTACACGCCGCCCGACCTGGGCTGGGACACGGACGTCGTGCTCACCGAGCTCGGCGCCCGGGGCCACGTCAGCGCCGAGGTGGACGCGCTGTCCCGCGAGCTCGCGCGCGCGGTGCGGCCGGGCGACCACGTGCTCATCATGAGCAACGGCGGTTTCGGCGGCCTGCACGGGAAGCTCCTCGCGGAGCTCGAGCGCTCCGCCGGCGCTGCTCCCGGAGCCGCGGGTCCGGCGCGCGGGCCCTGAAGAGCCATGCAGCCGGCGACGCTGCCGCTGTTTCCCCTCAAAACGGTGTTGTTTCCGGGCGGGCCGCTGCCGCTGCGGATCTTCGAGGCCCGCTACCTCGACATGGTGGGCCGCGGCCTGAAGGAGCACACCCCCTTCGGCGTGGTGCTCATCCTCGCGGGCGCCGAGTCCGATGCGGCTCCTTCGGTCGCGGACATCGGCACGAGCGCCCGGGTGGTGGACTTCGATACTCTGCCGGATGGCCTCCTCGGCATCACCTGCATCGGCGAGCGGCGCTTCCGGGTGCGGCGGCGCTGGCAGCAGAGCGATGGCCTGAACCTGGCGGAGGTCGACTACCTGCCCGAGGACGCCCGCTGCGCACTACCCGCGGAGTTCTCGCACCTCGGGGAGCTCCTGCGCGAGGTGGTGCCGAAGCTCGGCGGGGCCTACGCGCACGTCGACGGCCGCTACGATGACGCCAGCTGGGTCGGCAACCGCTGGGCCGAGATCCTGCCGCTCACGCCCGCGGAGCGACTCGAGCTGCTCGAGCTCGATGATCCGCTCGCGCGCCTCGAGCAGGTGGCCGCATGGTCGACGCGGGCCGAGCAGCCGGCGAAATAGACGCGGATCAGGGCGAAAGGAGCGCGCGCCATTCCCCGACGATGGTCGACAGCCGAAAGCGCGCATCGGGCCCGACGCTCGGTCGGCCACCGTTCCGCCAGGCGCGGATACGCTCGATGTAGCCGTCGAAGAGACCCAAGTGCGCCGCGACACGAGCCGCGGGTGCGCGCCAGCGCAGCGCCACGCCGTGAAGCACGGCCTCGTAGAGTCGCTCCGCAACCGTGACCGGCAGGACCTGCCGCGGATCGTCGAGCACCTCGCGGGCTGCGCCGCAGTCGTGCGTCAGCACCGGAGTACCTACCGCCCTGGACTCGGCAAACACCAGCCCGAAAGTCTCCGGGATCACGAAGTTGGCGCTGAAGGTGCACAGCGCCGTGCGTGCCTCGGCGATGATCCGCGCGTGCGGCAGCGACCCGAGCCACTCGACTCCAACCAGCCGCGCTTGCGGGTATTGCCGGTAGCCAGGGTTGGCGACGCACAGCCGCAGCTCTGGTATGCTGCGGCGCAAGGCACGGAACGCATCGAGCGTAAACAACAGCCCCTTGTTGGGAGAAGAGAAGAACACGAGCTTCGTCGGGTCGACGGGGGAGCCATCGGGGACGAGACGGTCGTCGACCGGATTGTAGATTCTCCTCACTCTCAGCCGTTGACATCCATTGATGCCGCGCAATGTCGCCGCAACCAACTCACGCTGGTACTCGGAGACGCAGATCACGTCCGGCTGCAGGCGCTCGAGATCCGGCGCTGCGGCCTTGAACCAGCGCGAACGGGACGATCCGGGCTCGATGCGATCGTGCACCCACAGGTGCGTGCGCGCCCGCGGGAAGAGTTGCGACACGCGCGCCAGCGCTCGCGGATCGCGCAGCACGATCACGTCCTCGACGTCCGCAAGGGCTGCCGGTGGCAGGTACCTGCCCTCGGCGCGGGTGCGGTTGTGTTGCGCAACGAAGGCGTCGAGTGCTTCGGCCACCCGCACGGTCGTGGCTTCGCTGCCGCCCAGGCCCTGCTCGTGCAGCGTTTGCGCGCCGTAAGGAGCGACGCACAGCGGGTCGAAGAACAGCACGGGAACCATGAGCACCGCGATTCAGGGAATGCAACACGGAAACCGGCTGTTGTTCGTACCGGTGTCCGGCCCACGAGGCATGGGAGAATACGCACGGTGCCTCGTCGTTGCCACAGCCATGGCGCGCCGCCGTGCGGACCTCGTGATCCACTTCGCGCTCAGCCGCGCGGCCCCTCAGGCGGCGACGGCGCCGTTTCCCGCCACGCTGTTGCCTGCTTCGCCCACCTTCCATACGCGTGAAGTGTGCGCGCTGATCGGCGATTTCCGGCCCGACGTCGTGGTCTTCGACAACGCCGGCCGCACCCGCCAGCTGCGGGCCGCGCATGCAGCGGGTGCACGAGTCATATTCGTGAGCTCGCGGCCGCGCCAGCGCCGCAAGGCGTTCCGTCTGCGCTGGATGGGACTCATCGACGAGCACTGGATCGCCTGGCCGGAATTCATGGCCGGCTCACTGACCCCGGTGGAACGTCTCAAGCTGCGCTTGCGCAGGCGTCCGCGTCTGCGCTTCGTGGATGCCATCGTGCCGGCGGCCGATCCTGCGCTGAATGCGCTGTGTCTGGGGCGCCTCAACCTGCGGGCGGGCGAGTACGTGCTGCTCGTTCCGGGAGGCGGCACCGGCCACCCCGGGGCCGCCGACGCCCCCGCGATAGTCGCGGGCGGTGCACGCGCCATCGCGCAGCGCGGTTACAGCACGGTACTGACGGGCGCGGCGCCCGGCGACGATCGCGATCCTCCGCGCCTCGAGCGCACGGCGCTCCTGCCCCTCGGCGAGCTCTGCGAGCTGATCAGGAGCGCGCGCCTCGTGGTCTGCAACGGGGGTGACACACTGCTGCAGACGCTCGCCTGCGGCCGCGCTTGCGTTGCCGTACCGATCGCAGGCGACCAGGCGCATCGCATCGCTCGTTGCGTGCGCGCCGGCCTCGCACTCCCTGCGGCACTCGATGCGCGGAGCATCGAGCAGACGGCTGTTTCACTCCTCGAGGCCGAGCCGTTGCGCGGGGAAATCGAGCAGCGCCTCAGGCGCTGTCCGGTCCGCAACTGCATGGACGAAGTGTTGGCGGCGCTCGAGGCGCTGCTCGGGTAGCTGCGAGGGGCTGCGCTCCCAGCGCACACCAGGCGCTGAACACCGTCTCGACGGAGATCTCGTCGAGACGGCGCGAGTGCGGCGGTCCGCCCACTCCCAGCACCTGCGAACCGCAGGCGCTCCGGGGCAGCCACTGCCGCTGCGAGTGCGCGCCGAACATGACGACCAGCGGCAGTCCGAGCGCCGCGGCGGCGTGGGCGGGACCGCTGTCGACCGAGATCATGCTGTGCGCGCGCGTGCAGAGCGCGAGCAGGCGCGGCAGCGGCAACTCCGCGGCCACCACCGCCGGCAGAGGGGCGGCGGCGGCGGCGATCCACTCGAGCAGCAGCGACTCGCGCGGCGCGCCGCACAGTACGATCAGCGCCTGCGGCAGCCGCGCGTGAAGGCGGTGCAGCAGCGTTCCCCAGCGCTCGAGCGGCCAGGCCTTGTCGTCCGCGGCCGAGAGGCGCAGGCGTCTGCCGCGCATGGTGCGGCGATTGCCGGGCTGCACCAGCACGAGCGGCCGCTCGCGCCAGCCCTTCTCCTCGAGCCATGCGTCGCAGTCGGCCTGCGCCGCCGCCGACACCTCGAGCCGCGGTGCACCGGGCGGAGCTTCGCTCGGCCACGGATACGCGGCCGCATCGAAGGCGGGCGGCGTGAGGCGCCCGAGGCTCACCAGGCGATCGACCCAGTGCGAGCACGCCTCTGCCGGCTCCGGAGCGAGAATCAAGCAGCGCCGCGGATCGGTGCCGCTCGCGGCGAGCAGGCGGCGGATGCGCGCGAGCTTGCGCGGGTCGGTCTCGCAGACGTACACGGGATCGGCGCGCGCGGCGCGCAGCGCCCTTGCCGTCCGCCACCAGGCCGGGTCGAACACCCAGGCGGTGTAGCGATGCAGAGCGGACACGCGCGCGACCGCGCTGTGAGTGGCGTAGATCTCCCCCGGCCAGGAGCCGGCGCCGATCACGTGGCAGCCCCCGCCGTAGCGCGCGGCGAGGACATCGAGCAACGCCGACAGGAGGATCATGTCGCCCACCCGGCCGAACCAGATCACGATCGGGTGCAGAGGGGACGCCGTCATGACTCCTCACCGCGCGCGGAAGCACATAAGCTATTCGGGGCCGGGCGGCGGTGGCAAGCGAGTCGTAAATCTCCCATGCGGGCCTTTGCGTGGTTTCTCGGGCTGTGCGCCGCGGCGCTCTTCGGCGTCGCGGTGTTCGCCTACCCGGCGTGGGCGCTCCTCTATCCGCATTTCAACTTCCCCTTCCACCGTGTCGGCGAGCGCATCGGCATGCTGGCGCTCCTCGTCGGCTTTCTCGCTCTGGCGCGGTATCTCGGGCTCGCCGATCGCGGGAGCCTCGGCTACGGGCTCCCCCGGCGCGCGTTCCTGCGCGAGATGTCCCTCGCCATTGCGCTGGGCGTGGCGAGCATGGCGGCGGCGGTCGGCCTCATGTCGGTGTTGGGCCTGCTCGAATGGCGCAGCGGCGCGCCCGTGGCGGGCCCCGCCCTGCTCAGGCTCATCGCGCTGCGCGCGTTGAGCGGACTTGCGGTCGCGCTGATCGAGGAGTCGTTCCTGCGCGGGGCCATGCACAGCGCGATCGAGCGCGAATCGGGCACGCGCGCCGCCGTGCTGCTGACGGCGCTCCTCTATTCGGTCACGCATTTCTTCGCCCGCTATCACATCGCGCCGGAGCACGTCACGGCGCACAGCGGGCTCGAGCTCCTCGCCGGGACGCTGCAGCTGCTCGCGAGTCCTGCGCAGATCGCGGATGCGTTCCTGGCGCTCGCCGCCGTCGGCGTGGTCCTCGGGCTGGTGCGCGCCGCGACCGGCAACATCGCCGCCTGCATCGGGCTGCATGCGGGCTGGGTCTGGGTGATGCTCGTCTCGCACGAGCTGCTCGAGCCCGCGCGCGATGCGCCGCTCGCGTTTCTCCTCAGCCGCTTCGATGGCTTCGTCGGGTGGCTGGTGCTGGGGTGGACCGTGCTGCTCGCGTGGCCGCTCTGGCGGTTCTATGCGGTGCGGGCCGCGCGCGCCGCCCCAGTCAGTTCAGCTGCTGCGCCGTGAACCCGTCCTTGCGCAAGAGCTCGAGCAACCCGCCCTCGCCCACCAGGTGCAGCGCACCCACGACCACGAAGGCGTTGCGGTCCTCGCGCAGCAGTTGCTCGACCTGCGGCAGCCAGCGCCGGTTGCGCATCGTCACGAGCGGGCGATAGAGCGCGGGAAAGGAGCGAAACTCGCGCGCCAGGAGCCGGGAGAGTGTGGCGGCGTCGCCGCGGCGCCAGGCGCGCAGCACCTCCTCAAGCTCCTCCTGCGATCGCTTCAGCTCGCTCACCGTCTGGTCGAGGAAGCGCATCTGATCCTCGCTCGCGAGCGCCTCGAGGCTGCCGAGCTCCTCGCCGAGGGTCTCGAGGCCTGCGGTCGGCTTGCCGTCGGCGTGGGTGCGCCGTACGAGCTGCTGCTCGACGCCCTGCTCGGGGTCGAAGCCCTGGTGCAGAAACTCGAGATCGGCGAGCTCGACGCCGACCGCCCACGGCGCCTGGCCGTCGAGGAGCTCGACGGCTAAGCCGAGCTCCGCCGCCGCCGCACTCACGCGCGAGTAGCGCTGCTCGCCGAGGATGCCGCGGAGCGTCGTGCCCGCCGGCAGCGCTGCGTGCTCGATCATCCAGCCGGCCGCCTCGAGGGGATCGAGCTTGCCGAGGTCGAGCTCCATCACGAGTTTCGAGGAGTCGGCATAGGCGCGGTCGAAGCCTTGCGGCAGTACCGCGTCCTCGGCCGGAAGCAGGTGCACCGAGCCGGCGAGATAGACGGTGTTGTGTGCGCCGCGAATCGCCCACACGGGGCTCGCGGCGTGAGCGCTCAGGCTGCCGAGCAGGCAGAGCGCGAGGAGCCGTTGCGATGCTGTGCGACCCACACCACCTCCGTCAGCAGCGAGCCATCGGGGCGCAGCTCGAGCGTACGATAACCGGGCGGGCGGCGGTCGACGGCGAAGTCGTCGGAATTGGGCAGGAACTGCGCGCAGGTGGAGGGCGTCGCGAGCAGTCGCACTCCCTTGCGGAGCGCGTCGTGGCTCTGGTGCACGTGACCCCACACGATGGCGCGCACGTTGGTGTGCTGGTCGATGACATGCAGGAATTCGGCCGCATTCGTCAGTCCCACGCGATCGAGCCAGCGGCTGCCCATGGGCACCGGATGGTGATGCAGGCACACCAGGCAATGGCGCGCGCCCGCGCTCGAGAGCGCCTTCTCGAGCCCGGCCAGAGCCTGCGCGCTGAGCGCGCCGCTCGCCGAGCCCGGCAGGCAGCTGTCGAGCAGCACGATACGCCAGCGGCCGAAGTCCGCAAAACCGCCGAGCACGAACGGCGCTCCGTCGAGCTCGCGCTGCATGGCCTCGGGCTCGTCGTGATTGCCGGGCAGGCAAAGCACCGGGAGCCCCAGCGCGCCGAACAGGCGGCGGAAGTGCGGATAGCCGGACGGATCGTCCTGCACCAGGTCACCGGTCACCAGCAAGGCGTGCGGCGGCCAGGCGTGCGCGTGTGCGTGGGCGATCGCCGCGGTGAGCGCCGGCAGCGTCGCCACCCCGCGCAGCGATTCGCCCTCACCGCCGTAGAGATGCGTGTCGGTGAATTGAATGATACGCACGGCGCTCATGAAGACAGCGTAACAGACCTCCGCCGGCCCCATAGTGAACCAGGTCCCCGCAACCGGTGTCCCTCACCGGCGACACGCGCGGAAAACGTGCGCTGCTGCGGATAATTCTGAACGCCGCCCCGGATTAATGTGAAAAGGCGCGCGCTCCGGGGGAGCGCGAGGCGGGTAGTTAAGTCGCCTCGGGACTGCACCCGGACCGCACCGCCGGTCCCGGTCCGCCCGCCCTTCCGGTGCGCGCGGCCGCCGCGGCCGTCCCTTTAGTCGCGCGGCGAGCGCCGCCAGCCTCGAGTCCCAGGTGAGCGATTGAGCATCGGCCGCGAGTGGTGGAGAATGCGCGCCCCTGCGGTGTGCACCCCGAGCCGCCCGGAAGAGCCGCATGACAACACGCCGCGAACTCGCCAACGCCATCCGCGCCCTGTCCATGGACGCCGTGCAGCGCGCCAACGCGGGGCACCCCGGCATGCCGATGGGCATGGCCGACATCGCCCAGGTGCTGTGGGCGGACTTCCTGCGGCACAACCCCACCGATCCGCGGTGGGCCGACCGCGATCGCTTCGTGCTCTCGAACGGGCACGGCTCGATGCTGTTGTATTCGCTGTTGCATCTCACCGGTTACCCCCTCACCCTCGAGGACCTCGAGCGTTTTCGCCAGCTCGGCAGCCGGACCCCGGGCCACCCCGAGCACGATCCCGAGTGCGGCGTCGAGACGACTACGGGGCCGCTCGGGCAGGGACTCGCCAACGGGGTCGGCATGGCGCTCGCCGAGAAGCTGCTCGCGAGTGAGTTCAATCGTCCCGGCTTCAATGTCATCGATCACTACACGTACGTGTTCTGCGGCGACGGGTGCCTCATGGAGGGCGTGTCGCACGAGGCGTGCTCGCTCGCCGGCACGTGGGGCTTGGGCAAGCTCATCGTCTTCTACGACGACAACGGCATCTCCATCGACGGCAAGGTCGCCGGCTGGTTCACCGACGACACGCCGCGACGCTTCGAGGCCTACGGCTGGCACGTGGTGCCGCGCGTCGACGGCCTGGACGCCGGCGCCGTGACGAGCGCGATCGAGGCGGCGCGCGCGGTCGAGGGTCGCCCCTCGCTCATTTGCTGCCAGACCATCATCGGCTACGGCGCGCCGCACCGGCAGGGCACCAAGGAGGCGCACGGCGAGGCGCTCGGCGCCGACGAGGTGGCCGCGGCGCGTCAGGCTCTCGGGTGGCCCTACCCGCCGTTCGTCGTACCGGAGGAGATTCGCGCCGCCTGGGACGCGCGAGCCAAGGGGGCGAAGCTCGGGGCCGCGTGGCGCGAGCTCTGCGCGCGCTACGCGCGCACCTTTCCCGAGCTGGCGCGCGAGCTCGAGCGCCGCACGCGCGGGGAATTGCCGGGCGGCTGGCGGCAGAGCGCGGGTGAGATCCTCGAGACGCTCGCCAAGCAGAGCGCGCCGCAGGCGACGCGGCAGTCCTCCCAGGCCGTGCTCAACCTTCTCGGTCCCGCGCTGCCGGAGATCCTGGGCGGCTCCGCCGACCTCACGGGCTCGAACAACACGCTCTTCAAGGGCGCGCGCACGCTGACGCCGGGCGGGCCTTCCGGCAACTACCTGCATTACGGCGTGCGCGAGTTCGGCATGACGGCGATCATGAACGGCATCTCGCTCCACGGCGGCTTGCTCGCCTACGGCGGGACGTTCCTGGTGTTCTCCGACTATGCGCGCAACGCCGTGCGCCTCGCCTGCATGATGAAGCTTAAGGTCATCTGGGTGTACACCCACGACTCCATCGGACTCGGCGAGGACGGGCCGACTCACCAGCCGATCGAGCACCTGACGAGCCTGCGCGCCATGCCGAACATGAACGTGTGGCGGCCGTGCGATGCGGCGGAGACCGCCGTGGCCTGGACGCTCGCCGTGGAGCGGCGGGCGCCGACGGCGCTGGTGCTCACCCGCCAGGCTCTCCCGCAGCAGCCGCGCTCCCCGGCGCAGCTCGGCAACATCTCGCGCGGAGGGTATGTCCTGATCGACCCGGGCGGTACGCCCGAGTGCGTCGTGATCGCGACCGGCTCCGAGGTCGGCATCGCGGCGCAGGCGGTGAGCGCACTCAACGCCTCCGGCCGCCGGGTGCGCCTGGTGTCGATGCCCTCGGCGGAAGGCTTCGACGCCCAGGACGCCGGCTATCGCGAGAGCGTGCTGCCGCGCGCGGTCACGCGGCGCCTCGCGGTCGAGGCCGGCGCGACGGCCGGCTGGTGGCGTTACGTCGGCGCCTCCGGGCGAGTGCTCGGCATCGATCGGTTCGGCGCCTCGGGCAAGGCGGCGGACGTGTTCCCCTATTTCGGCTTCACGGCCGATAATATCGCGCTGGCGATACGCCAACTGCTGGAGGACTGAGCGCATGGCTATCAAGGTCGGCATCAACGGTTACGGGCGTATCGGTCGCAACGTGCTGCGCGCCCTCTACGAGGGCAAGCGCACCGGGCAGCTCGAGATCGTCGCGCTCAACGACCTGTGCGACTCGAAGACCAATGCGCACCTGACGCGCTACGACACCGTGCACGGCCGCTTCGCCGGCGAGGTCAAGGTCGACGGCGACTACATGGTCGTGAACGGCGACCGCATCCGGGTGTTCGCCGAGCGCGATCCGGCGAAGCTCCCGTGGGGCGAGGTTGGAGTGGAGTACGTGCTCGAGTGCACCGGGCTCTTCACGAGCAAAGCCAAGGCCGGCGCGCACTTGAAGGGCGGCGCGAAGAAAGTGGTGATCTCGGCTCCGGGCGGCGATGACGTCGACGCCACCATCGTCTACGGCGTCAACCACAACGTGCTCAAGAGCTCCTACACGGTGATCTCGAACGCCTCCTGCACCACCAACTGCCTGGCGCCGGTCGCCAAGGTGCTGCACGACCGGATCGGCATCGCGGCGGGCATCATGACCACGATCCACGCCTACACGAACGACCAGGTCCTCACCGACGTCTACCACCCGGACCTGCGCCGCGCGCGCTCCGCGACCATGTCGCAGATTCCGACCAAGACCGGGGCCGCCGCCGCGGTCGGGCTGGTGCTGCCCGAGCTCAAGGGCAAGCTCGACGGCTTCGCGGTGCGGGTGCCGACCATCAACGTCTCGCTCGTGGATCTGACTTTTACCGCCAAGCGCGCCACCAGCGTCGAGGAGGTGAATCAGGCGCTCAGGCAGGCGTCGACCGGGGCGCTGCAGGGGATTCTCGCCTACAACGACGCGCCGCTCGTGTCGGTGGACTTCAACCACGATGCGCATTCCTCGGTCTTCGATGCGACGCTCACCAAGGTGATCGAGGGCACGCTCGTCAAGGTATGCGCCTGGTATGACAACGAGTGGGGATTCTCGAGCCGCATGATCGACACCACGCTCGCGTGGTCGCGGGCCTCATGAAGCTATTGCGCATGACGGATACGGACCTGCGCAACAAGCGGGTCCTGATCAGGGAAGACCTGAACGTCCCGGTGCAGGACGGCGTGGTGACGTCAGACGCCCGCATCCGCGCCTCGCTCGCCACGATCCGCTACGCCCTCGACCAGCAAGCCAGGGTGTTCATCGTTTCGCACCTCGGTCGCCCGCAGGAGGGCCAGGAGGATCCGGCGCTCACCCTGGCGCCGGTGGCGGCGCGGCTCTCGGAGCTGCTCGGGAAGCCGGTGCCGCTGCGCAAGAACTGGATCGACGGAGTCGATTGCCCGACCGGGAGCGCCGTGCTGTGCGAGAACGTGCGCTTCCTCCGCGGCGAGAAGCAGGACGACGAGCAGCTCGCGCGTCGCATGGCCTCGCTCTGCGAGGTGTTCGTGATGGACGCCTTCGGTACCGCGCACCGCGCCGAGGCGAGCACCCACGGCGTGGCGCGCCATGCGCCGGTGGCGTGCGCGGGGCCCCTGCTCGTGGGCGAGCTCGAGGCCCTCGAGCGGGCGCTCAAGCAGCCCGCTCGGCCCCTGATGGCGATCGTCGGCGGCTCCAAGGTCTCGACGAAGTTACTGGTGCTCGAGGCGTTGCTCGAGAGGGTCGACAATCTGATCGTCGGCGGCGGTATCGCCAACACCTTCCTGGCCGCGACCGGCGTCGATGTCGGCAAGTCGCTCTACGAGGCGGAGATGCTCGATGTCGCGCGCCGCCTCCTCGACAAGGCGCGCTCGCGCGGCGCGCAGATTCCGATGCCGACGGACGTCGTGGTGGGGCGGGAATTCGCGGCCACGGCCCACGCCGACGTGCGGCCGGTGAGCGAGGTGCGCCGCGACGAGATGATCCTCGATATCGGTCCGGACACCGCCGACCGCTGGAGCGAGGCGCTGCAGCGCGCCGGCACCATCATCTGGAACGGGCCCGTCGGAGTCTTCGAGTTCGCGCAGTTCGGCGAGGGCACGCGCACCATCGCCCTGGGGCTGGCGCGCAGCAAGGCCTTCTCGCTCGCCGGCGGCGGCGACACGCTCGCCGCCATCGAGAAGTACGGAGTCGAGGACGGCATCTCCTACATCTCGACCGGCGGCGGCGCATTCCTCGAGTTCGTCGAGGGCAAGACGCTGCCGGCGGTCGCCATTCTCGAGCGGCGCGCCCTTGCCTGAGCGGCCGCGACCCCGTGCTGAGGCGCGCGACACCGTGTTGAGGCGCACGAAGATCGTCGCGACCCTGGGTCCCGCGACCGACTCGCTCGAGACGCTCATCGACATGATGCGCGCGGGTCTCGACGTCGCGCGCCTCAATGCCTCGCACGGCACGGTCGAGGACCGCAGGCGGCGGCTGGCGCTGGTGCGCGAGGCGGCGCAGCGCGCCGACCGCTGCGTCGGCGTGCTGCTCGACCTCGGCGGGCCGAAGATCCGCATCGAGGGTTTTCGCGACGGCCGGGTGCTGCTCGCCGAAGGGGCGGTCTTCACGCTCGACACCGAGCTCGATCCGAAGGCCGGGACCGTGGACCACGTGGGGGTCGCCTACAAGAACCTGCCCCGCGACGTGGTCGTCGGGGACAGGCTGCTGCTCGCCGACGGGCAGATCGTGCTCGACGTCGAGCGCGTCGGCGCCACCACCATCGGGACGCGCGTGCGCGTCGGGGGCGAGCTCTCCGATCGCAAGGGTCTCAACCGCCAAGGCGGCGGTTTCTCGGCGCCGGCAGTCTCGGAGCGCGACCGGGAAGACATCCAGTTCGCGGCCGAGGTGGGCGTCGACTACCTGGCCGTGTCCTTCGTTCGCCAGGCCGCCGACATCGAGGAGGCGCGCTCGCTGCTGCGCGCCGCGGGCGGCGAGGCGCGCATCGTCGCCAAGATCGAGCGGCACGAAGCGGTCGAGAATCTCGCCGGCATCATCGAGGCGAGCGACGTGGTGATGGTGGCCCGCGGGGACCTCGGCGTCGAGATGGGGTACGCCGAGCTCACGGGGCTCCAGAAGACCATCATCCATGAGACCCGAACGCACAACCGGGTCGTGATCACGGCGACGCAGATGATGGAGTCGATGGTCCAGAACCCCGCGCCGACGCGCGCCGAGGTGAGCGATGTCGCCAACGCGGTGATGGATGGGACCGATGCGGTGATGCTGTCGGCCGAGACCGCGACCGGTCGCTATCCGGTGAAGGCCGTGGAGGCCATGGCCGAGGTCATCGGGGGGGCCGAGAAGTATCAGCTCACCCACACCCGCCACCGGCAGCTCATCATCGAAGGGCAGTTCGAAGGCACGGAGGAGGCGATCGCCATGGCCGTGATGCACACGGCCAACCACATGAAGGTACGCGCCATCGTGGCGCTGACGGAATCGGGCGCCACGCCGCTGTGGATGTCGCGCATCCGCTCCGACATTCCCGTGTACGCCTTCACGCGGCACGAGTCGACCCGCCGTCGGGTGACGCTCTACCGCGGCGTGTACCCGGTGATCTTCGACGTCACCTCCCCGGACTCCATGCACGAGCTCTACCGCGCTCTCTTCAAGCGGCTGCTCGAGCTGCAGCTGGTCAAGAAGCGCGATCTCGTGATCCTCACCAAGGGTGAGCTGTCGGGCGTGCAGGGCGGCACCAACTCGATGATGATCCTCAAAGTCGCGCTCGACTGAGCCGGCGCGCGCTCATGCGGACGCTGAAATACGTCGGCGCCGCAGTGGCGGTCCTCCTGCTCGCGGCGCTCGCCACCACGTACGCCGTGCTGCGCGGCTCGCTTGCGCGTCTCGACGGCAAGCTTCGCGTGGCGGGCCTTGCCGCCCCCGTGCGCATCGAGCGCGATTCCCGCGGCG
Source organism: Gammaproteobacteria bacterium 13_2_20CM_66_19 (assembly GCA_001914695.1). Lineage (GTDB taxonomy): Bacteria > Pseudomonadota > Gammaproteobacteria > Steroidobacterales > Steroidobacteraceae > 13-2-20CM-66-19. The sequence continues at coordinate 864 of MNCZ01000011.1, read as the reverse complement.
TGCCCACCATCGAGGCGGCCAACCGCCTCGATCTCGCCTTCGCCACGGGCTTCGTGCACGCGCAGGACCGGTTTTTCCAGATGGACCTGTCGCGCCGGCTGGCCGCCGGGGAGCTGGCGGAGCTCTTCGGCCCGAACGCCCTCGCGCAGGACCGGAAGGTGCGCGTGTTCCGCTTCCGCGCTCTCGCGCGGGAGGTGTTGGCCGGCGCCACCCCCGCGCAGCGCGCCGCGGTCGAGGCGTACGCGCACGGCGTGAACGCGGGGCTCCGGGATCTCTCCGCCCGGCCCTGGGAGTACTGGCTGCTCCACGCGAGGCCCTCGCCCTGGCAGGCCGAGGACACCTTTCTGGTCACCTACGCCATGTGGTGGGATCTGCAGGCCGACGGTCTGCGGCGCGAGATCCAACGGCAGGAGATCAACGCGCGCCTCAAGGACGGGGAGTGTGGCGGGGGCTGGAAATGCGCCCTCGGATTTCTCTATCCGCAGGGCACGAGCTGGGACGCCCCTCTCACGGCGTCTGCCCAGCTGGCGCTCGCTCCGGCAGGGCCCCAAGTCCCCTCACGGGAGGTGCTCGATGTGCGCGGAGGTCCACCGCCTGCGCCCGCGTCCGGGGTCGCGCTGCGTGCCGGGGCGGCGGGCAGCAACGGCTGGGCGGTTGCGGGCCCGCTGACCGCGACGGGCGCCGCGCTCGTCGCCAACGACATGCATCTCGGGCAGCGGGTACCGACCATCTGGTATCACGCGCGGCTCATGCTCGTCCCGGGGGGCGGCTCGACGCCCGTCGATCTCAACGGGGTCACACTGCCCGGAGCGCCGCTGCTCGTGGCCGGATCGAACGGGCACATCGCCTGGGGCTTCACCAACA
>MNCZ01000026.1 GCA_001914695.1 Gammaproteobacteria bacterium 13_2_20CM_66_19 | reverse complement strand
ACACGCTGGCGTTCGAATTGCTCAGGTTCTCGCAATACACGTTCAGGTACCAGGCATCCTTCGCGACGCCGAAGGAGGCGTCGTAGACCGAGTACGCGGGGTTCTCGAACCGTCCCCTCGAGTTGCTGACGGTTTGACCCGGCAGGAATGTGGGATTCGCCCCGGCCTGCGTGAACGAATGACCGCTGTGGGTCGCGCCGAACTGAACGTACGGCGTGTACCCGCCGATGCTCCAGTCGTAACGCGCGCGGAAGCTGAACTGAAGCGGCGGCGCATTGGCGCTCGGGCTGCCGATCGCGCCGTAGGGGTCGCCGCCGCGCGCGCTGAGCGGTACACAGTTCGCCCCGCTTGTGTCGCACACCTGCGTGATCGGGTTGCCAAAGTTACCGCTGGCCGGGTTCTGGTCGATCAGCCTGGGGGAGTTCTTCTGCTCGCTCTGATTCCAGGACGCCGCCCCCTGCAGCGTCAATCCGGGCACTACGCGGGCTACGAGCGAAGTCTCCACGCCCTTGATGACGAAGTTCTGGCCGTTGGTGTCGAAGAAGATGTTGCCGGTCACCTCGGGGTCGAAGAAAGCGACCTGGACGTTGTCCCAGGTTTCCCGATACAGGGCGCCGTTCCACTGCAACCGATGGTTGAGAAACTCCGTCTTCCAGCCGACCTCGTTGTTGGCCAGCTTGTCGGATGAGTAGGATCGGGGAACCTCGTACTGCGGCACTCCCGTCGGTATGCCATTCACGGGCTGCGCCGGGCCGGGGGCGTACCGGAAGACGCCGCCGTTCTGGTTGAAGCCGCCCGGTCGGAAGCCCTGTGAGAACGTGTAATACACCATGACGTCCGGCGTGATGTGCCAGGTGAGGTTGCCGCGGCTCTTGTAGCCGGACTCGGTGTCGCGCAGATTCTGCGCATCGAGGTTGAAGGAGTCGGATGACTGGCAGGGCGGCAGGCCCGCCTCGAAGCAGAGGAAGCTCGAGAGCACGCTGCCCGCCATCGAGTTCTTGAATTGGAAATGACGCGTGCCGAGCGTCGCTGTCAACACTTTCGGAATCAGGTCGAAGTCGACGGATACGAAGAACGCGGTCTGCTTCGTGTCGCGCACCTGGTCCTGGTAGAAGGAGGTGTTGTCGCCCTGAACACCCGGATTCACGACGGTCGTGCCGGTAAACGGGCCAACGTTCGTCAGACAGCCCTGCGTCAGCGTCGCGGTACAGGGGGGGACGTTCTTGTACAACCAGGCGGTCTGATCATACAGCTTGTTGTCTTCCCAGTACGCACCGGCGATTGCTCGCACACGCCAGTCGTCCGGGGTGCTCAGGCGGAACTCGTGCTGCTGGTGGGTATTGCGCTCGACGTTGTGCCAGATGGCGCTCGGCGAGAAGCATGTGGGCGTCAGGGTGGCGTCGTATGCGGGGCCGTAGCACTGGTAGTAATCCGCGAACACACCGCGCGCGTAGTTCGTGTAGTCCCCGATCTGATCGACGTTGCGCACCAGATAGCCGCCGGTGTAGACCGCCTTCAGAGCGGCGAACCTGCCGTTGACCGTCCACGCGGTGCTCTCGAACTTGTCCTTGTCATAGCTGTTGTTGAACAGCGTGACCTGCAGCGGCTGTAGCGGCGCACCATCGGAGGCATTGGGCTGCTGATAGAACACGCCCTCCGACTGCATGTCCTGGTACGACTGCGTGAACAGCGCGTCCCAGTCGGCGTTGAACCTGTACAGCGCTTCCACCCGTATTCCCTTGTAGGTAACGGGATTGATCGCCCGCGCGGTCAGACTGTTGTTGTTGAGAGACGGGCTGCCGGGCGGCACGCCGAAGGCCGTAGCGTTCGAGTTACCACCGGGGCACATACCAGCGGTCGGTGAGCCCGTCGAGCAGGCGGTCGCGTACTGGGCGTAGTGGATGCCGATGTCGGTGCTCTTGCGGGTGAAGGTCGCCGGCACGTTGTCGATATAGCCGCCGCGCCGGTCGTCGTAGATCACGGCGCGCACGGCCATCTTGGCGGCGATCAGCGGGAGGTTCAACACCGCAGTCAGATCGGTATTCGGATCGCCGTGCGTGGTGATTCCGTATCCGGCCTTGACGCTCGCCTCGACCTTATCGAGCTTCGGCTCGTTGGTGATGTAGCGGATCACACCCGCCTCGGCGCCCGCGCCGAAGAGCGTCCCCTGAGGGCCTTCCAGCACCTCGATGCGATTCAAGTCAGCGGCGTAGATATCGAGGTTGCGGTTGGGGAGCTGGCCGGACTGGTTGTCGAGGTAGATGGCGACGTTGGGCCACGCCCCCGTCGAGCCACTCCCCTGGCTGGCTTGCGACCCGGCGCTCAGGCCGCGCATGAAGACCTCGTTCTGGCCCGGGCCGTTGCTCGCGGTCGTGACGCTTGGCAGGAATTTGATGTAGTCGTCGAAGGTCGAGACGTTGAGCTGTTGCAGGGCCTGTCCGGTGAGGGCCTGCATCGAGATCGGCACGTCCTGGATGCTCTGCTCGCGCTTCTGAGCCGTGACGATGATCTCCTCGAGCGCGCCTCCCTCGGTTGTGCCGGCCGCCGGCTCGGCGGCGGCCGCGCCGACGGACGCGCCTCCCAGGATGGCCGCTACCGCATATGAGATCTTCGAGCGCATGGCCGACTCCCCCCAAGGACCCGATGGACTAGACGATCAGACGCAACACTGCGCGCATGCGATCGAACGCACGCTCACCTACTCGAACACCCGCGCACGCGCGGCGTCGCCGTCGATGCGGCGCTGCGGCTGCAGGCGGCGCGTCGAGGGCGACAGGCCATATGTATCCTTGAATTGTCGTGAGAAGTGCGCGCAGTCGGCGAAGCCCGCTTCGTTGGCGATGTCCGTGACGGAGCGGTCGGTGTTCTCGATCAGCCAGTTCGCGTAACGCATGCGCAGCTGCCGATAGAGCGATGCCGGACCCATGCCGACATGCTGCCGGCAGAGCCGCTCGAGTTGCCGCGCCGAGAGTCCGAGCTCGGCCGCGACCGCCGCGACGGCAATGGGGCGCGCGAGGTTCTGCTCCATGAGCAGCAGCGCACGGCGCACGCGCGGCTCGGCCACGGTCTCCGACAGCGGCGGGTGTGGCTGGCTGTCGCTCCCGGAGCGCGGGCGGTCGAACAGCAGCACCTGGCTGGCCTTCTGCGCGACGGCGCGCCCGAGATGCTGCTCGATGAGATGGGTTGCCAGCGCGGCGGTCCCGGCGCCGCCGGCGCAGGTGATGCGCGGGCCGTCCGCGAGGAACAGGCGATCGGCGATCACCTCGTAGCTCGGAAACGCCTCGAGAAAATCCTGGTAGTGATACCAGCTGACGCAGGAGCGCCGCCCCTTCATCAGCCCGGCGCGGCACAGGATGAAGCTGCCGGTGCAGATGCCGATCAGGGGCACCGCTGTCGCGCCCACTTCGCGCAGGTAGCGCATGGTCGTCTCGTCGATCTGTGGTCCCGCGTGCAGGATTCCGCCGATGACGACCACGTAGTCGAGCAGATCGGGGGAGAGCAGTGCGCTCGTCGGCTCGAGCAGCACGCCACAGCTCGCCGGCACCGACTCCGCCCGGCTCGACATGATCGACCATTGCACGTGCAGCGGACGGCTGCGATCGCCCTCATCGGCGGCGAGACGCAGGTGGTCGATGAACACCGCAAACGCCGACAGAGTGAAATGATGCGCCAGGATCACCCCGACGCGCAGCGGCGGGCGCGCCCCGCGCTCGACCGAAGGGAGTCTGTGGTTGGCGCTTGAGTGGGGCATTGAACGCTCACTCAATGGTTATGGTTCCCCTGACGCGGCTATATTCCACCAACGCCGAAACAGACGCAAGACGAGCCTCGTACGGTCAGGAACATTACACCAAACAAGAGGATAGCTCGCGCGTGGCCTGAGCGCTGATCGCGAATCGTCATTGAACGCCCGTTCAGGAGGGCGGGACGGAGGAGCTCAGCGCAGGACCGCCAGCCGGGCGAGGTTGGCCTGGACGACCGTGTCGTGGCAGGCGCTGCGCGCGTACCAGCGGCGCGCGGCTTCCACCAGCGCGGTGCACATGTCGACCGCCTCGGCTTGCTGGGGAGCGAGATTCTCGCTGCGGCTGACGGAGAAGCCGCGCGGGGGCGTGCGCATATGACGACGGAGGCGCAGCCGCTTGAGCGCACGCGTCGGGACCGATTCCGGGGTCGCTCCGCCCTCCTGCGCGACGCGCTCGCTCACGCTGCGACCGACGCGTTCGTAGTCGAGTCCGCCGGCTGCGCGCTCGTAGCCAGACGGCCCGATCCATTGCTGGCACCAGCTCTTCAGCTGCTCCCCCGAGCAGCGCAGCTCCGGGTCGGTCAGCGCCACCGCGATGCGCGGCAGATCGAAAGCCTCGCGCAGCGCCGCCTCGCCGTGCTGCTCATCGAGCAGCTGCTCGATGTCCGTGAGGTATCTCGCCAGCATCCGCGAGCTCGAAGGAGAACCGGGCTGGTCGTGCATGAGGCAGTCTCCTGATCCGTCAGGCCGCCCGGTCGGCGGGAGTGACTGCCGCAGCCGGTGCGCCCTCGTCCCTCGGCGCGTCGATCAATTCCGGTGAAGCCGGGACGGAAGCGGGTGCCGGTAGCTGCGGCGCCGGGCGCGACGTCCCCGGGCGTTGCCGTGGCCGCGGCGCGCGCAGCGGACGGCTCGCGGAACGCACTGCGGCGCGCCGCCTCGAGACCGCCTGCTGCCGCGCGCGGCGGGCGGGGCTTGCGGTCACCGCACGGCGCTCCGTGCCCGGTGGAGCCGCACGCCGTGTGGCGGCGGGGCGCCGAGCGCGCGCGGGGGCCTTGGCGGGGCTCTTCGCAGCGGTCGTCGCCGCTCCGCGCTTCGCGCGGCGCCCGGGCTTGCGTTTCTCTTTCGAAGCGGAATCGTCTTTCTGGGCGCGGCGTGCGCGCTTCCACGCCTTGCGCGCGACCGCGGCTTGCTTGCGTGCGCGCCTGGCCTCCCGTTTGGCCTCCTTCAAGCGCTTGCGAGCGCGCTTCAGCTCTTCTTTGGCGATGCGGACGCGCTGCTTGGCGACGTCCGCCTGAAGCCGCGCGCGCTCGAGAGGCTCGGCCGGTGAGTTCTGTTCGCTGCCGGTCTTCTTCATCGGGTGGCTCGCGAAGCGAAAGGAGCGGCAGTCTCACACAAGCGCGGGGCGCTTTCCACCGCGTGCAGTTATCCACAGAATTTGTGAATAACCGTGTGGACAGACGGTTCCGCAGCACGCAAACGCCCAGCCCGGGCAAGGGCTTGCGTCACGGTGCACGGGATTTCGCCAGGCGCGATCACTCGCCGGTGGCGTTGAGCATCGTCGCCGTCACTCGATTGCGCCCCGCGTTCTTGCTGCGATACAAGGCGGCGTCGGCAATCTTGAGCACGCGCTCGGCGAGCCGCCGCTCGCCGCCGGGTACACGATCGAGTCCGCACAGTCCGAAGCTGGCGGTGACCTCCATGGTTTTGCCCTCGGCCGTGTACGGGGGCTGAGCGACGACGGCACGGAGCTTGCGCGCGACGTCGAGCGCCTGCTGGTAGCCGGTCTCGGGCAGCACCACCGCGAATTCCTCGCCGCCGATGCGCGCCACCCAGTCGATGCCGCGGCGCAGGCTGAGTTGCAGCCGCGCGCCGAATTCCCGCAGCACCTGATCGCCGCAGGGGTGACCGTGAGTGTCATTGATGCTCTTGAAGAGGTCGATGTCGCACAACACCAGTGACAGCGCGCGCCCGTAGCGCGCCGCGCGCTCTACCTCGCGCGGAAAATGCTTGCTGAAGAAGCGGCGGCTGTTGACGCGGGTGAGATCGTCGGTCGCCGAGAGCTTGCGATTCTCGGCGAGCGTGACGCGCAGCACGCTCTCGAGCTCCGCGATGCGCCGTGCGGCGGCGAGGCGCGCGTCGAGCTCGCGCGAGGAGGTCCGGCGGCCGACGCACTCGTCCGCGCCGGCGGCGAAACCGGCCTCGCGACCGGCGGTGTCGTCGAGCGGCGCCACGTACAGGATGAAGGGCGTCCGCACCGTGGCGCGCGCCCGCAGCCGCCTGACCAGTTCGAGCGAATCGGTCACGACCACGGGACGGAACTCGCTCTCGAAGCGGCGCAGCGCGTCGTCCTCGTCGGCGAGCGACTCGTAGTCGAGCATGTCGGGTGGGATGCGCCGCGCGAGCTGCTCCAGCAGTGGCGCGTCCTGACACACCAGCAGCGCCCGGGGCGGGGGCATGACGCGCAGCATGACCGCGATGGTGGCGGTGGTCTCCTCGGGAGTCGCCTCCGCCGCGCGTCGCTCCAGAATGCGCTGGATCACCGTCGTGTGGCCGCCGGCTCGCATGACCGCTCTGAACGCCTCCGTTGCCCGAGAAGCAGATTACAGACCCGCGCCGCAAAATGCGCGCTCCGGTGACGGGCGGCGGCGCTGTATGATGGCCTCATGGACCCGCCGGGCATAACGCGCCACCGCCGGCCGTTTCTTGCGCCGGTGTGGCTGACGCTGGTGGCTGCGCTGGTGATTGGCGGCGTGGCGGTGGCGTTCTATCGCAGCGCCACCACCACCGTCGTCCTGCTCGTGCCGCCGGTGGAAAAGGAGCCCGGAACCATCGACGATCCGCCGCTTTCGCCCGAGGGCGAGCAGCGCGCGCAGCAGCTCGCGCGCATGTTCGGCGACGTCGACGGGGGCGGGCGGCTCGACGCGATCTACGTGAGCGACGACCGCCGCGCCCGCCAGAGTGCGGCGCCCCTGGCGGAGCGGCTGCACCGCACGCCGGTCGTATTCAGCTCCCGCGAAGCGCGGGGCGCCGCGGCCCGTGTGTTACACGAACACCCGGGCGGCACGGTGCTGGTCATCGGCAGCGGCGCAACGCCCGCGCAGATGATTCAGGAGCTCGCGGGTGCGAACACCGTGCCCGCGGGGCAGGGCGCGTCGGATGCGATCTACATGGTCAGCGTGCCGAGCTTCGGCCGCGCCCACGTGGTGCGCATCAGGTTCTGAAGCTGCCACCGTCCTATCGATAACGCTGCGCGGTTGGCCAGTCAACGAACCGAGCGCGCACGGCGCGTGCCACCGGCGCTCAGCGCCACGGCCCGGTGGATAAAATCCTCGTGCTGACTGATGCGGAAGTCGGCGAGCACCGCGGAGCGGATGTAACGCGCCTGGTCGACGAGGTAGGTGGCGCGGCGCACTCCGAATCCGAGCGGCCCCCGCACGTCGTACATGCGGATGACGCACTTGTCGACGTCCGAGAGCAGGACGAACGGCAGCTTGTGCTGTTCGCGGAAGGCGCGGTGACTCTCGGGCCCCTGCGGGCTCACGCCCGCGACACTGAGGCCCGCCTCCTGGATCTCGGCATGCAGGTCGCGGATGGAGCAGGCCTCGCGGGTGCAGCCCGGAGTGAAGTCGGCGGGATAGAAGTACAGGATCAGCGTCCCGTAGCGCAGCAGCGCGCTGAGCGACACGCTCTGCCCGTCCTGGTCCGGAAGTGTGAATTCCGGCGCTCGCCCACCCGTGGCCAGCATGCCTGTTCCCCGATCCGCAGCTCCTGCGGGCCTCAAGGCCGTCGATCATAGCTGCATCCTGAGGCGCAGGGTCAAGACTTCGTTGGAGCGGCCGGATCGCGATGCTAGAATCGCGCGCCGGCCCGGGACCCCCGCGAAATCGCGCATCTTGATGGCCGGGCATTCGCTCGCTGTTTGCGACGAGCGTGATTTCGCGGGGTGCTTAGCCGTGGGGCGGTAGCTCAGCTGGGAGAGCGTCGCGTTCGCAATGCGAAGGTCGAGGGTTCGATCCCCTTCCGCTCCACCATTAAATTCCAGGGTTTTCGGCGGTCCCTTGCAGGATGCCGAACTCCTCTGTCGCTATCCGGACCGCTTCGCGCAAGGGCACCGCCGACGATGTGTCAGGTAGGGGGTTTGACAGATCCCTCAGCCACTTGAATGTGATTTTGAAAGGGTGGGTCAATGAAATATCTAATGATGTTGAGTGCGTTGGGGCTGGTAGGCTGCAGTGTCTATTCGCCTGATGCTGGGCATGAAGTCGTATTGATCGAAAAGCCATGGATTTTTGGCCATGGCGGAGTCGATTCTGATCCGGTCAAGCCGGGACGAACGTTCGCAGCTATCACGACGGAAGGGGTTGATGTCTACATGCAGCCTCAGAAGTTCGATACTGAGATGCACGACACGATGACCTCGGATGGCGTACCGATCAGTTTTCATGCCATCGTGGTGTTACAAGTCACGGATTCGGTAGTGTTGATCAAGAATTTCGGACCGAACTGGTATCAGAACAATCTGGAAGAGCAGTTCAAGACGATGGTTAGACAGGCTGTGCGCAAGCGCGGCATGAATGAAACGGCGATCAGTACGACAGCCTTGGATGCTGTCGATGCGGAGATTCGAGACGCTTTGAAGGCATTCATCAAGGAAAAGGGATTGCCGATCCAGCTTGTTACGATGACTGTAGGACGAGCCAATCCGCCTGATGCCATCAAGAATCAGCGGATTGAAACGGCCACACAGGAGCAACGCATCCAGACTGAGCAGCAGACCAAGTTGGCAGAAGTCCAGCGCAAGTCGGCTGAAGAGGCTCGGGCGGCAGCAGATAATGCTTATCGACAGGCTATCGGTCTATCACCCGAGCAGTATGTCCAGTTGAAGCGGATCGAGATGGAGAATCGGGTGTGCGCGGATGGCAAGTGCACGTTCATTGAGAATGGCGGAGCGGTGCCTGCATTCAATGTGAAGTAGTGGCCGCCTGCGAGCGGGCTGCGCATTACGGTCGACATCGGCATGGCGCTGGTTGGCGGGGTCACCGGTCTTCCCGGGCGTGAAAGATACGCAGTGCGACAACGTCGCTGTCCGTCAGCTCGTAGCGAATCTCGTACTTCGCGGCGAGCACTGCCTGACTTCTCGGGGCCCGAAGCGCGGCAGCCGCTCCCCTAGGCGCGGCTGGGCTGGAATGCGCTCGATGCGATTGACGATGAGACCCACCGAGCGGACGGCTGCGCCCGGATTGACGGGCTCCAGGAACTCGTACAGTCGGCGCAAGTCCCCGTAGGCTGATTGCGTCCAGCGGAGCGCCACGGACTCAGCGCGACGATCTGCGGCGGGGGGTACCAGACTGCGGGCCCGCTGTCCAGCTTGCGGGCAAGCTGATCCGGAATGTGAGCGGTCACAACGCGCTTGCGCATATTAGTCATTACTGATCCCCTTCCGCTCCACCAGCCATCGCCTTCCGAGGGTTTCCGAAAACACCTCACACCCGCATGCGTGTGCGTCGGCTTCGGTATGGCGCAAGCTCTCAGGCCGCGGGTAGGGTTGATCCGGTTGCACAAGCAACCTCGAGCGATGCCGTAAGCTTGTAGGGGCGACGTCGAGTCCATTCAACGACGCACGGAGCGACATCCGCGCAAATAGCCAAGGACCAGCACGAGCAGTGATAATGTGCGCAGGGAGGCTTTGCATGATCTGGGCAGGAGGCCCTGCGGCCAGACGCTCATGAGCCCGCCCCGCAAAGCGAAGTCCGCTGCACAGTATGCCCTGGTCGCCGGCACGATCGGGCTCCTGGTCGGCCTCAGTGTTCTGACAGGGTGGGTGTTCAGCGCGGAGCGCCGCGGTGTGCTCGGCCTCGAGCAGAGCATCGCCCTGGTCGCGCTCCCGGGTGTTCTGGTATTCGCCGCACTGGTGTGGGTGAATGCGGCGCAATTGCGACGAATGGATGCCGAGCGGCGCCGTGCGCGGGAAGGGCTGAGCGCGAGCGAGGAGCGCATCCGCCTGATCCTCGATTCGGCGCTCGATGCGCTCGTCACCATCGATCACACCGGGACCATCACCGGGTGGAGCCCCCAGGCCGAAACCCTGTTCGGCTGGAGCGCGGGGGAGGCGCTCGGGCGGTTGCTCTCGGAGACCGTCATTCCCGAGCGCTACCGCGCCCAGCACACGCAAGGACTCGAGCGCTATCTCGCCACCGGCGAGGGTCCCCTGCTCAATCGCAGGATTGAGGTCTCCGCGCTCCGGCGTGACCAAAGCGAATTCCCCATGGAGCTGGCGATCACACCTATCCGATCCGGGAATCGTGTCAGCTTTAGCGCATTCGTACGCGACCTCACGGAGCGCAAGCGCGCCGAAGCGGCGCTCCGCGAGAGCCAGGAGCTGCTCGAGGGAATCGTCAACTCCTCGGACGATGCCATCATCAGCAAGACCCTCAACGGCATCATCACCTCGTGGAACCCCGGGGCGGAGCGACTGTTTGGATACACCGCGCAACAAGCGATCGGTCGGCCGATGCTGATGATCTTCCCGCCGGAGAGGCAGGGGGAGGAACCGGAAATCCTGGCGCGCATCGGGCGCGGCGAGCGTGTCGATCACTTCGAGACCGTCCGGGTCCGCGCGGACGGAACGCGCATCGATATTTCCGCGACCATCTCGCCGCTCAAGGATGCCGGCGGCCGGATCATTGGCGCCTCGAAGATCGCGCGCGACATCACCGAGCGGAAGGCTCATGAGCGCAGGCTCCAGGCGCAGCTCGCACGGCTCCGCCTGCTCGAGCAGATCACCCGCGCTATCGGCGAGCGCCAGGATCTGCACAGCATCTTCCGGGTCGCTATTCACAGCCTCGAAGAGCACCTGCCGATCGACTTCGGCTGCATCGCCCTCCAGGAGGTTGCGGACCAGCCGCTCGAGATCGCATGCGTGGGCACCAGGAGTCAGGCGCTGGCACCCGAGCCGGCGCTGGCGGAGCACGCACAGATCGGGAGCGATGAGAATGGACTTGGGCGCTGTCTTCGAGGCGCGCTCGTCTACGAGCCCGACATTTCCGGATCGCCATTCCCCTTGCCCGCACGTCTCGCGCGTGGTGGCTTGCGTGCCCTGGTGATCGCCCCCCTGAGCGCCGAGAACAAGGTCTTTGGCGTCATGATCGCAGCCCGGCGCGAGCCGGCAAGCTTTGCGAGCGCCGACTGCGAGTTCCTCCGTCAGCTGAGCGAGCACCTGGCGCTCGCCGCGCGTCAGGTGAGGCTCCACTCCGCTCTGCAGCAGGCGTACGAGGACCTGCGTCAATCGCAGCAGACGGTGATGCAGCAGGAGCGGCTGCGGGCGCTCGGGCAGATGGCGAGTGGCATCGCCCACGACATCAACAACGCGCTCTCGCCCGCCTCGATCTACGCCCAGTCGCTGCTCGAGCGCGACGAGACGCTCAGCGAGAGTGCCCGTGAATCGCTCCGGGTCATTCATCGGGCCATCGACGATGTCGGGCAGACGGTGTCGCGCATGCGCATGTTTTATCACCAGCGCGAACCGCAGCTCGCGCTGGCGCCGCTCGATCTCAACGATCTGTTGCAGCAGGTCGCGCGGCTCACGCGCGCGCGCTGGAGCGACATACCGCAGGAGCGGGGAATCGTCATCGACCTGAAGACGGATCTCGCACCCGATCTGCCTCGTATCATGGGAGCCGAGAGCGAGATCCGCGACGCGCTCACGAACCTGGTTCTGAACGCGGTCGATGCCATGCCGGAGGGCGGCACGCTCACGCTGCGCACGGGCGTCAGTAACGGCGCCGACCGCGAAGCGAGCGCCGCGCCGCAGGTTCAGGTCGAGATCCGCGACACGGGTGTGGGCATGACCGAGGCGGTCCGAAGCCGCTGTCTCGAGCCCTTCTTCACGACCAAAGGCGAGCGGGGCACGGGCCTGGGGCTCGCCATGGTCTACGGCATGGTGCAGCGTCACAGCGCGGAGCTCGAGGTCGAGAGCGAGCTCGGGGCGGGCACGACGATGCGCGTCGTCTTTCCCAGCGCGTGGCTTCGGGACGCGCAGCAGCCGGCGCCTCGCGTCCGCGCCCCAAGACGCCTGCGCATACTGCTCGTGGACGACGATCCGCTCCTGCTCAAATCGCTCCAGAACGTTCTCGAATCCGACGGGCACTTCGTGCTGGCCGTCGACGGAGGCCAGCGGGGCATCGATGAGTTCTCTGCGGCACGCAAGCGGGCCGAGGGCTTCGAGGCGGTGATCACGGATCTCGGAATGCCGAACGTCGATGGCCGGACGGTTGCCGCGGCGGTCAAGACCGCGGCCCCGGACACGCCCGTCGTTCTCCTCACCGGTTGGGGACAGCGCATGCGGGGTGAAGGCGAACTGCCGGATCACGTCGATCGCGTGCTCAGCAAGCCGCCCCGGCTGCCGGAGCTGCGCGCGGCGCTCGAGGAACTGGTCGAGCGCGGTTTCCGTACGCACTGAATCTGACATGACAGCGCGCTGCAGGCTAACGCAACTGCGTGCGTAGCTGCCTCAAATCCAACCTAACGTCATACGCATTCCCCACTAACACGTATCTATATTCCGCGATGCCCGAGCCGCGCCAGGCCTGCCAGACTCCCCCGCGTCGGCAAACCCACCTGGGAGGGCATCATGAAGAGTGGAGCGGGGAATACGCG
>MNCZ01000075.1 GCA_001914695.1 Gammaproteobacteria bacterium 13_2_20CM_66_19 | reverse complement strand
CGGGTCCCTTCGCAGAGTGCCTATGGTGCGAACCTCCGTGGCTTGGTCCGGAACCAGCGCGGGACCGGAGGATAGAGCCATCCCAATTCGGGACTGGAATACTGGAAAAGGCGAGCGATGTTCAATCCGGCCGACACCCGAATTGCCGCTCGGGAATCACGGAAGGCGGCCGCCGCGGGTTCCCGGCCGTTCAAGGCCGGGAACCGCTTGCTTGGTGGAGGCGGGGGGACAGCATATCCGTGGCTTTCGCCGCGGGCTGGACTATGCCTTCGTCCGCGCACCGCTGAAGGCAGTGCATGGACGCGGAGCGTGTTATCCAGCCATCACAGCCGGCTGGATCCTAGTGCCCGCCCCAGGCGATGAGCCGTCGGCGGGTCTATGAGTCTCTACAGGGCAGGCCTGAGGTTGGCCCTCTTCCTACCCCTCGACGTTGCCATGCCGCCCCTTGACTTGAGAGGCGCCGTCAGGTTTCGTCGATGTGAGCTCCGTTATCAGCCAAACCTCGCGATTTGGCGCGACCCTCGATCGAACCCCCGTCCGTAAGTCCTAGACAGCAGGATCTACGTACGTAGCTCTCTCTTTGTTTCTCGCGCGGCGCTACCCGAGGAGCAGGGAAGACGCAACGCCAGCGGACAGTGACTCTTAACGCACCGGCCTGTCGCACGCCGGAGCGCGATCCTGTGAACGCGTCCCCTGATTCAGTCGCACAGGCACGAGCTGGTCAGAGGTCAGCTGCGTTTAGGCAGCTAGAGCGTAGTTGTCGTCGTTGGCAACTATGATTTGCAGCATTATTTACGAGGGCACTGCGCCTCGGTACGCCCCTGAAGGTTCGTGACCCACGTCGAAACCGGTCGCCCCCATCAGGTTGACCCGCGCAGCATAACTCAGGCGCCCTTTTCCTGCATTGCCGCATCGCCTGCGGCATCAGCTAAGCTCCGCGCCGCAGCAGTCGCGCGCGATCCCGCTGCCAGTCGCGGTCCTTCTCCACCGCGCGCTTGTCGTGCTGCTTCTTTCCCTTGGCGAGACCCAGCTGCAGCTTCGCCCGGCCGTTCTTCCAGTACAGCTCGAGGGGCACCAGCGTGTAGCCCCGCCGCTCCACGGCGCCGATCAGCCCCTGAAGCTCGCTGCGCCGGAGAAGCAGTTTTCTGGTGCGCACGGGGTCGGGCTGGACGTGGGTGGAGGCGGTCGGCAGCGGCGAGAGATGCGCGCCGATGAGGAAGGCCTCTCCGCCACGCAGATAGACGTAGGCTTCCTTGAGCTGCGCACGGCCGGCGCGCATGGCCTTGACCTCCCAGCCCTCGAGCGACATGCCCGCCTCGTGGCGCTCCTCGATGAAGTAGTCGAAGCGCGCCTTGCGGTTCTCGGCGATCAGCCGCGGCGCTTGAGGCTCTTTGGTCATCCGCTAAGCCTAATGGGAAAATGCCCCGATGCGAGAGATCAGGCGCTCGGCGCTGGTGGGCAGGCCGCCCGCGGCGTTGTTCGCGCTCATCAGCGATATCGAGAGCTATCCGCAGTTCCTGCCATGGTGCACCCATGCCAGGGTCGAGTCGCGCTCGCCGCACGAGATCGTGGCCACCCTCGGGGTGAGGCAGGGGGCTCTGCAGGGCGAGTTCACGACGCGCAACACGCTCGAGCCCGACCGCAGCATCCTGATGCAGCTGGTGAGCGGGCCGTTTCGCACGCTCGAGGGCGAGTGGCGGCTGACGCCGGTCGACGGCGACGGCTGCCGCGTCGAGCTCGCGATGCGCTTTGCGTTCAGGAACCCGCTGACCGCGATGCTCTTCGAGCCGCGCTTCGCCGAGACGCTCGGATCGCTGGTCGATGCCTTCGTGGCGCGTGCCCGCTCGAGGCCGTGAGCGTGCTGCCACCCGCCGCACCGCCCGGCAAGCGCTGCCTCGTCGCCTACGCGACGCGCGAGCGGCAGTATCTCTGGAGCGTCGAGCTTAGCCCGGAGGCGAGCATCCTTGACGCGCTCATCGCCGCGCGCGCCGCCGCGGGGCCGTCGCTCGACATACCCTGGGACAGCGCCGCGGTCGGCATCTTCGGCGAGCGGCGCGCTCGCGCTGACCCATGCGCGGACGGGGACCGAATCGAGCTGTACCGGGCGCTGCGGGGCGATCCGCGCGAGCAGCGCCGCCAGCGCGTCGCGCGCGAGCGCCGCGGCTGCTGAGGTGAGGTGCGCGGCGGCGCTTCTCAGATGCCCGGGAGCTTCGAGACCGGCGGTCCCTGATCCGGCGCCTGAGGAGCGGTGTTGGGCACGTTGTCGCGCTCGAAACGCGTCACCTTGTCATCCCTGAAGAACACGATCAGATGGCGCTCCTCGGGTCTGCGCAGCCGCCCGCGCTTGAAGTAGTAAACGTAGTCCCAGCGATCCTTGTCGAACACCGCGGGCACCATCGGGGTGCCGAGGAGATACCGCACCTGGCTGCGCGTCATGCCGGACTGCAGCTGATCGACCGTCTTGCCCTCGAGATAGTTGCCCTGCTGAATGTTCATCCGATACACGCAGCCGCCGAGCGTCGTGGCGAGCAGCGCCAGGGCTGTGGCACTCACCGAGGGTAGGCGCTCCCGTGTCCGATGGAGGATAATCATTCCCCCGAATCATACCTGATCGCGGATCGCGCGCCGTTCGGCGCGCCGCCACGGGTCCGCTGGAGAGTTCGCGTGGAAGGCAAGGACCTTCGCAAAGCCGGTTTGAAGGTGACGCTGCCTCGCCTGAAGATCCTGGAGATTCTCGAGGGCAGCGCCACCCGCCATATGTCGGCCGAGGACATCTACCGCATGCTGCTCGAGTCCAACGAGGACATCGGCATGGCTACCGTCTACCGCGTGCTGACCCAGTTCGAGGCCGCCGGGCTCGTCACGCGCCATCATTTCGAGGATGGCATGGCGGTGTTCGAGCTCAATCAGGGGACTCATCACGATCACATCGTGTGCCAGGACTGTGGCCGTGTGGAAGAGTTCATGGACTCGGGAATCGAGGAGCGCCAGACCGCGGTCGCGAACAAGCTCGGCTTCACGATCCGCGATCACTCGCTGATCCTGTACGGGCGCTGCAAGCGCCCCAACTGCCCGTTCCGGAACCGCGGCAAGAGCAGTTAGCCGACCCACCCGCGAAAGCCCGGCTAAGACCCCCGCGTGGGCGGCGCACGCCGCCGGTGCGCTGAAGTCTCGGCCGGGGCAGGGGGAGCTGTGGGGGCGGGCGCGGCCGCGGGGTCGCCCGCGCTGCGCGAGCCGCCGGCCAGCATCTCGCGGGCGTGCTCGCGCGCCTTGCCGCTCACCTCGATGCCGCCGAGCATCCGGGCGAGCTCCTCGACGCGATCTTCGGTCGCGAGCTCCGCGACCGTGGTGCGCGTGGTGCGCCCGTCGGTGAGCTTCGTGACCCTCAGGTGATGATGCGCCTGACCCGCGACCTGCGGCAGATGCGTCACGCAGAGTACCTGTCCACGCCCGCCGAGGGCGCGGAGCTCCCGGCCCACGATCTCGGCGACCGCGCCGCCGATGCCGGCGTCCACCTCGTCGAATACCATGCAGCGCGTCGCCTGCGCCGCGCCCGATACCTGCACCGCGAGCGACAGCCGCGCGAGCTCGCCTCCCGAGGCGACCTTGGCGAGCGCCCGGGGCGGCTGTCCCGGGTTGGCGGTGACGCGGAACTCGATGCTGTCGATCCCGTGCTCGGTCGGATCGGCGTTGCCGTTCTGGGTGACGTCGGCTTCGAAGCGCCCGCCCGACATGCCGAGCGTCTGCATGCGCGCGGAGATGTCGCGGGAGAGCTCGCGCGAGGTGCGCACGCGTCTTGCGGAGAGCTCCTGGGCCTGCGTGCGATAGCTCTCGAGCGCCTCGGCGAGCTGCTTGCGCAGCGCCGCGAGATCCACTTCCGCGCGCTCGAGGGTGGCCAGCTCGAGAGCGAGCTGCCGGGCGCGCTCGGTGAGCTCGGGCGCGGCCACCCGGTGCTTGCGCGAGAGCTCCTCGACCGCCGCCAGCCGCCGCTCGACCTCCTCCTGGCGCGCGGCGTCGACATCGAGGGTCTCGCGATAGCGCTCGAGCTCGCGCGCCGCCTCGCGCACCTGGATCGAGGCCTCCTCCAGCATCGGCAGCAGCCGCGCGAGCTGGCCGTCGAGAGCGGTGAGTCCCCGCAGCGCCTGCAGCGCCCGGCTCACCGCAGCGTGCGCGCTCGCGCCCTCGTTCTCGTAGAGCTCCGCGAGCGCGGTGTGAGCGCCCGCGGCGAGCCGCCCGCGGTTCGCGAGCCGCGCGCGCTCCTCGCCGAGCGCCTCGATCTCGCCCGGCCGGAGCTTGAGGGCCTCGAGCTCCTGCGCCTGGTAGCGCAGGAGCTCCAGCCGCGTGTCGCGGTCGCGCGCCTTGCTTTCGAGCTCGAGCGTACGGTTGAGGAGCCCGAGCCACGCCCGATGCGCGATGCCGACCTGGGAGGTGAGCTCGGTGAGCGAGCCGTACTCGTCGAGCAGCACGCGCTGCGCGGCGCTGCGCGTCAGGGACTGGAACTCATGCTGGCCATGGATATCGATGAGGAGCTCGCCGGCCTCGCGCAGCACTTGCAGCGGCACCGCCTGCCCGTTGAGATAGGCGCGCGAGCGGCCGTCGGCTCCGACGACCCGCCGCACGATGAGCTCGTCCGCGCCGCCGATCGCCTGCTCCGCCAGCCACTGCCTGAGCTCGCCCGAGACCCCGGCGAGCTCGAAGGCGCACGTGATCTCGGCGCGCTCGGCGCCGTGGCGCACCGCTTCCGCGCCGGCGCGCCCTCCGGCGAGCAGCTGCAGCGCATCCACCACGATCGACTTGCCCGCGCCGGTCTCGCCGGTGAGCACCGTGAGTCCCGGGCGCAACTCGAGCTCCACCGAGTCGATGAGGGCGAAGTCGCGGATCTGCAGGTGGCTGAGCATGGCGGAACCGCAGCCTTCAGCGCTCGACGCTGCCGCGGCCCCAGTGCAGCTTCGAGCGCAGGATCTTGTAGTAATCGTGCGCCGGCGGATGCAGCAGCGTCACGTGCTCGCCCGCCGTGCGGGTCTCCAGGCGATCGCCGGGCACGAGCGAGCCGAGTATCGCGCCGTCGCAGATGACGTTCGCGCGGGTGTCGGGTCGCTCGTGCAGCGCGATCTCGATGACCGAGCGCGCCGACACGACGATCGGGCGGTCCGAGAGGGTGTGCGCGCAGATGGGCGCGATCACGAGCGCTTCCAGGTGCGGCTCGATGATCGGGCCGCCGCACGAGAGCGCGTAGGCGGTCGAGCCGGTCGCGCTCGCGACGATGATGCCGTCGCCGGTGTGCGTGTTGACGTAGCGGCCGTTCACGCGGGTATCGAAGTCGAGCGTGCGGCCGGTGTCGTGCTTCTGCATCACGACGTCGTTGAGCGCGAACGCCTGCGCGTGCCGCCCGTCCGCCTGGTGCAGAGTCGCCGTCAGCAACTGCCGCCGGTCGGCCTCCAGCTCGCCCGCGAGCGCCGCATCCACCCACTGCAGCATGTTCTGCGGCATGACATCGGTGAGGAAGCCGAGGCGGCCGCGATTGACGCCGAGCAGCGGCACGGCGCGGCGCGCCACCAGGCGCGCCGCGTGCAGCAGCGTGCCATCGCCGCCGATCGCGATCAGCAGGTCGGTCCGCGCGCCGAGCTCGGCATCGGCGACCCGCGTGACGTCCGCGCCGGGCACCCCGGGCGGGTTGTGCTCGCTCACCAGCACCTCGACCCCGCGGCGCGCGAGGTGCGGCAGCAGCGCGCTCACGCTCTCGGCGATGCGCGGATCCTCGAATCTGCCCACTAAGGCACAACAGCGCACAGGAAAGGCCATCGGCAGCCCTCGGGCCGTAGAGCTCGCGTGAAGCGCGGCGCGCCTTTGTAACACGCTGAGCGCGCCTTCAGCCAATGCCGCAGGTCACCGCTTCGGCTTCGGCGCGGCCCGTGGCGCACCACGGGCTTGCTTGACGGTCGGTGCGGGCGAAAGCTAGCTTCTGCGGGGCGGGGGCGCACCCGAGAGGTCTATGGGTCACGAACGGGAAGAGGCTCTGGGCGAGCGGGCCCAGCACCTGCTGCGGATACTCATCGAGAGCTACATCCGGGACGGCCAGCCGGTGGGCTCACGGGCGCTGTCGCGCGAGTCGGGGCTGCAGCTCTCCTCCGCCACGGTGCGCAACGTCATGGCGGATCTCGAGCAGCTCGGGTTCGTCGCCTCGCCCCATACCTCGGCCGGCCGCGTGCCCACCGACAAGGGGTACCGCTTCTTCGTCGACTCGCTTCTGCGGCTGCGGCCGCTCGATGAGGTGGTGGGGGCGGAGCTGCGCCGCGCGTTCGAGACGACCCGCGAGGGCTCGACCGACCTCATCGCCACGGTCTCGGAGCTTCTCTCGAGGGCGACCCACCTCGCCGGGGTGGTGACGCTGCCGCGCACCCGGCAGGCCGCCATCACCCAGATCGAGTTCGTGGGGCTCTCGGAGAACCGGGTGCTGGTGGTGCTGGTGTTCAACGACCGCGAGGTTCAGAACCGCGTCATCCAGCTCGAGCGTCACTTCTCGCCCGACGAGCTCAAGCGCGCCTCGAACTATCTCAACGAGCAGTTCCGCGGCCGCTCGCTCCCCGAGGCGCGCCAGGAGATCCTGCGCCAGCTCTCCGAGGCGCACGCCCACATGAACCAGATCATGCTGGAGGCGATCTCGGTCGCGCAGCAGGTGTTCGAGAGCGGCGCCGGCGAGAGCCGGCTCGAGTACGTCATCAAGGGCGAGACCAACCTCATGGGCGTGGCCGAGCTCACGAGCGTCGAGAAGCTGCGGCGGCTGTTCGAGGCGTTCAACGAGAAACGCGACTTCCTGCACCTGCTCGACCAGAGCCTGAAGGCGGAAGGCGTGCAGATATTCATCGGCCACGAGTCCGGCTACCAGATCCTCGACGATTGCAGCGTCGTCACGGCGCCCTACGCCGACGGCGAGTCGGTGCTCGGCGTGCTCGGGGTCATCGGGCCGACACGCATGTCCTACGAGCGCGTCATCCCCATCGTCGAGATGACCGCTAAACTGCTCGGCGCGGCCTTGAATTCGAGACGCTGATCCCCACCCCCCGGGTGAGCTGCGCGGACCGCGGGGGCGGGGCGGTATCGGGATTTTGCCGGAGGTTTTAGCGAGATGACTGCCAACGAGTCCGGACGCGATCGGCAGAGCGCCGCGAGCGAGCCGCCCGCGGTGCCGCCCGAGACGGCAGCGGAGCTGGTCGAGCTCGAGCGGCTGCAGCAGGCGCTCGCCGAATCCGAGGAGCGCGCCAGGAGCCATCGGGAGCAGTACCTGCGGGCCCTGGCCGAGCTCGACAACGTGCGCAAGCGCGCCCAGCGCGACATCGAGGCGGCCAACCGCTACGGGCTGGAGAAGTTCGCCGCGGAGCTGCTGCCGGTGAAGGATAGCCTGGAGGCGGCCGTTGAGAGCGCCGGACGGACCGACAGCCGCGGCCTCAGGGAAGGCCAGGAGGCGACCCTGCGGCTACTATCGCAGGCGCTCGAGCGGATCGGGGTCCGGGTGATCGATCCCGCGGGGGAGCCCTTCGACCCGGAGCGGCACGAGGCCATGATGGCCGAGGAGTCCGCCACGGCCGAGCCGGGCTCGGTGCTCCGGGTGGTGCAGCCGGGCTACGAGCTGAACGGCCGGCTGCTGCGTCCGGCCCGGGTGATCGTGGCCCGCGAGCCCGCCCCGAAGGCTTGAAAGCTCGCGCCGGGACCCCCAAAGAAGTGACCCTGGAATCACCCTTTCGGCAGAGGATTGGCGGAGTGCACTCATGGCAAAGGTAATCGGTATCGACCTCGGCACGACCAACTCGTGCGTGGCCATCATGGAGGGCGGCAAGCCCCGGGTGATCGAGAACAGCGAGGGCGACCGCACCACCCCCTCGATCGTCGCCTTCACCAAGGACGGCGAGGTGCTGGTGGGCCAGCCCGCCAAGCGCCAGGCGGTGACCAATCCCCCGAACACGCTCTTCGCCATCAAGCGCCTCATCGGCCGCAAATTCGAGGACGAGGTGGTGCGGCGGGACATCAAGATGGTCCCGTATAAGATAATCCGCGCCGACAACGGCGATGCCTGGGTCGAGGTCCAGGGCAAGAAGATGGCGCCGCCCGAGATCTCGGCGCGCGTGCTGATGAAGATGAAGAAGACCGCCGAGGACTATCTCGGCGAGACCGTGACCGAGGCGGTGATCACGGTGCCCGCCTACTTCAACGATTCCCAGCGCCAGGCGACCAAGGACGCCGGCCGCATCGCCGGCCTCACGGTCAAGCGCATCATCAACGAGCCGACCGCCGCGGCGCTCGCCTACGGGCTCGATAAGCAAGGAGGCGACCGCAAGATCGCGGTCTACGACCTCGGTGGCGGCACCTTCGACATCTCGATCATCGAGATCGCCCAGGTCGACGGCGAGCGCCAATTTGAAGTGCTCTCGACCAACGGGGATACCTTCCTCGGCGGCGAGGACTTCGACCTGCGCATCATCAATTACCTGGCCGAGCAGTTCCAGAAGGAGTCCGGCGTCGACGTGCGGAACGACCCGCTCGCCATGCAGCGCCTGAAGGAGGCGGCCGAGAAGGCGAAGATCGAGCTGTCCTCGACCCAGCAGAGCGACGTGAACCTCCCCTACATCACCGCCGATGCCTCGGGACCGAAGCACCTCAACATCAAGCTGACCCGCGCCAAGCTCGAATCCCTCGTCGAGGACCTGGTGCAGAAGACGGTCGAGCCCTGCCGCGTCGCCATCAAGGATGCGGGAGTGAGCACCTCCGACATCGCCGAGGTGATCCTGGTCGGCGGGCAGACGCGCATGCCGCTGGTGCAGAAGTACGTTAAGGATCTGTTCGGCAAGGAGCCGCGCAAGGACGTCAACCCGGACGAGGCGGTCGCGGTGGGAGCCGGGATCCAGGCGGGCGTGCTGGCGGGCGAGGTGAAGGACGTGCTGCTGCTCGATGTCACGCCGCTGTCGCTCGGCATCGAGACCTTGGGCGGCGTCATGACCAAGCTCATCGAGAAGAACACCACCATTCCGACCCGGGCGTCGAACGTGTTCTCGACCGCCGACGATAATCAAACCGCCGTCACCATTCACGTGCTGCAGGGCGAGCGCGACCGGGCGGGGGACAACAAGTCGCTCGGCAAGTTCGATCTGACGGACATCCCGCCGGCGCCGCGCGGCATGCCGCAGGTCGAGGTGTCCTTCGACATCGACGCCAACGGCATTCTCAACGTCTCGGCCAAGGACAAGGCCACCGGCAGGGAGCAGAAGATCGTCATCAAGGCCTCGAGTGGCCTCACCGAGGAGGAGATCAAGCGCATGGTGCGCGACGCCGAGGCGCACGCCGAGGAGGACCGGCGCTTCCGCGAGCTGGTCGACACTCGCAACAAGGCCGACGGGCTGATCCACGCGGTGGAGAAGTCGCTGCGCAACCTCGGCGACAAGGTGGACGCGGCCGAGCGCGCGAAGGTGGAGTCGGCGGTCTCGGACCTGCGCACCGCGCTCAAGGGCGATGACCGCAACGTCATCGAGAAGAAGGCCGAGGCGCTGGCGCAGGCATCAAGCGCCATCGCGCAGCGGGCCCAGGCCGCGGAGGCCGCAGCCACGGCGGACGGCGCCGGGGCGGAGGCGGCCGGCGCGCAGAACGGTGGCGCGAGCGCTGCCCGCGAGGACGTGGTGGACGCCGAGTTCGAAGAGGTGAAGGACAAGGGACGCAAGGCCTCGTAAGCGCCGCCGATGGCGAAGCGCGATTACTACAAGGTACTCGACGTACCGAGGACGGCGACTGAGGCCGAGATCAAGAAGGCCTACCGCCGGCTCGCGATGAAGTATCACCCCGACCGCAACCCCGACGATCGGGACGCGGAGGAGTCCTTCAAGGAGGCGAAGGAAGCCTGCGAGGTGCTCACCGACCCGCACAAGCGCGCGGCCTACGATCAGCACGGTCACGCCGGTGTCGAGGCGAGCGGCCGCGCGGGAGGAGCGCGCGGCGGATTCAGCGCCGACGCCTTCGGCGACATCTTCGGGGATGTGTTCGGGGACATCTTCGGCGGCGCGCGCCGCAGCGGTCGCTCCCAGGCGTTCCGCGGAGCGGACCTGCGCTACGAGCTCGAGCTCGAGCTCCCCCAGGCGGTGTTCGGCCACCACGCCGAGATCGAGGTCGCGCGGCTCGCGGAGTGCGAGGTGTGCAAGGGGAGCGGTGCGGCCAAGGGCAGCCAGCCGGCCACCTGCGACACCTGCGGGGGCGCCGGGCAGGTGAGGATCTCCCAGGGCTTCTTCCAGCTGCAGCAGACCTGTCCGCGTTGCCGCGGCACGGGCAGCATCGTGCGCAATCCCTGCGATACCTGCCTCGGCCAGGGGCGCGTCCGCCGCACCCGCAAGCTCGCGGTCAAAGTGCCCGCCGGGGTCGACAACGGCGACCGGGTGCGGCTGGCGGGCGAGGGGGAAGCCGGGCGCAACGGCGGCCCGCCCGGGGACCTGTATGTCGAGGTCCACGTGCGCGAGCACCCGATCTTCGAGCGCGACGGGGAGCACCTCTCCTGCGAGGTGCCGGTGAGCTTCGCCACCGCGGCGCTCGGGGGCGCCGTCGCCGTGCCGACGCTCGGGGGGGACGTGCAGCTGAAGATTCCGCCCGAGACCCAGTCGGGGCGCGTCTTTCGTCTCCGCGACAAGGGAGTGAAGCCCGTGCGCGGGGGCGCGCGCGGGGACCTTTTCTGCCGGGTGGTCGTCGAGACCCCCGTGCACCTCACCGAGGAGCAGCGCGAGCTGATCCGGCGGCTCGATGACTCGCTGGCGACGCAGGCCGGTAAGCACGCTCCCCGCGCGAAGGGCTTTCTCGAGGGCGTGAAGCGGTTCTTCTCCGGCGAGCCGGGACCGACGCAGCGCTGACCATGGCAGCGACCCATCGCGGCCCCGTGCGCGTCGCCCTCATCGGGGCGACGGGCCGAATGGGCCGGGCCGTGGTGCGCGCCGTGCCCGAGTTTCCGCGCGCGGCGCTCGCGGCCGCCGTGGCCGCCGCCACGAGCCCGGGCCTCGGGCACGACGCCGGAGAGCTCGCAGGTGTCGGGAGCCTCGGCGTCCCGGTGGTGAGCGATCTGGCGCTCGCGCTCCGTCAGGCCGACGTGGCGATCGACTTCAGCCTTCCCGCCGCGACGCGCGCGAACCTCCTCGCGTGCCGTGCGGCGCGCAAGCCTTTGCTGCTGTGTACGACCGGCTACACCGCAGCGCTCGAGGAGGACCTGAGCGCGGCCTCCCGGGACGTCGCGCTGCTCGTCGCCGCGAACGTGAGTCTCGGCGCCGCGGTGCTGGTCGAGCTCGTGCGCTCCGCCGCGCGGTCGCTCACGGCGGGCTTCGACATCGATGTCCTCGAGATGCACCATCGCACGAAGCGCGATGCGCCCTCGGGCACGGCGCTCACGCTCGCCGCGGCCGCACGCGAGGCGCGCTTGGGGCCGGGAAGGGCGAGCAGCGCGCCGGGCGTGAGCGCTGCCGGTGCGCTGCCTGAAACTGCCCCGGCAGGGGCACGCCGCGACGGGGAGATCGGCTTTGCCGCCGTGCGCGCCGGGGACATCGTCGGGGAGCACACCGTGCTCTTTACCGGTGCGGGCGAGCAGCTGTTTCTGACCCACCGGGCCCTGGATCGGGCGATATTCGCCCGGGGAGCGCTGGCCGCCGCGCTCTGGCTGCAGTCGAGGCCCGCCGGACGTTACGGCATGGGCGATGTGGTACTAGTAAAAACAAACACTTAGGGAGTCTTTGACATGGACATACGAGGTCCAGTGCGCCCCGTGGGCGGCGGATTTTTCCGTGGACACATCGCCCGGGTAACCCGTAGAATTTCTGCGTAATCCGTGTACGGGTTAGTCCAAGCAAGGCGGGAGGATGTTCGCTGAGAACTCCTCCCGCTTTGTGTATCTGCGTCGGGGAGAATTGATCACGTGAGCGGACCTGCGGTGCTCGCGCTGGCCGATGGGACGATCTTCCGCGGCCAGTCGATCGGAGCGAAGGGCAACACCACAGGCGAAGTTGTTTTCAATACCGCCCTCACCGGTTACCAGGAAATTCTCACCGATCCCTCCTACGCCCGTCAGATCGTCACGCTCACCTGCCCGCACATCGGCAACACCGGCGCCACCCCGGAAGACCTGGAATCCGCGCAGGTCTACGCCGCGGGACTGATCATCCGCGACCTGTCGCTGCTGGCGAGCAGCTGGCGCGCCAACGAGTCGCTGCCGGAGTTTCTCGAGCGCGGCCGGGTCGTCGCGATCGCGGGCATCGACACGCGCAAGCTCACGCGGCTGCTGCGCGAGAAGGGTGCGCAGGCCGGCTGCATCATGACCGGCGCCAAGGCCGATGAGGTCGCCGCGGTCATCGCCGCGCGCAAGTTTCCAGGCCTGAAGGGCATGGACCTCGCGAAGGTGGTGACCACCAAGCGCGGCTTCCAGTGGAACGAAGGGAACCTGTGGCCCGAGCGCGCGCGCGCGCCGATCCGCTCGCCGCAGCGCCTGCACGTGGTCGCGTACGACTTCGGCATCAAGCGCAACATCCTGCGGGTCCTCGCCGACAGCGGTTGCCGCATGACGGTGGTGCCGGCACAGACCAGCGCCCAGGACGCCCTCGCGCTCGCGCCCGACGGCATCTTCCTCTCGAACGGCCCCGGCGATCCCGAGCCCTGCACCTACGCCATCGAGGCCACGAGGAAATTCCTGTGCACCGATCTGCCGGTGTTCGGCATCTGCCTCGGCCACCAGATCCTGGGGCTCGCCGCGGGCGCGCGCACCGTGAAGATGAAGTTCGGCCATCACGGCGCCAATCACCCGGTTCAGGACCTGGAGTCGGGACGGGTGTTCATCACATGCCAGAATCACGGCTTCGCGGTCGATGAGACCACGCTCCCTGAGGGCGTGAAGGCGACGCACCGCTCGCTCTTCGACGGATCGCTCCAGGGCATTGCCTTCAGCGAGCGGCCGGTGTTCGGCTTCCAGGGTCACCCCGAGGCCAGCCCCGGACCGCACGACCTGCGGCCGCTGTTCGAGCGCTTCAATCACCTGATGCTGCGACGGCTGCAGGCCCAGCTGCGAGCCGCGGAGGACACTCTGCGCCGCCAGCTCGTCGGTGGTGGCCGCTGAGCGTGCCCAAGCGCACCGACATCGAGAGCATCCTGATCATCGGCGCCGGACCGATCGTGATCGGCCAGGCGTGCGAGTTCGATTACTCGGGCGCGCAGGCCTGCAAGGCGCTGCGCGAGGACGGCTACCGCGTCATTCTCGTCAACTCCAATCCCGCCACCATCATGACCGACCCCGAGATGGCCGACGCCGTCTACATCGAGCCGGTCAACGCGCGCACGCTCGCGCGCATCATCGAGAAGGAGCGCCCCGACGCGCTGCTGCCCACCATGGGCGGCCAGACGGCGCTCAACACCGCGCTCGATCTGGTGCGCGAGGGCGTGCTGGAGAAGTTCGGGGTGGAGATGATCGCCGCCTCGCGCGCCGCGATCGACATGGCGGAGGACCGCGAGCTCTTCCGCAACGCCATGCGCGAGATCGGGCTCGCCACTCCGCAGTCGCAGATCGCACGCAGCCTCGATGAGGGGCTGGCGATCGCCGGCGAGATCGGCTACCCGGTGGTGGTCCGCCCCTCCTTCACCCTCGGCGGCACCGGCGGCGGCATCGCCTACAACCGCGAGGAGCTCGAGACGATCGTGGCGCGCGGCCTCGACGCCTCGCCGACCGGTGAGGTGCTGCTCGAGGAGTCGGTGATCGGCTGGAAGGAATTCGAGATGGAGGTGGTGCGCGATCAGCGCGACAACTGCATCATCGTCTGCTCGATCGAGAACCTCGACCCGATGGGGGTGCACACCGGCGACTCGATCACCGTCGCGCCGGCCGTCACGCTCACCGACAAGGAGTACCAGCGCATGCGCGATGCCGCGGTGGCGGTGCTGCGCAAGATCGGCGTCGACACCGGCGGCTCGAACGTACAGTTCGCGGTGAATCCCACCGACGGGCGGCTGCTGGTCATCGAGATGAACCCGCGCGTGTCGCGCTCCTCGGCGCTTGCTTCCAAGGCCACCGGCTTCCCGATCGCAAAAGTCGCCGCCAAGCTCGCGGTGGGCTACACGCTCGACGAGCTGAAGAACGACATCACGGGAGGCGCAACGCCCGCCTCCTTCGAGCCCTCGATCGACTACGTCGTCACCAAGATGCCGCGCTTCACCTTCGAGAAGTTCCCGGCCGCGAACGATAGGCTCACGACCCAGATGAAGTCGGTCGGGGAGGTCATGGCGATCGGGCGCACCTTCCAGGAGTCGCTCCAGAAGGCGCTGCGCGGTCTCGAGACCGGGCTCGAGGGGCTCACGCCGCAGCTTTCGATGCCGCTCAGCGACGAGAGCGCGGACCGGCTCGCCCACGAGCTGCGCGCGCCGGGGGCCAACCGACTGCTGTACGTGGCGGACGCGTTTCGCGCCGGCTGGAGCCTCGCGCGGGTCGCCGAGCTGACCCACATCGATCCCTGGTTCCTCGCGCAGGTCGAAGAGCTCGTGGGGCAGGAGAAGCAGGTGCGCGAGGAAGGATTCGGTGCGCTCGGCGCCGAGCGGCTGCGCTCGCTCAAGCGCAAGGGGTTCTCGGATGCCCGCCTGGCGCGCCTCCTCGACATGCCGGAGAAGGCGATCCGCGACAAGCGTCACGAGCTGAAGATCCGGCCGGTGTACAAGCGCGTCGACACCTGCGCGGCCGAGTTCTCGACCTCGACCGCGTATCTCTACTCGACTTACGAGGAGGAGTGCGAGGCGAGCCCGAGCAGCGCCCGCAAGATCATGATCCTCGGCGGCGGGCCCAACCGCATCGGGCAGGGGATCGAGTTCGACTACTGCTGCGTCCACGCCGCGCTGCAGCTGCGCGAGGACGGCTTCGAGACCATCATGGTCAACTGCAATCCCGAGACCGTCTCGACCGACTACGACATCTCCGACCGGCTGTACTTCGAGCCGCTGACGCTCGAGGACGTGCTCGAGATCATCGCGGTGGAGCAGCCCGTGGGGCTGATCGTGCAGCTCGGCGGCCAGACGCCGCTCAAGCTCTCGCGGGCGCTCGAGGCGGCCGGTGCACCGATCATCGGCACCTCGCCCGACTCGATCGACGTCGCCGAGGATCGCGAGCGCTTCCAGGCCCTGGTGCGCAACCTCGGTCTCAAGCAGCCCGCCAACGCCACGGCGCGCACCGAGGAGCATGCCGCGCGCCTCGCGCGCGAGGTGGGCTTTCCGCTCATCGTGCGACCCTCGTACGTGCTCGGCGGGCGCGCCATGGAGGTGGTGTTCAACGAGGACGACCTGCGCGCCTACATGGGCAACGCGGTTCAGGTATCGAACGATAGTCCAGTCCTGCTCGATCGCTTCCTCGACGTCGCCATCGAAGTGGACGTGGACGCGGTGTGCGACGGCGAGGATGTGCTGATCGGCGGCATCATGGAGCACATCGAGCAGGCCGGCGTGCACTCGGGCGACTCCGGCTGCTCGCTGCCGCCCGCGAGCCTCACGCGCGAAACGCAGACGGAGCTGCGCGAGCAGACGCGCAAGCTCGCGCGGGCGCTGAACGTGATCGGGCTGATGAACGTGCAGTTCGCGATCCAGAGCGGCGTGATCTACGTGCTCGAGGTCAACCCGCGCGCCTCGCGCACGGTGCCGTTCGTGTCGAAGGCCACGGGGCTGCCGCTCGCCAAGATCGCGGCGCGCGTCATGACCGGACGCGCTCTCAAGCAGCTGGTCGGGGCGGTCGAGCGCGTTCCAAAGTACTTCTCGGTGAAGGAAGCCGTGTTCCCGTTCATCAAGTTTCCCGAGGCCGACCCGATCCTCGGTCCCGAGATGAAATCGACCGGGGAGGTCATGGGCACGGGCCGCACCTTCGGCGAGGCCTATGCGAAGGCTCAGACCGCCTCGGGGGTGGTGCTGCCGCGAAAGGGAGTCTGCTTCATCAGCGTGCGCGATCGCGATAAGGAACCGTGTATCGCTCTGGGGCGCAAGCTCATCGAGCGCGGTTTCGAGCTGCTCGCGACCGAGGGCACGGCGCGCGCGCTGAGCGCGGCTCAAGTTCCCTGCCGCCGCGTGAACAAGGTACGCGAGGGGCGGCCGCACATCGTCGACATGATCAAGAACGACGAGATCGACCTCATCGTCAACACTACCGAAGGCAAGCAGGCCATCCGCGAGTCGAACTCGGCTTGCGACCTGCGAGGCGCTCGATCACCTCGACGAGGTCGAGGTGAACCGCCTGCAGGATCTGCACGAAGAGGCCGTGACGGCATGAAGCGCACTCCGATGACGGTGCGCGGCGCGGAGGCGCTGCGCGCTGAGCTCAAGCGGCTGAAATCCGAGGCCCGACCCCACGTCATCAAGGCGATCGCCGAGGCGCGCGGGCACGGGGACCTGTCGGAGAACGCCGAGTATCACGCCGCGCGCGAGCAGCAGGGATTCATCGAGGGTCGCATCAAGGACATCGAGCACAAGCTCGCCCAGGCCCAGGTCATCGAGCCGGCCAAGCTCCCGAATACCGGCAAGGTGGTGTTCGGCGCGCTGGTGGAGCTCGAAGATCAGGCCGACGGCGCGCGCGTGGTGTATCAGGTGGTCGGCGAGGACGAGGCCGATATCCGCGCCGGAAGGATCTCCGTGAGCTCGCCCATCGCGCGGGCGCTCGTCGGCAAGTCGCGGGGCGAGGTGGTGGAGGTGGCGGCCCCCGGCGGCACCCGTTGCTACGAAATCGTCACGGTGCGCCTCGAATAGGCGGTGCGCGCCGAAGTCGGCGGCGGGGGATCAGCGGTCGGGGATGAGGAGCCCGGGCGGCTCGGCCCGCGGCCGGTAGAGCACGGCGACGTTGCCGATGCGGTGCACGAGCGCGCTGCCGGTGCGCCGCGCGAGCTCGGCGAAGAGCTCATCGCGCGCCGCGCGATCACCTCCCGGAGCCTTCACCTTGATGAGCTCGTGATCGCCGAGGGCGCGCGCGGTCTCCGCGGCGATCGCTTCCGTCAATCCCGCGCTGCCGAGGCGCACCACGGGCTTCAGGGCGTGGGCGAGACCGCGCAGGTGCCGGCGCTGACGCTCGGTGAGCTCGGACGCGGCGGCGCCTGCTGCGGCCGAAGCGCTCGCCGAGGGGCCGCCGGCTGCGGGACGAGGCTTCTCCATCGGCCCATTGTAGGCGGGTGGAACTTGCCCCTGAGCGGGGCAAACTGATCCGATGGGCCGGCGTTCCAAGAGCAGCGACAGGTGGCTGAAGGAGCACTTCGCGGACCCGTTCGTGCAGCGGGCGCAGCGCGAGGGCTGGCGATCGCGCGCGGTGTACAAGCTCGAGGAGATCGACCGACGCGCGCGGCTGCTGAAGCCGGGGCAGACCTGCCTCGATCTGGGGGCCGCTCCCGGGGCCTGGAGCCAGTACGCGAGGCTGCGCGTCGGGCGTAGCGGTCGCATTGTCGCCACCGACATCCTTGCGATACGAGAGCTTGCCGGAGTGGAGTTCGTGCAGGGCGACTTCCGCGAGGAGGCGGTCTTCGGCGAGCTGCTGCGGCGCCTGCCCGGGCGGCAGGTGGATCTGGTGCTCTCGGACATGGCCCCGGCGCTGAGCGGGGTGGACGTCATCGATCAGCCCCGCTCGCTCGATCTCGCCGAGCTCGCGCTCGATCTTGCCGCGCGCGTCTTGAAGCCCGGTGGCGCCGCCCTGATCAAGGTCTTTCAGGGGGCGGGATTGCGGGAGCTGGTGGAGTCCGCCCGGAAGGGCTTTGCGCGCGTGAGGCTCGTCAAACCCACCGCATCGCGCTCCCGCAGCCCGGAGATGTATTTGCTGGCCATGCAGTTTCGCTTGGTGTAGGTTGTTTTTGGGCCGTGCGCCCGCCGCGCTCATAAGGATGTAAGCCTTTGAACGATTTGACAAAGAATATCCTGCTCTGGGTCGTCATCGTCATCGTGCTGCTGCTCGTGTTCAGCCGCTACATGCCGACGACCGGGCAGCCTCAGGACATCCCCTACTCGAGCTTCGTCGAAGACGTGAAGAACAACCGCGTCGACTCGGTCGTCTTGCAGGGGGAGATGATCTACGGGGTGCACAAGGACAAGTCGACCTTCAAGACCCGCAACCCCGAGACCGATTACACCGCGCTCATCGGGACGCTGCTCAAGGCCGGCGTGCAGATCGAGTCCCGCGAGCCGAAGCCGCCGAATTTCTTCGGCCAGCTGCTGCTGCAGATGGCGCCGGCGCTGCTCCTGATCCTGGTGTTCCTGTACATGCTGAGACAGATGCAGGGCGCCTCGGGCGGGCGGGGCGCCATGTCCTTCGGCAAGAGCCGCGCACGGCTCCTCGGCGAGGACCAGGTCAACGTGACCTTTGCCGACGTCGCCGGGGTCGACGAGGCGAAGCAGGAAGTCGCCGAGATCGTCGACTTCCTCAAGGACCCGGGCAAGTTCCAGAAGCTCGGCGGCAAGATCCCGAAGGGCGTGCTGATGGTCGGCTCGCCCGGAACCGGGAAGACGCTGCTCGCGCGCGCCATTGCGGGCGAGGCCAAGGTGCCGTTCTTCACCATCTCGGGCTCCGACTTCGTCGAGATGTTCGTCGGCGTCGGCGCCTCACGCGTGCGCGACATGTTCGAGCAGGCGAAGAAACATGCCCCGTGCATCATCTTTATCGACGAGATCGACGCGGTCGGCCGGCACCGCGGCGCGGGCCTCGGCGGCGGTCACGACGAGCGCGAACAGACGCTCAACCAGCTGCTGGTGGAAATGGACGGCTTCGAGGGCAACGAGGGCATCATCGTCATCGCCGCCACGAACCGTCCCGACGTGCTCGACCCGGCGCTGCTGCGGCCCGGGCGCTTCGACCGCCAGGTCGTGGTGCCGCTGCCCGATGTGCGCGGCCGCGAACAGATACTTCGCGTGCACATGCGGCGCGTACCGCTGGCCGATGACGTGAAGCCGGCGCTGATCGCGCGCGGCACGCCGGGCTTCTCCGGTGCGGATCTCGCTAATCTGGTGAACGAAGCCGCCCTGTTCGCCGCCCGCGCCAACAGGCGCATCGTGGGCATGGAGGAGTTCGAGCGCGCCAAGGACAAGATCTTGATGGGCGCCGAGCGGCGCTCCATGGTCATGAGCGAGGCGGAGAAGCGCATGACGGCCTATCACGAGGCGGGACACGCGATCGTGGGCATGACGGTGCCGGAGCACGATCCCGTCTACAAGGTGACCATCATTCCGCGCGGCCGGGCGCTCGGCGTCACGCAGTTCCTGCCGGAGCAGGATCGCTACAGCTTCTCGAAGCGCCGGCTCGAGAGCGCGATCGCGACGCTCTTCGGCGGCCGCATCGCCGAGGAGCTGATCTTCGGGCCCGAGTCGGTGACCACGGGCGCGGCGAACGACATCGAGCGGGCCACCGAGCTCGCGCGCAACATGGTGACCAAGTGGGGCCTCTCGGACCGGCTCGGGCCGCTGACCTACTCGGAGGAGTCCGGCGAGGTGTTCCTCGGCCGCAGCGTCACGCAGCACAAGCAGGTCTCGGACGTGACCGCGCACGCGATCGACGAGGAAGTGCGCCGCGTGATCGAGGGCAACTACCAGCGCGCGCGGCAGATCCTCACGAGCGCCCTCGACAAGCTGCACCTCATGGCCGATGCGCTCATGAAGTACGAGACCATCAACGAGGAGCAGCTGAAGGACGTCATGGCGGGCAAGGCGCCGAAGCCCCCCGATGGCTGGGACGAGTCGCTGTCCAACAAGCCGCCGCAGGCGCCGGCAGAGGGGCCGGCGGCGGGCGGGCCGATACCCGCTGGACAGCACTAACTCCCGCTGACCACGCCGCCGCTGGTGCTGCGCTGCGCTGACAGGACGCTCGACCTCAGCCAGCCGGTGGTCATGGGCGTGGTGAACGTCACCCCAGATTCCTTCTCCGACGGCGGGCGGTTCTTCTCGGTCGGGGCGGCCGTCGAGCACGGGTTGCGCCTGGCGCAGCAGGGCGCGGCGCTCATCGATGTCGGCGGCGAGTCGACCCGCCCCGGGGCCGAGCCGGTCGGCACGGAGGAGGAGCTCAGGCGCGTCGTTCCGGTGATCGAGCGGCTGCGCGCGGGGACGACCGCGATCATCTCGGTCGATACCAGTAAACCCGAAGTCATGCGGGCCGCGAGCGCCGCGGGCGCAGGGCTCATCAACGACGTGCGGGCGCTGCGCGAGCCGGGCGCGCTCGCCGCCGCGGCGGCGAGCGGCTGCGCGGTGTGCCTGATGCACATGCAGGGCGAGCCGCGCACCATGCAGCGCGCGCCGAGCTACGCGGACGTGGTGGGTGAGGTGCGGACGTTTCTCGCCGGGCGCGTGGCGGAGAGCATCGCCGCCGGGCTCACGCCGGAGCGGCTCGTGGTCGATCCGGGATTCGGCTTTGGCAAGACTCTGGAGCACAATCTCGCGCTGCTGCGCCGCCTCGGCGAGTTGGCCGCCGACGGACCGGCGGTGCTGGTCGGGCTGTCACGCAAATCGATGCTGGGTACACTCACCGGGCGCGCGGCCGGGGAGCGGCTGTACGGCAGCGTGGCGCTCGCGGTGATTGCGGCGCTCAACGGCGCGCGCATCATTCGCGCCCATGACGTGGCGGCGACGGTCGAAGCGCTGAAGGTGACCGCCGCGGTTCAGGGGCCGGTGCGGCGCTGACGGGCACGCCCGGTGCGAGGCGCGAGGGGACGGCAGATGGCTCGACGTTATTTCGGCACGGACGGCGTGCGCGGGCGGGTGGGCGAGCACCCGATGACCGCGAGCTTTGCGCTGCAGCTCGCCAGCGCCGCGGCGCGCGTCCTGGCCCCCGAGGGCGGCGCGGTGCTGATCGGCAAGGACACCCGTCTCTCGGGCTACATGTTCGAGTCGGCGCTGGAAGCGGGATTCGTCGCCGCCGGCGTGGATGTCATGCTCATCGGACCGCTGCCGACCCCCGGCGTCGCCTACATGACGCGCCGCTTCGACTGCGACTTCGGCGTCGTAATCAGCGCCTCGCACAACCTCTACGACGACAACGGCATCAAGTTCTTCGATGCTTCGGGAGGCAAGCTCTCCGACGAGCTCGAGGAGCGCATCGAGAGCGAGCTCGAAGAGCCTGCGGTGACGCGCCCCTCGCGCGACCTCGGCCGCGCGACGCGGGCCGACCGCATGCGCACCTTCTACCAGGAGTTCTGCGCCTCGACGCTCCCTCCCGGAGTCGATCTCTCGGGGCTGAAGATCGTCATCGACTGCGCCAACGGCGCCGCCTACAAGGTGGGTCCGCGTATCCTCGCCGATCTGGGCGCCGAGATCGTGCCGATCGGCTGCTCGCCGAACGGCCGCAACATCAACGACGGCTGTGGGTCGATGGCGCCCGACCTGCTGCAGCTGACGGTCCCGGGAGTGCGCGCCCATGTGGGTCTTGCGCTCGATGGCGACGGCGATCGACTGGTGATGGTCGATCATCTCGGCCGCATCGTCGACGGCGACCAGCTGCTGTACGTGATCGCGAGCGCTCTCAAGTCGGCGGGGACGCTCCGCGGTCCGGTGGTCGGCACCGTCATGAGCAATCTGGGGCTGGAGGTGGCGCTGCGCGCCGCCGACATCGAGTTCCGCCGCGCGGCGGTCGGCGATCGCTATGTGCTCGCGCTGCTGCGCGAGACGGGCGGCGTGCTCGGCGGGGAGACCTCCGGACATATTCTTTGCCTCGACAAGACCACCACGGGCGACGGGCTGGTCAGCGCACTGCAGGTGCTCGCGGTCATGAACCAGACTGGGCGGCCGCTCGCGGAGCTGGCCTCGCCGATGCGCAAGTTCCCTCAGGTGCTGCTCAACGTGAAGGTCGCCGGGCGCTTCGACCCGAGCGGCGTGCCGGCGGTTCGGGAAGCCGTCGCGCGCATCGAGCAGCGCATGGCCGGCGACGGCCGCGTGGTGCTGCGGCCCTCGGGGACCGAGCCCGTGATCCGCGTCATGGTCGAGGGGCGCGATGAGGAAGCGACCCGCGCCGCCGCCACCGAGCTTGCCGCCGTGGTCAAGGGGGTCGCCGGCTAAAGCGGCGCCCTCACGTTGCGTCACCCACCTCGCGTCGCTATCATCCCGCGCCCTTTGAGCAGCAGGTAAGGCTGCTTCAGTGAGCCGTTCGAGGTCGGTCATGCGCCGCGCCATTGTCGCCGGTAACTGGAAGATGCACGGCTCGCGCGCCGAGAACGCGCAGCTCATCGAAGAGCTGCTGGCGCGCTTTCCGGCGCAGCCTCCGGCGGCCTGCGTGGTGTGCCCGCCGTTCGTTTACCTGCAGGAGGTCGGACGGTTGCTGCGCGGCTCGCACCTGAGCCTCGGCGGCCAGGACGTGTGCGCCGATGCGCAAGGGGCGTTCACCGGCGAGGTCTCGGCCGCGATGCTGAAGGATGTGGGCTGCGAGTACGTCATCATCGGGCACTCGGAGCGGCGGCTGTTGTATCGCGAGAGCGATCAGCTGGTCGCGCGCAAGTTCGGCGCCGCGCACGCTCGGGGGCTCGTGCCGATCCTGTGCGTCGGCGAGCAGCTCGCCGATCGTGACGCGGGGCGCACGCACGAGGTGGTCGCGCGGCAGCTCGATGTGGTGCTCGAGCTTTGCGGGGCGGGCGGGCTCGAGCAGGGCGTGGTCGCCTACGAGCCGGTGTGGGCGATCGGCACCGGCCGCAACGCGACGCCCGACCAGGCGCAGGAAGTGCACGCCTTCATCCGCGCCCGCATCGGCGCCCGGGATGCTAGAATTGCGGCCGCCACCCGCATCCTCTACGGCGGCAGCGTCAAGGCCGGTAACGCGGCGGAACTCTTCGCCATGCCGGACGTCGACGGCGGTTTGGTCGGTGGCGCGTCGCTGAAGGCGGATGAGTTTCTGAGCATCCTGGCCGCTGCCGGACCGGGATGAGCGAGTGTTCCCGATGTTGCGTTGGATCCTGACGATTGTGCAGTTGTTCTCCGCCGTGGCCATCATCGGCCTGGTTCTGCTGCAGCGTGGCAAAGGCGCGGAGGCGGGCGCCGGCTTCGGCGCGGGAGCTTCCGGCACCGTGTTCGGTGCGCGGGGCGCCACCACGGCGCTATCGCGCGCCACGGCCGTGCTGGCCGCGATCTTCATGATCAACAGCCTCGCGCTGGCTTACATGGGCACGCGCCCCGCCGAGGCGCCGAAGACGATCCTCGACGAGGCGAGCACCAGGCAGCCTTCCGTTCCGGGCGGCACGCGCGCGCCCGCGGCGCCGCCGGCCGCCACGGGAGCTCCCGCGCCCACCCCGACAACGCCCCCGGCGCCGGCATCGACACCCGCCCCAAGGCCCGCGCCGAAGTGAGGCGCGGAGCGCGGCGCCTCCCGCTCAGCTTCGATGTTGCCGACGTGGTGAAATTGGTAGACACACTAGCTTGAGGGGCTAGCGCCGCAAGGCGTGTCGGTTCGAATCCGACCGTCGGCACCAAAACCAGGAATCGGGCGGCGCGCGGCGACGCACTCGCGCAGCGGACTCAATGTTTGGCACTGAACTGCGCATCGCATGCGTCAATCGTGGTCTTCGACGTCCAAGCCATGGCCGAGCGGCGCTTGTCGATGACCGGGCGGAGCCTACGGTACTCCTCGGCGTCCCTGGCAACGCACGCGAAGCGCGCGAAGGCATTGAGTACGAAGTCGCTGCGCGGATAGAGGCGCGTCAATTCCTGGAAGCCTTGACGTGTGGCGAGCCAGGTTGCCTCCCCGTCGGCGAAGATGTTGGTCTCGTCACCCTCCAGCGTCGCGAAGATCCAATACAGCTCCGCGTACGTGGCGAAGTTGAGGAGACCATTGGGCCGGGTACTCCGTTCGCGGATGAAGGTGTTCACCTCGGTGAACGAGCCGCCCCAACGCGGTTGCAGGATACGCAGCATTTGGCGATACAAGGGCTGGTAGGCCGGCGTTCGCTTGATGCCCTCCTCGAACACGTGGCGCAGCTGTTCGCGGTCGAGAGACTGGTCCACTCCCACGCTCATGCCAAGGGTGTAGCGCAGCGGCTGGTTAACCGCATGCGGAGCGACCTCCGCCAGTCCGGCCGCTGCCATGGCCGTGCGGTGCGCGAAAACAGCCCAGGCTTGTCGGCTGACGCTTGAGGCGTAGCCTTTCCCGCGCACCGACCAGGCCCACGACTGAAAATACATCGCTTCCATCAGCTCAGCCTGTACGGTACCCGGCACCGCGCGTCGCCAGTCTGCCATGCGACCCAGGACCTCCTCGGGCGTCATGGTGCCGTAGTCAAACAGGTCCGACAGACCACCGGCGATGCCCTGCAGGGTCGAACCGCCGTCGGGCAGGTCACCAAGCGTGCCGGCGGAGCTTTCGAGCCACCGATCGAGCGCGCGATAGTAGGCGTTAACGAACAGGGACTGAGCGCGACAGCCGGCAGCGAGACGCATTGCCGGGCCGTCGGTAGGCGAGTCGCTGGGCAGCGGCTGCGGTCCGAAATTCTCCGGCTCGCGCACACACCTCCAGGCATGCCCAGGCCAGAGATCGCGCAGCGTGCGCACCCAGGCCCTATTCGACAGCGCGCGCGGCCTGTGGTCCATGGTCGCACGCAGCTCGAGCCGCTCGATGCGCGCCTGCGCGCTGTCGGTCTCCTGCGCCAGACGGAGCACCTCGTTCATGCTCTGCGCGTTTTCAGACCTGCCGGCCTCAGCCAGCGCTCGCGCCCAGTCCAGACGCACCTTGACGAACTCGACCACCAGAGCTCCGAAGTCCCGCTGTGCGGGCGGCAGGGTTGACTGCTCTCTCTGCAGCCGCTCGCTGGCGCTTTTCCAGAAGGGCACGATCTGCTGATCGAACCGGGCAGCCAACTCCGCATCGCTGATGCTGCCCGCACCGGCGCGCACCGCGAGGTCCTGCCATTCTCGAAGGTTCGACGCTTCGCCATTCAGATACCAGGAATGCGCGCGCAGGTACTGTTCGGGAGGGCCCAGCTGCGAGCCGATACCGCGCACCTGCCATAGCGCGGCCAGCACCCCGAGTGCGGTGAGTGCCAGCGCAGCGGTGCTCTGGGGCAGGGCAAAGTGTGCGCGCACTTCCGGCTGCAGAGGCCGCATGAGCACCAAACCCAGTACGAAGCCGCTCACTAGACCCCCGACATGCGCGGCATTGTCGATGCCACTGTGCTGGAAGCCGTTAACGAGGTTGAATGCCACGAAGGCCAGCGTGCTCAGCCAGTAGACCCTCACGATGCTCGCCGGGACGTAGTGGCGGGGGTGCGCAAGGCAGGCGAGAAACGCGCCGAAAATCCCGAAGATGGGGCCGGACGCGCCGACGGTGGAGTGTGTCGGATCCCAGGCGATGCTCGCGAGGCTCGAGAGGAGCCCGCTCGCGAAATACAGGAACGCGAAGCACCAATTCCCGTACAGCCGCTCGGTGAGACGCCCGACGTTCCAGAATGCCCACATGTTCAGCAGCAGATGCAGCAGGCTCCCGTGCAGGAACAGTGCGGTGATGAGTCGCCACCAGGGTCCGCTGATGGTGAGCGGACCATAGTTGGCTCCCCAGTCCAGCATCTGCACCGGGTCAAACTCGCCCAGACGCCGTGTCGCAATCGCCATGGCGGCGAATACCGCGACGTTCAGCCCGACGATGGTGCAGGTCACCCAGGGGAAGCCACCGATGGCGGCCATGCGCTGGTTGAGTTCGCGCAACTGCTCCCAGCGTCGCCCGAAGCCGCTCGTGCGGCTGCGCGGCAAGGCGGACACCAGCGATTCGGCCGCCGCGACGGTCTCGGCTCGGAACTCGATGCGGTGCCACCACGGGCCGAAGCGCCGGCAATCGAAGCACACCAGCGCACCGTCGCGTGCTGCGTTGCGCACGGCAGAGGCCGCAAAGCTGAGTTCGGCGTCCTCGGGTACACCGAGCCACGTACGTTGCCGGCCGCGCAGCACTACGTCGTCGGTGCGCACCGCGATCGCGCCTTCGCTGTAGAGCGGAGAGCGTCGGTATTTCGACTGCAGCCAGCCCCACCATCCGTCACGGACCGTGAATCGTCCGCTGATCCAGGCTTCGCCCGCAGTAGCGGGGCGTGCCTCTTTTCGGCGCCGCTCGAGTTCGGCCATGAGGTTGGCGTGATCGCGCGGTGCGCTACGGCGATCGATGCCGAATTGCAGCTCTTCGAGCTGGGCGAGCGAGTAATGCGAAAAATCGATCAGGCCGTCGCGCGGGTTGGCGGCGGATGTCGGCTGGGATTCCCCCGGGGGACCCTGGTCTTCTCCCACACCGCAAGTCTGACGACTTTGGCCCGCAGGGTACATCCGAACAAGGGACGGCGGCTGGACGGCTTGACGTTCGCCATCCCCGCCCTGAGGCGCCGGCAACTTCCGTGCCCCGGCACCAAAACCGCTGACTGCGCTGCTACAATGCGAGCCGTTTGCGTGGGGGCAGGTCGCGGGCGATCTGCCTTTTTTACGCCTGAGTGTGGCGAATGCTGTCGAACTACCTGCCGGTCCTGATCTTCCTGATCGTCGCCAGCGCCCTGGCAGTGGTGCTGCTGGTGCTCGGCACCGGCCTCGGGCGTTACTTCGCCCGCTTCCACGACGATCGCGCCAAGCTCTCGCCTTACGAGTGCGGCTTCGATGCCTTCGAG
>MNCZ01000038.1 GCA_001914695.1 Gammaproteobacteria bacterium 13_2_20CM_66_19 | reverse complement strand
CACCTACTCGTTCCAACCCGCTCCCACCACCTCAAGCGCGGCTTCGCGAGAAAACCCCTCGTGCCAACTTGACACGAGGGGCCATATCAGAACTTGTACGTAACCTGGCCGTTGATCTCATGTCCCTCGAGCGGCCGGGCCAGGATCACACCTCCCGAGCCCGCGGCCGGACCGAGGATGCGCGAGTTGCTCTCGGTGAGGCCGAGCTCGTCCGTCACGTTGGTACCCTGTACGCGGACCTCCCAATTCTGGCCGATCCCGGCGACGACGCCGAAGTCCAGCGTGTGGTAAGTGCCGAGGTGCTGCAGGCCTGACTGGTCCTGGGTGTGCGAGCCCACGTAGGTGTACGTCAAGAAGGCGGTGACGTCACCCCAGCCGAAGGGCATCCGGTAACTGGGCGTGGCGACCCAACGTATCTTGGGCTGCCGCTGCAGTTGCTGCCCTTCGATGAACGCGCAGCCGTTGCCAGTCACGGTGTTCACGTACGGGATGCAGGCGAAGTAATGCGTGTAGTGCCCGTCCATGTAATTGCCTGCGAGCTGCAGCTTCAGGTGCTCCACCGGCGTCAGGGCGATGATGGCGTTCACGCCCTTGGACGAGGAGCCGTAGACCAGCTGCGGGCCGACCGGCGCTCCCGAACCGTCGGTCGGCTGATATAGCAGGCCATCGAAGGTTTTGAAGTAGCCGACCAGGTCAGCATAGATCCAGTTGGCCTGGTACTTGAAGCCGATTTCCTCGATCTCGATGGTCGTCTCGGGCGGCGTGTTGCCAGTCGTGCTGCCGCGAATGCCGTTGTCGAAATCGAGGAAGTGCACGCCGCGGCTATAACGCCCATACGCGCTCATGTGGTTGGAGAACTCGTAGTTCGCTCCCACGGTCCCCGAGCCGCGCGTCGGCTTGTAGTCCGTGACGGCAAAGGTGCCATTACAGACCGGCACCGAGTTGTCATAGAGCGTGTTTGGATTGCCGTCCAGGTCCTGGTTGGTCAGGTTGCAGACCGTATTCGTGGCGTCGACCTTCTCGATGCGGTACGAGCCATCGAACAACCACTGATCCACACGCCAGGAGTCCGACAGATAGAAAGCGATGTTGGTGGCCGTGCCGTGCTCGGTGATGTGGAAGCCGCCAAAGTCAGTGAACCCTTGGGCGTCGGTGCGCTGCTGGGCGACGCCCACGCCGGTCGGCACGTAAGTGACCGTTATCGGCCGCGCGTTCGGCGTATTGGTCATCAGCATCTGATTGCCGAGCGACCACTTGTCATCATCGGTGAAATGCGTCGTGTAGAGGCCAGCGGTCAGGGTGTTGCCGCCGAACAGCTCCTTGCTGAGCCGCAGGTCGTTTTCCCACATGAACAGGTGCTTGTGAATGAACCACCAGCCCTGGTGGATGATGCTCTGCGCCGGATCGACCGCTCCACCGCCGACGTAGGTCCCGACCGCGGTGTAGCCGGCAGGTACCACATAGCCGCCGGCGTCCGTGGTCCCCGCGGAGCCCCCAAATTCCGGACACGGCGTCGGCCCCGGCGCACCGCATCCGGCCGCCAGGGCCGAGAATGGCGCGGGGTTCGCTCCCGAAAAGAGCGCGTTCGTGTCCATGTCGCCGCCGTCGATCAGCAGCTGGTCCGACAGCTTCCAGCCGCCGTCGAAGTTCAGGTCGAGATTGCCGCCGAAGAACTTCATGTCGGCACCGCGACCGTTCGCCAGATCCGCATTCGAGCCGCCGGGATAGGACGGCAGGAACACGTGCTGGATGGCCGAGCTGTAATACGTCGTCGTCAGCGGGTCGAAGCCCGGATACGCGCTGAACGAATCGGTACCGTGCTGGATCAGCGGGATCGGCGTGATGAACTGGTTTTTGTCGTTGAGGTAGCGGGCATAAAACATCACCGAGCCGTTGCCCAGGTCATGCGTCAGCGTCGCAGTCAACTGCCCGCCTTTGTCGGCCGAAAACTGTGGATCGCGCACGCCGTTCGAGTCACGATAGAAGCCACCCACGCTGCCGAGCCAGCCGGGCGCGACCGGAAAACCATAGAACGCGTCCACGCGTTTCAGGTTTTCCGAGCCGTAGGTAACGCCGGCGCTGCCGGTCGGTTTATCAGTCCCGCGTCGCAGGATGAAGTTCGAGGTCGCGCCCATCTGCCCGTCGCCGAATACCACCGACGGCCCGCCCTGCACGATCTCCACGCGCTCGACGGTATCGTCCAGGCGGAAGGCCGAGGTGCCCTCGAAGAACGACAACGTCGGGAAGCCGTAGATCGGCGAGCCGTTGACCTGCACGGTGAAGAACGGCGCGTCGCCGCCGCCGGGAATGCCGGCGATCTCGATGTTGGCGCCCGTCTGGCCGCCGCTCGACTCCGGCCACAGCCCCGGGGAGATCTTCAGCAGATCGGCGGTGCTCTTCGGGTTGGCCTCCTTGATCATCTCCTCGTCCGCAGCGATGACCGTGTAGGCGGCGTCGAGCTTCTTGACGCCGGTGGCGGTGGCGGTCACGACCACCGTCTCCAGCGATTGCGTCTCGCTCGGTTGCTCGGTACCTCCGGCCTGTCCGCCGCCGCTCGGCGTCCCCTGCCCGTGCGAGACGCCCGGCACGAGCGCCGCCCCCAGCACCACCCCCAGCGCGACTGGAACCAGAGCCGCCCGCAGGGTGGCCCCCGCGGCGGTTAGGGCCGACGGCAGCGCAGCGGCCGGTGAAATGAACGCGCGTCGAGCCAGCCGGGCACTCCTGCGGAGTGCTTTGTTGCTTTTTACTCTCATGGACCGTCCCCTCCCGGATACCATTTAGTGAAACGGGCGCTCAAGCTGATAGGACCGCAAGTCGATCTGAGAAGGTGCTGGTCGCTCGCGCGGTTACGTCGTTCGAACCCCTGGCATGTACCCGTCGCGGGCCCGGCACTCCAGGAAACTTTAATTCGAATGATCCGCGATAACAAGCCTTGTTGCGCCCCCGCAACAGATGAATCGACCGGATTTCTACAGGGCTTGAGCGGTTATCTCAACCGGTAGGCCCGATCCCCGGGACCGGACTGCGAGTCGGCGATCGCCAGGATGGGAGCCGAACACCTGCTCGAGCGGGCTGCGGCAATTTGCATTCTTCGGCATCGAGGGGGAGAACTGGTCGGAGCAACGCTTCGCCGGATTTTCGCTGGCGGTTGCTGCGGTATGCCGCGACGTCGCGAGGTACGAATTGCCGCGCGATTCCACCGGAGCGCACGCGACCTCTTGCTCAACACCGACCTGCCGCTGGTTGCCGTGGCCGAGCGTGCAGGCTTCAAACACCAGGAATGCATGGGCGCCGTCCTCAAGGCACGCCTCGGCACGACGCCGGCGCGGCTGCGCCGCGTCAGGTAGTCGGCCTGGATCCCGATGGCACGTTGAGCTGGATGCTCTCCAGGCTCTTGTGGATCGTCTCCCGCATCTGGCGCTCGCCCTCGCCGAACAGCCCCGGCACGAACACTTCGACCTGACCGGTGACGGAGCGGCGCACGAAGGCCACGGCGACGTTGCGCTCGCCGTCCCGGCGGCCGTCAAAGGTCTGCGAGTACCTCGAGGAATATCCGGAAGAACGATTCTCTTCGTGGCAGGTCTCACGGTGGGCCGCATACACCGGCCAACCGCCGAACTGCTCCGCATACTCTCCGACGCGGACCTCATCGAGTTGCTCGAGCGTCATCGACCCGGAGCAGTTCTGCGACTTGGGCGATGACAGGTAGACGCGTAGCGCCGACTCGACCTCGCGGGCGGACGGCGCGGCGTGACTCCTGTAGTGCACGAATGCGACGGCCACGATGGCGACGAGCAGGAGCCACCTCAAACGCTTCATAGTGGTCACACTACCTCACCCCCTGGCGGCCGCGTGAGGGAGCGCCCGCGGGACTGTGACGCAGTGCGCGGCGGCGGAGCCACGCCGCGCGCCGGGACTCAGGTAGTTCCGGTGTCACATGAGCGCAACGAGTGACCGCAGCGTCTGCGGTCAGATGGTCACGTTCGCGACCCGACGCACGGAGGCTTACCGCTCCAGATAAAGAGTCCGCATGTCGTTCAGCATCACCTGCGGCTGCAGGTAGGCGAGTGAATAGATTTCCCGCACCTTGCCGCGACCATCGATCAGAAAGACCTTGAGCATGTGATGAAGTGCCCGGGTCGGCCGCCCGCTCCGGTCCAGCTCCACGCTCACACTCTGCCCGAAGTCATCGATCACCGGCAGCAGCTCGGGCACCGAGCGCGCCGTGAGAAAGCGCCACTCGAATCGCGAGTCATCGGCGAGCTCCCCGGCGTATCGGGCCAGGACCTCGGGCGTATCGGTGGTGGGATCGCAACTGATCGCCACGAACCGTACCCGATGCGCCAGCTCGTGGTCGCGGGCAATGCGACTGCGAAGCCAGGTCATGGTCTCATGCACGAACGGGCATCCCAGCGGATCCGCGCAATAGGTGTAGAAGAACGTGAGCAGCGTGATCTTGCCGTTCG
The DNA here is from genome assembly GCA_001914695.1 of Gammaproteobacteria bacterium 13_2_20CM_66_19. GTDB lineage: Bacteria > Pseudomonadota > Gammaproteobacteria > Steroidobacterales > Steroidobacteraceae > 13-2-20CM-66-19. Next base: position 42,063 of record MNCZ01000038.1, on the reverse strand, counting down.
TCACCGAGCTCAGGCGCACAGGACGGCCGCGCTCGTCGAGCAGCGCTGCGTCCGCCACGGATTGGATTTGCGGGAGCCGATAGCTGCCCGCCGGCAGCGGCGTGAACTCCATCCGTGGCGCCGTCGCCGGGCCTGCATCGACGGCCGCCTGCGTGCCTGCGCCTGCGGAGAGCGACAGGCACGCCGCGAGCGTTCGCAGGCCCCGGCTCATGACTCTAGTGCGGGGCGAGCGCGGCGAGGGCTCGCGACTGGCCGCCCTTTGCGGAGAACTTCATGTGGTGCGGCCTTCCGAGCTTCTCCTTCGTGAAGTCCACTTCGAAGGCCGGGGTCAGCGCATGACCGTCCCAGTGGAAGGCGCGCAGGAATTGCTCGTTGTCCGCGCCCTTCTTGTCCCAGTGCGTCAGCAGGCTCGAGGTGATGTAGAGCCTCTTGCCGTCCCAGCTCTGGGAAATCATGTTGACCTGGCTGCCGGTGTGCTTCTGATAGGTCTCTTTGGCGTGCTCGGGATCGGTGAGATCGAAGTAGTGCGTCACGCCGTCCATGAACGTGTTGACCCACAGACCCTTGCCGTCGGCCGTGATGGAGATGTCCACGGGCAGCGGAACCTGCGCCGGATCTCCGATCGTCGCGACCTCCCGGGCAGCCCATCTGCCGCCCTCGGCTGGCTTGATGAGCCAGAGCTTCGAGGTCAGGGCGGCCGCGGTAACCGCCCAGTTCTGCCCGGCCGCGAGCGCCCAGCGGACCTCGAGAGGCGCCCCCGGCACGCTCAGCACCTGGGTCGGCTGCATCGACTTGAGGTTCCACACGACCACCGTGTTGCCGAAGTGCTTCATCGCCTCGGCATCCTTGATCAGCTCACCGAGCTCGCGCATGTAGTTCTGCCGGCCGGCGAAGCTCGATGTCAGCAGCACGTTCCTGGCCGGATTGATCGCAATGTCGTAGCCGTACCCGTCGCCCTTGACCCCACCGATCGAGGCGGTCGGCATTTCGTAGCGGGTGATCAGCGTCCCCTTGTTGTTGTACAGGGCCATTCCCGTCACGCCGCCCTGATCGGCGTTGTTCGACAGGTTGCCGATCAGCATCCGGCCCGGCAGCGCGTAGAACGTATGCGGACCGACGAATCGCGTCTTGGTGGGCAGGTCGGCAATCGTGCGGATCAGCTTCGGTTTGGACGGATCAGTACCGACGTCGAAGACGTAGATCCGGCTGTCGTCGAGTCCCCCCGCCCAGAGAAATCGGCGATCGTCGGTAAAGCCCATGTGGTGAGCTTCACCGCGCCCGCCGACCGACAGGCTATGGATGACCTTGCCGTAGCTCTTCGACCCGGGATTCGCATCGATGGTGACCAGCTTGTCGGACCCGTCACCGAGGCCCTCGACTCCGAGGGTCCAGACGTGAACGAAGTCCTCCTGCCCCTTGATGAGGTTGCTGATGTAAGGCGAATTGCAGGTCTCGTCCGCAACCGCAGGCGGCGTTGCAACGACGAAGCCCATGCATACGCTCGCCAACACGACCGCTCGCTGCAATGACTGACGCATAGCCTGAACCCTCGCTTTCTTCGCTCAGTTTAGGTGCACCCGCGGTGCCCAACCCGTCACTCAGGGCCGTGCCGGCGCGCCTCGATACAGCCAGGCGACGATCGCTCCCAGCACGACGGTGAGTATCCCGTCGAAGACGATCTGCTTGACCACCACTTCCCCGGGCATCGGCTGCACGGCGAAGTAAATGATGTACGTCGGCACGGTCGTGAGGAATGCAACCGCGATTCCGAAGCGCACGCCTTGGGCGAGCCACGGCTTCGATTCGACGCCGCGCGCATAGATCCACACCAATGCGCCGGAGAGCATCACGTGAGCCACGATCATCCACGGAAAGTATTTTTGCTGGTCGCGCTCCGCGCGGAAGAGGCTGGTGAGATGCATGTAGTCCGCACTCAGCAGGACGCCGTGCACGATGAAGCTGCCGATGAACCAGGCGACGAACAGCACGATCCAGGCAATGAGGAATTTCTTGTTCATGGGTGCCCCTCGGATCCGGCAACGCCCCTCCGCCGGGAGCCCGGGCCGCGGACGCCGAGCATACGCCCCCGCTGACGGACCGCAAGTCTGCGGACATGCCCTCTCCCGCCGAAAAGAAGCAGAATGACGAGGCCGCCTGCGAGGAAAGCCGCCATCGGGAAAGACCCGATTGCCGCCACCCGAGTGACCGGCTCTGGAAGGGCTCCATGACCGCGACCGCGATGACGCTCGTCGAACATCACACGTGGCTGCCCGCCGGAAAGCGGGCAGCGGTGTGCTTCAGCGTCGACGACATCCATCCGGCAACCTCGCGGGACGAGTTCGACGCCGGCGGCGACCTCGGCCGCGGAGCGCTCGGGCGCCTGGAGCGGCTGCTCGAGCGCAATCCCAGTGTCCGGGTCACCCTTTTCGTCACACCGGATTGGCGCTTGCAGCGCCTGGTTCCAACCCGCAGGTGGCTCACCCGGATCCCGCTCCTGCGCGAGCGCATCCACTGGGCGCCGCTTGCTCCCAAGGGCCGTTTCCGTGTCGATCGCCACCCGGAGTTTGTCTCTTACCTGAACGCGCTGCCGCGCGCCGAGTGCGCCGTGCACGGCCTGAATCACGCCCATGTGGGTCCACGCATGGCGGTCGAGTTTCAGGAGCAGTCGCGCAGCGAGTGCCGCGCGATGCTCGAGGAGGGACGGCGGATCTTCGCGGCCGCGGGCTTGAGGCACGTTCAGGGCTTCGCCGCGCCGGCGTGGAATTCTCCGCCAGCGCTCTGCCAGGCCCTGAGTGACGCGGACTTCCGCTTCGTCACCTCGGCGCGTGATCTCGACACGGCCGTGACGGGTGAGGCACGGACCGCGGGAAACGGCCTGCGCGGGGCTTCCCTCATCCAGCCGACGTTGATCCGGTGCAAACCCGACGGGAACCCGGCGCGCGGAACGGACTCTCCCGCCGGCCTGGTGCATCTCACGACCAACTTCCAGGCCACTTCCACGCTCGAGCGCGCGCGCGCCATCATCGAGTGCGGCGGGGTGCTCTCGATCAAGGCTCACATCTTCAAGACCGGCGGCGGCATCACGATGCTCGACGGACTCGATGACCAGTACTGCAGCTATCTCGGGCGGCTCTGGCGGGAGCTCGGGGACCGCTACGGCGATGCCCTGTGGTGGACGACTCTCGCCGAGGTGGCGGAGCGATGTCGGGCGACGGCGGCCTGAGGATCCTCGTCAACCCCGCGGGGCTCGACGCAGACGCCGGCGCGCGTTTTCTCACGCGCTGCTTCGGCACTCCCTGGACCGAGGCGATGTACCGCTGGTATATGCAGCGCCCCTTCGGCGGCGAGGCTCCCGATCGCATCATGCTGGTGGACGGGGAGCGCGTCGTGGCGGGCTGTGGTCTCGCCTATCGGCTGCTGCGGACTCCCGATGGCGCGGCGCATCGGGTGAGCGTCGTAGTCTCGGCCGCGACCCTGCCCGGCGAGCGGGGGCGCGGGTGCTACGCACAGGTGCTGCAGGGTGCCCTCGCCAGAAGTGCGGTACGCGGTTGCACGGCACTGCTGGGATTCGTCACCGCCGACAATGCGACCGGCCGCGGCCTGCGACGGCTCGGCGCTACGGAGATCGCGAGCGCGTATATCGCCTCGCGCGGTGGGCTGGGCGTCGCGGGAACCCCCACCCTGCGCGTGCGCCGCGCCGCGGTGACGGGGCGCTGGCCGGCGCGCGCCGGCGCGCGCCTCGGAGGCTCGCCTCCCCGGACGGTCTTTCACTATCCGGACATGAGCGCCTGGGCGTCGCAGATGGTCGAGCGTCCTCATCCGGTCCAGTCGCTGCGCGTGGGGGCGACCTGCCGCGCGCTGATCGAGTCCGTCGGACGCACCGATCGGTTGCAGTGGCTCGACGGCGACCCGCGCGAGCGCGTCGCGGCGATCCGCGCCATCGCGGCGCACGCGCAGCGACATCGGCGCCTCTTCTTCATGTACTCGACCCGCGGCGACGATGCCGAGGCGGCGCGCCGGCTCGGACTCGTCACGCGTCCGGGATACCTGATGGCGCTCGCGCCCGAGGCCCGGCACGAGCCCACCGTGCGGAGCTGGCGAGCGCTCTCCTTCGACGTCCAGTCCGGGGATCGGATGTAGGGGCGCGAGCGCGCATCCCGCGGGCAGCTCGGCCGCTTCAGGCCGCAGGCGATCTCAGGCCGTTGGATCTCAGGCCGTTGGACCTCAGGCCGTTGCGTCGCAGGCGGACCGTGTCGTCCTCGTCCGCCTGGTAGTGGTCGCGGTACAGCCGCCGGCCCCACAGCCGCAGCGCCACCCAGTTGCCGAATCCGACGGTGATCGGAGCGATGTGCGCCAGGACATAGACGAAGTAGATCGGCAGGATCGGCGCGATGTAGGCGCGCTCGCGCTTCGGCACGACCGTGAAGAGTGCGATCACCGCGAGCGCCAGGTAGCTGCCTACGGCGGCCGCGATGTACACCGGGTTGATCACCCTGCCCGTGTGCAGCAGATCGAGCACGAAGAGATTGTCGAGGATGGCGAGGACGCTCACGAGCAGCAGCCCCGCGCTCGCGACCCTGAGGAAGTGCAGGCCCAGGCCGAGCACGCCCAGGTAGCCGATGAAGTTGTACATGGCAAAGGGCGTGCGCCGGCCGATGCGCCACAGCTCGCGGGAGCGCTGCGTGTAGAGCCTCAGCAGCCCGTAGTACCAGCCCACCCGCTGCGAGTACCAGCGGCGCAGAGTGTGCGGCCCATGAGTACTCACCACCAGCCGGCCGTCGTAGTAGATGCGCTCGCCGGCCTCCAGCAGGATCACGGTATTCTCGAGATCTTCCGCGTAGATGGAGAGCGAATGCTGATCGAGCGCCCGCTCGAGCGCGTCGCGCCTGTAGATGGAGACGCCGGAGGTGATGCCGTAATCGGCAAGACTTCGCCGCCCGACCACGAAGGTCAGGGTGTACTCGAGCGCCTGAAACCGCGCGAGAAAGCCGTCCCGTTCGATCATGACGCGCGGGCACGCCGCCGCCGCCCCCGACTGCTGCAGGTCTGCGATCGCGCGCTCGAGTTCGACGACACTGCCTTCGTGCCGGCCGCAGATCTTGACGTCGGGATCGAGGACCATGACGGTTTCGATCTGCGGAGGCAGGGTCTGGAGCAGATGGCGGAGTGCCGCCGGCTTGTGCCGGTTTTCCTCTTCGTCGAGGCATCGCCAGCCGCGCTGCTGCAGGCGTTTCGCGGTTCTGTCGGTCGAGCCGTCGCTGATGAGCCAGACACGATCGCGCTGGGGCTCGAGTCGCTCCATGAACTCATCGAGCTCGTCCTCGAGGTTGTATATCGAGGCGATGATCGCATACGGCCGGCACGCCGCCCGCACGGTGATCGGGCCGCCGGGCTTGCGCTGCGCGGCGGGGAGATCTATCGAGAGCTGCCGCACGGCGCCCCGGCTCAAGTCGGCGGTGACCGCGGTATGACGCCGATGCACGTACAGGCGCAACCCGAAATCGATCGCATCGGTGAACACGATCAGGTTCGCGAGCGCATAGAGCAGGTACGAGAAGTCGTAGCCCTGGACGGCGGCCGCCGAGAATCCGATCCATGCGAGCAGCAGCGCATAGACGCCGAGCGGCACGAGCAACGGCCAGGGACGTCGGCTCTTCCAGGGCTCTGCGGCCATGTCCGCTCAGGTCCCGCGCGGGGACTTCCCGGCGCGCGGGGACAGCCCGGGAAGGCCCACGGTATCGTCGTTGATGCCGCCATCCTCCGGCGGCAGCACCACAGTCGGCGAATGATCGCCGGCGACTTCCGTCCCGCCGCCCTGGCCGGATGCGGGCCGCAGGACCGGCACGACCGCGGGCGGACCGTTGTAGGTGCGCACCTGATGCAGAGCCTCTTCCGCTTCGACCGGCTCGCAGAAGAAGTAGCCCTGGCCAAAATCGCAGCCCATGCGCTGCAGCGCCTGCGCCGCCGCCTGCGTCTCCACGACCTCCGCGACCGCGCGCAATCCGAGATTCGAAGTCATCTGCAGAATCGCGGAGGTGATGGCATTGTTGGAGCGTTCCGACCCGGTCCAGGTGAGCAGCGGTCGGTCGATCTTGACGTAACTGAACGGGAAGAGCTGCAGGTAGCTGAGTGAGGAGTAGCCGGTCCCGAAATCATCCAGCATCAGCTCGATACCCATGCTGTGGAAGCCGTTGAGCAGCTCGCGCGCGGCGCTCACGTTGCTGATGAGACCGACCTCGGTGAGCTCGAACTTCAGCTGCCGGGGCGAGGTATGGGTCTCCTGAAGGACCTGCGCCACGTACTCGCGCAACCCCGGATCGCGCAAGCTGGCCGCGGAGAGATTCACGCTCAGGTAGAAGTCGATGGCCTGCGGCAGGCGCTGGCGCCATTCCGCGGCCAGCCGGCAGACTCTCTGGATGACCCAGCGCGTGACCGGCACGATCACGCCCGCCTCTTCCGCGATCGGCAGGAACTTCTCGGGTGTCAGCACGCCTTCGACCGGATGCTGCCACCTGAGCAGGCTCTCGGCGCCCACCACGCGTTTCCCGCGCAGGTCGACGATCGGCTGGAACAGCAGCCGGAACTGCCGGCGATCCAGGGCCACGTGCAGGTCGGCCTCGAGACTGACCAGGCTCACGGCCGCGCCACCCATGCCCGGCGTATACGCCACGATCGGCTGGGCCGGCTGCCGCTTGGCGAACGAGAGCGCGATATCCGCCTCGCGCAGCGCTTCTTCCACGCGTTGCAGGCCCGAGTCGATACAGGTGAGTCCGATACGGGAGGCGACGCTGATGCGCTGCTGGCGCAGCGTAAAGGGCTCCTGGCGGACGCTCAGGAGCTTGGCGGCGAGGGCCTGTGCGGCCTCGGGCGATTCCACCTCGTACAGGAGCAGCGCCAGCTGCCCGCCCTCCCAGTGCGACAGCACGCATTGCATCCCCTCGACCGCGCGGGCGAAGCGCTGCGACGCCTGCAGCATCAGCTCGTCGCCCGCGGTGTGGCCCAGCGTGTCGTTGATCAGCTTGAAGCGATCGATCTCGATGAGAACGACGGCGATGCGCTGCCGGCGTCGCGTGCGCACCTCGCGCAGCGCACGATCGAGTTGATCCATGAGGTAGCGGCGGTTCGGCAGCCCGGTGAAGGGGTCGTGGTAGCGGGCATGCTCGAGGCTTTTCTGCAGCGCCTGGTGCTGCTCCATCTCGTTGAACAGCCGCTCGTTGACCGCGTGCAGCCGTTTGCGCACCTGCGCGAGCGCGCCTTGCGTGCGCCGCACGCTCGCCGTCAGCTCGTGCGCGCCGAAGACGAACGTCCAGCCCAGGAGCAGGAGAAGACCCGTCTTGGTCGCGAGGTCCAGTACCGGGTACCAGCCCGACCGCGGCCACATCGCGAGCCCCAGGTAGGCGGAAGCGCTCGGCGGGGAGAGCGCCGCGCCCGCACGAATCGCGCCCGACACCGCGTCGGCGGGCACGTCCGGGCGGGACCCGAAGAGCTCGCGAACCCTGTGGGTGAGGGGATCGATCTGGGTGATCTGGAAGTCGTATCCCTCGCTCGCGAGCCGGCCGAAACCGGCGCGCACGAGGAGGGAATCGAGGCTCTCGTAGCCCACGGCCCATGCGGGCGCGGCCGCCGCAGCCGTCGCCGGCCGGCCCTCAAGGGCCGCGTAAGCCGCGATCATCCACTGGGCGCCGTAGCGCACGGGACCGAAGAACCCGGCCGCCCCGCGCGCGCCCGCCCCCGCCACCGCCCATTCGGCGGCGAGCGCACGGCTGACGGCGGTGTCGGCGTCGCCGGCACGCACCACCGTGCCACCGGCAGTCATCCAGAAGGCGCCCCGGCCCGGAGCCGCGCCCGGGGCCGGTGAGGAGCTCGGGCTCGGCGCAGGCGCGCGGGCCGCGCGGCTGGCGCGGCGTGCTTCCTCGCGGGTGCGATCGGCGAGGGTGAGCAGCTGCGCTTCGACGAGCCGCGACTCGCGCGCCACCGCGCTCTGCGCCGCGGCGCGCATCTGCGCGGCATGATCGCGCATGCTGAGAGCGATCAATCGCCCACCCCCGAGCAGCACCACCGCGGCGACCAGCGTCGCCGGCAGCCATCGCGAAAAGGGCCCGAGCTCGGTCATGGCGCCTGGGCCGGTGCGCGCAGGTGAACCGTGCAGTTCACGGTGATGCTGGTGCGCCTGGTTCCGCTGACGTCCTGGTAGTCGCCGAGCAGCAGCCAGTCGCTGCGGCCGAAGGTCTTGCCGATGCCGACGAAACCCTCGTGGAGCTCCTCCCGCCAGCCCCGCCATGGCGTTGAAGCTGACCCCGGTGTAGTCGATGCGCCCCGTCACGAGCCGCGTGCCGAGATTCCCTCTGAATGACTTGGCATATGACACCGAAGCCGAGAGCTCGAGGGTGACCCGGTACGTCAGACCGAGCTTGGGGAGGCTCCCATGGCTCTTGTCGATATCGATGTAGCGCTCCTCGAGTTGCAGGGTGAGCTCCGGTGTGAGCAGACCGAGGAGCCCGAGGGAGGCGACGGAGTAGTGGAAGGCGTGGTCCCCGACATCCCCGGCGCCTTCGTGAGCGTCGACGTACAGGTGTGTCCTGCCGCCCCCGAACCCCATCGAGCCGGTGAAGCTGCCCGTGGTCCAATGGGCGTTCGCGATCTGCTGGTACTCCGCCCCGGCCCCCAGCACGGCATCCGGACCGACGCTTCCCACCCAGGCGGCGGAGGCGCCGCCGCCGCCACTGCCGCCGGTCAGCGTCGATCCGTTGGTGCTGAACACCAGGCGCTGATCGCCCACGGCCGCCGGCGTGGGCGATGGCGGGGGCAGGTCGACCGCGGCGGCCTCGGCGCCCGTGAGCGCCGCGGCCAGCCAGCCGATCGGCGCGGCGGCCTTCATGGCCATTGCACCACGGTGTTCGAGCCGGTGGTGGCGCTCTGATCCTCGGCCGCGACGCGCGCCATCGGCAGGAAGGCGATCACGTACAGCCGCGCGTCCTCACCGGGCAGAGCCACTGCGGTGGTCGTGACCTGGTACATGCGCCGCATGACGGTCACGTGCATCTTGTGGCGGCCGCTCAAGCCGGGATCCCACCAGCGTGCGCCCGGGTTGGCCTGGGGCAGCAGGCTCGACACCTCGGCGCCGGGACTGGCCCCGCCAAAGAGCGCGCGCGCCGGCCGGTTGAGAGCCACCACGCGCCCCTGCGCGTCGGCCACGAGGGTGGCGTACTCGGCGACGTCGAGCGCGGCCTTCACGCAGAAGTCCTCCGTCGTATCGTTGATCACCAGCAGCGCGAATCGGCGCCCGTGCTGCGCGAGATGCTGCACGCGGATCTCGGTCGCCAGCAGCTGCCCGCCGAAGCGCACCATGCAGAGCGGCTCCACGCCGTCCGCGCCGTCGACGAGCCGCTCGATGGGCTCGGGGTAGGAGAACTGGATCGCCTCGAAGAAATCGCGGCCGACGACCCCCTCGGCGCCGCTGAGGAATTTCTTCAACGCGATCCCGCTCGCGCCCACCACCTCGTGCGTGCCGGCGTCGAGCAGAACCGCCGCCACCGGCAGCTGCTCCACGAGCGTCGCCCATAGTTCCTGACTGCGGGCCGCTTCGGCACGCGCCGTCCACATCTGCGCGGCGAGCCTGTCGAAGACGTTCGCGAGATATTCCGCTGCGACGGCGCAGGCGAACATCACGACCACGAACACTTCGAGCAGGACGACGAAGTACTGCGACGGCGCGTAGAAGGCCGCGAACGGCAGGCTCGCGCCGGCGCGCGCGCTGCCGAGCAGCGTTTCGAGCCAGTCGCCGGCCGTACCCAGCCACGGCGCATACCAGCGAAGCTCCGGCGCCTCGCTCGAGGCCGCCAGCAGCACGAGCAGCGACGCCAGCGTGGCCATGAGATACGGCTGCCAGCGCGAGAGAAAGATCGAGCCGATCACCGGCAGGGCGAACACCGCGAGGAACAGCGGATTCTGCAGCCCTCCGGCGTGGTGCCAGATGAAGACCATCGCGGCCACACCGAGGGCGTGCAGGCTCGAGAGCCCGAGCGTCCCGCGCGACTGGCTACTCGGCCGCACACCGGAGATCGCGGCCAGGACGACGTGGACGGCCGCGAGAGCCAGCAGTCCCGCCGCGGTGGCCGCGAAGTCGATGTGCAGCCCGCTGACGAACCACGGCAGCGCGATACCGAGCAGAATCGCGAATATCGTCAGCAGCCAGGTGTCGTCCAGCAGGTGGACGCGCGGATCGTGCCACACCAGCACCGGAAGGAGTTGTGTCGAGTCCGGCTCGTTCATTGCCGTCGCGCCGCTGCGCGCATTTGACTATTCGGCATCTGCAGATCCTCGGGCGTCTGCACCGCATCGGCGCGGAAGTTGTTGCCTTCGAGAAACGGCCGCGCCGCGACGGTCTGACCGCCGGGCGTCTGGTAGTCCAGCACGTGCAGCGCGAACGCGTGCGGCCGCAACACCTCGTTGTGCCGCAGGATCGGCGAATCGCCGATGATGTCGATGCCGTTGAACTTCGGCTCGATGATGGTGTTCCCGACCGCGCTGCTCGGGCGGCGCGGATCACCGAGCACGAACGCCAGGCCATAGCCGCAGTTGTGGATACGGTTGGCGCGCACCAGGGCATTGCCCGAGCCCCGCACCATGATGGCATAGGTGCCGAACTGCTCGAGCTCGTTGCTGTCGATGACCGTCTCGCCGGCATTCTCCGCGACGATGCCCATGGCGGTGCCGCTTCTGATCTGGTTGCCGCGGATCACCGCGCCCGCGCCGATCAGATGGATGGCGGCATCGCGTGCGTTCGCGAACTCGTTGCGTTCGACGAGCAAGCCGACGTTACCCGCCACGACGCCGCTACCGTCGGCGATGAAGTGGTTCTCGCGCACTCCGATCGCGCCGCCGCGGCCGTCGGCGGTGCCGCGCACCGCCCACAGGCCCGCGTCCTTGTCCTGCTGGAAGGTATTGCCGACCACCATGGTGTTGCGATTCGGGGCCGCGAAACGCACTCCCACCCTGTCGTTCGTGAAGCGGTTGTGCTCGAGCAGGATGTCGCCGGCGTTCTCCGCGACGTCCACGCCGACGTCACAGGATTCGACCACGCTCGACAGCAGATGGAAATGCGCCGCCCGCAGCAGGATGGCCGTCCCGGAGCAATTGCGCAGAGTAAGCCCCTCGATCGAGGCGTAGTCCCCGGTGATGTCGAGCACCGGTCCCGCGGTGAGCGCCCGAGCGTCGATCTCGGCGCCGGGCTGTTCGGCAAGGATCCGCACGCCGTGCGAGTTCACCAGCGGCGGCAGCGCGGTCTGCAGCGTGACCGTGCGGGTCCGGATCACGACGCTCGCCGAGCCCTTGGCGGCGTCTGCGATGAACAGCGCTTCCCGCAACGTACCCGGCCCGCTGTCGGCCGGGCTGGTGACGGTGACCGACACCGCGCCGGCGGCCGGACCCGGTGCCGCGCGTTGGCTCTCGTACGACCAGCCGAGGAAGGCCAGAGCCCCCAGCAGCACGAACACTGCGACGGCAAGCGCGATTCGCTGTTTGTTGCTCATGATCAGCCCCCCGCGTGCTCGGGCGCGTGTTCACGCGCGTGTTCTAGGATGAAGACGGCGTGCCACGAGCGGCCGACCGCGCGGCGTCCGAAGAGCACGTCGATGGGTACGGACAAGGCCGTGGCCAGGATGAGCGCCGCGGTGCGCACGGGTGGGGCGAGCCGCGGCAGATGCGGCCACAGCCAGATCTTGAATGGCGCGGGATCGACCCCGCGGATTGCCCGCAGCGTGAGCCCGCACTCGGCGAACAGTCGCAGGTAGTCGCTCCGCGGGCGTGCCTGGAAAATCGGGCTGTCGCAACTCCCGATGCTGCGCTCGGGTGCCGCCTCCAGCAGCACGAGCCTGCCCGCCTCGCTCAGATGGTCGGCCAGGCGGCGCACGGCGGCACGCAGGGCCTGCGGCTCTAGAATGTGCTGCAGCACCGTAACGCCCAGTACGAGATCGAACTTCTCTCCCGCATCGAGGTGAGCCAGGTCCTGCACCAGGAACCGGCAGCGCGCGAGGACGCCCCGCGCGGCGGCGCGCCGCCGCGCCTCGGCAATCATCGTGGGACTGAAATCGACTCCGGTCACCCGCGCGCCGCGCCTGGCGAGCTCGCGGCACCAGCGGCCCACACCGCAGCCGACGTCGAGCACGCTCGTGCCGGGGCGCACCCGCAGCCAGGGCGCGAGCGCCAGCCGCTGAGAGAGATCGACGACCCGGTTATAGAAGGCGGGCATCCCGTAGGAGCACACCGCGGCGAGCCCTTCGCCTTCGACGGCAAAGCGCTGCGCGCGCGCTTCCCAGTAAGCCTGGGGCGGATGAGAAGGCGCCGTCGAAACTGCCGTGCTCGTCACCGCCAGGCCCTCACCGCGCGCGCCTCGGTCTCACGCGGTCGCGGCTACGGCAGCGCCCGCGGCCGCCTCCGGCTGCGGCAGCCGTCGGGCGAGCTCGCGCTTCAGGTCCGGCTCATTGGCGACGGCCAGGCCGTGCTCGGCCATGATCGGCAGCGAGCACAGAATCCAGATCAGCGAGCGCACGCGCGAGGGCAGATGCGCCGCGCGGCCCTGCAGCTCGAGGAGCGACGCCTCGAACTCGCGCTCGATCCTCAGGATCGCCTCGCGCACCGCCGGATCGAGCGGCAGGATCTTGGCGGGCTGATCCCACGCGACGTCCGTTCCGGCGACCTGTCGGCGCTCGGAGACGGTGAACTGCCTGAGCGCCGGATCGACCGCCATGGCAGCTCCCGAGAACGGAATCACGTACGGATACATTCCGACTTCGCAGCCTTGCTTCAGCCAGCGATACGCCTCGCGCAACGTCGTCGCGACGTCCGCGAGCGTAGCGCGCGGCGAGCTCAGGATGATATCGAGAAACGGCGTGATGCCCAGCGCGAGCGCGTCCGTGAGCGTCGGCTGGATGTGAGAGTAGATCTGCGCCTTGTTGAATTCGGCGAGCACGTTGCGCGAGAAGTTCTCGATACCGAATCCGAGCACGCGGAAGCCCGCGCGCCGCATCGCGTGGAGCCGCTCGGGCGACATGGCGTCGACCCGATTGGTGCTGATGAACTGCAGGGCCTCCGGCAGCGCGCCGCTGGCCTTCGCGGCGACGATCGCTTCGCAGAGCGGCAGGACGCGCTTGTCCTTCGTGAACACGAAGATGTCGTCCTGGAAGATGATGGTGCGCACGCGCGGGTGCGCGCCGACGATGCGCTGGATCATCTGCACGCATTCCTCGGCGTCGAGTCGCGCGATGCTCGCGACACTGCCCTGCGCCTCGTGCAGGAAGTTGGTCGAGGAGCAGAAGGTACAGCCCATCGGGCAGTAGTTGAGCGTGATGAGGCGCACCGAGCGGATCTCGGCGAGACTCGCCTCGCGCGCCGCCTTGCTCGGCAGCGCCCCCACACGGCAGGCCTTCTCGAGCCGCTCCCAGTAGGCGGCGTAGGGCATCCGCTCGTAGGGCGTTTGAAAGATGGCGTCGCGCAGCTCGGTGCGGGTGAGGGCCTGCTGGCGCATCGTCAGGCACTGGCCGTCGGCGCCCCGCTCCGCCGTTCCGGTGACGCCCTTGAGGGTCGCTCCCGCGCGCAGCCGCGCCACGAGCTCGAGCAGCGGCCGCTCGCCTTCGCCGAGCACGACGCAATCGAAAGGCCCGAGGCCGAACATGAGCTCGGGCCGGAAGGTGGCCTCCATCCCCCCCGCGACCAGCAACGCATGCGGCTGCATCCGGCGCGCCACGTGCGCGAGCTCGAGATCGAAGCGCAGCGTCATGCCGGTGGTCGAGCTGCCGATGATGTCCCAGGCACCCCCGAGGAGCTCGCGCTCGAGCGCCCGCACCACCGGCAGACCGCCGCAGCAGTTCGGGTCGAAGACCTTGACCTCGGCGCCGGCGGCTTCGAGTACGCCGGCCAGGCGCCACACGCCGAGCGGTGGGGCGAGAAAGGTGTATTCCCCGCAGTGCGGGTCGTACGGTCCGATCAGCAGGATCCGCGGCGAGTCCACCAATCGGGATGCCCTCCTGGCAGCGGTCTCGGCTTGCGCCTAGGGCCGCACGGCCGTTGCAACCATCGGCGGCGGGTCGCCGCGAGGTTGATCGCCGTACTGTGCCGGCACAAGACCGTTACGCACCGCGAACAGCGTGACGCTCGCGGTGTTGTGCAACTCGAGCTTGCGCATCAGATTCGCGCGATGCTTCTCGACCGTCTTCACACTGAGCCGTAGCGCGAGCGCCACACGCTTGTTGGATTCCCCGAGTGCAACGTGCGTCAGCACTTCGCGCTCGCGGTCGGTGATCCGGGGGTACACTCCCGCTGCCGCTCCCAGGGTCGGCTCGTTGCGGCGCAGATACCCCGACACCAGGCGCGCCGAGACCGGCTCGGAGAAGTACTTCTGGCCCGCGATCACGGAACGGATCGCCTGCAGCAGCTCCGCGCGGCCGGCGTCCTTGAGCACGTAGCCGTCGGCGCCGGCGCCGAGCGCTGCCCGTATGTACTCGTCCGTGCAATACGCGGTGAGCACCAGCACATGCACGCGCGCCGACACGGCGCGCAGCTGCTCGATGATCCGCAACCCCTGGGTGCCCGGGGGGGCGAGGTCCGTGATGACGAGCGCCGGATCGGTGCTCTGCACCACACGCACGCCGTCCGCTCCGGTACTCGCCTCGCCGACCACACGGAGGTCGACTTCAAGCTCGATCAGCGCGCGCAATCCCTCGCGCAGAATTCCGTGAGGCTCGATGATCACGATGCCCGTGTACGTCGAGGATTTGACCATCATAGCCAAACGCCAGCCGGCGTTCCTCCCGCGTTGTGTTGGTTAAAACTGTTAGGGGAGCCCTGTGATGAGTCGGGCGGGCGGTCCGAAGATATGTTGCGCTGAGATCACTGACCGAGCCCTCATGCATACGCACATCCCTGTGCATGAGCCGCGGGCCCCTTCGGTCGCCGCAGCTCCACTCTCCGTAGCCTTAGCCTTACAGGCCGATCACAGCTTATTGCGCACGCTGCATATCCAACATCGGCGAAAGACTGAACGCAGGATCAGTCGCGCGCCCAGGCGTCCCATCGGGAATTTCCGGATGACGCAGCCCGCGTCCAGGCGACTGCGCGCCAAAGTGTTGCGGCAAGGCCAGCGATGGTGTGCGGCAAGGCCACGATGGCGGCTTGGCGAGCGGGGACCGGGGATCGGGGAATTCCCGATCCCCAGGCGCGCCGTTTCGCGAGGTCGAATTCATGCCTTCGCTGTCTTGGCGCCCCCCCGAGGGCCGGTATGCTGGGCCCATGGATGAAAGTGTGGGGAGTCCCATCATGGACGAGGCCGCGGCGCACACGGTACGCTTGAGTGACGAAGACATACTGCGCGAGCGGGTCGCGGAGCTCGCGGCCGATCTGCGTGCGGCAGCCATGAAGGGCGATACGCTGCGCATCACGCGGCTCCTCTCCGACCTGCTGCAATTCAAGCGCCTCACCCCGGAGCGGCGACTGGCGCTGGAGGGCCTCACGCACCTCATCGACTCGATGCGCTCGCTGGCGCTGACGGACGAGCTCACCGGCGTCTACAACCGGCGCGGCTTCCTGCAGGCCGGCAAGCGCTTCCTCGATGTCGCCCGGCGCGATCTGCGTTCCGCTTATCTCGTCTACATAGACCTCAACAACCTCAAGGAGGTCAACGACAGCTCGGGGCACGCGGCCGGCGACGATCTGATCCGGCAGACGGGCAGTTTCCTGCGCGAGCTGTTCCCGAGCTACGGCGTGCACGAGGTACTCGGAAGGCTCGGCGGGGACGAGTTCGCAGCGCTGACGACCGATAAGAAGTGTCCCTCACGAAGCGAAATCCTGCTTCGCGCCCGGATGCGCCAGGGTCTGATCTCCGACCGCCACCCGCTGTCGCTCAGCGTGGGGCTCGCGTATTTCAATCCGCTGCTGCCGATCGGCATCAAAGAGCTGCTCGAGGACGCCGAACAGGCCATGTACGAGCACAAGCGGACGCTGCGCCTCGCCTCGGCCGCGCGCAACGCCATTCCGCTCGAGCTTGCGCGCCTGGCCCGCCAGGGCGGGCCGTCGCCCAGCGGCGGCTCCCCGCCGTCGCGCAGGCCTGGCGTTCCCAGCGCACCCGGCACGACGGCCTGAGGTGCGCACGCGCTGACCGCTCGCGACTCAAGCGGCGGTAGCGTGCGCGCGCCCTTCAATTCCAGAGACGCAGGTTTTGCAGCTCGGATCGTCCGCCTGCGATGTCGCCGCCGCCTCCATGAGCTCCCGCGCCCGGCTGCTCGTCTGCTCCCGGAGTGGGTACGGTGAGGGTCTTCAGGCCTTCCTTCTGCAGGAGCGAATTCAGCGCGGGCAGCTCCCGCGCCGTTAATGCGGCGAAACCCGCGTCGATGTCGCTGAGCTCAGCGCGCATCGCGGCGATGTTGTCGATCTGGTAAGCCGACGGCGGCCCCTCCCACGAGAGGAGCGCTCCATAGAGCTGATCGGTGTGCTCGCGCAGGCGCTCCTCTCCCGTGATCGCCCCACCCTCCTTGGTCGCGACGATCCGCCTGCGCAGCTCGTCGAGCTTGCCGTCGAAGTCGGCGAGCTTCTTGTGCAAAGGATCCTTCTCGGCGCGGCCCTTGCCGGCCTCCGCCACCTGGGCGCGCAGGCCCGAGATGCGGGCGAATAGCGCCGACTCGTCGTTGAAGAGCGTGTAGACCTTCATCGCCGCGTCGTACTGCGCCTTGCGGTCGGCGACCGTCCACTTCACGCGCCGGTCGAGGCCCACGGTGAGCTGCGTATCGTAGGTCTTGTCGCCCCTCACCATGCGGATGCCGTAGGTCCCCGGCGGCACGCGCGGGCCCTGCGTGCCGGCGAAGGCCACCTGCACGGCCGGCGGCACGTGCGGAGGCGAGCGGTGCATGGTCCACACGACGCGATTCAGGCCGCGGCGGGTGCTGGCCGGCAGCTCGTCGATCACCGCTCCGCTCGCGTCGAGCACCTCGATCTTCAGCTTGCCGAACAGGTGCCGGGTGCGCTGGTAATAAGTGACGACCGCGCCGTCCTTCGGGTTGTCGCCCACGAACGCCGCGGCGCCGTTGGCCCAGCCCCCCTGCGCCTCGATGCGCTGCTGCGCGGGGCGTGCCGACACGAAGGCGGCGTCCTGCGAGGCGAGCTCCGGCGTCAGCTTACGCAGCGGCGTGATGTCGTCGACGATCCAGATGCCGCGGCCGTGCGTGGCGATCACGAGGTCGCTGTCGCGCGGCTGCACGGCGAGATCGCGCACCGCGACGGTGGGCAGATGCCCGCCCCTGTACTGCGCCCAGTGCGCGCCGCCGTCCACCGACATCGAGAGTCCCAGCTCCGTGCCGAGGTAGAGGAGCTGCGGGTCGATGGGATCCTCCTTGATCACGTGCGCGTAACCGCGCACACCCTTTCCGTCCTTCGGATCGAGGAGCGCCGTCCAGGTGCGACCGTAATCCTTCGTGACGTAGACATACGGCGTCATGTCCCCGAACGTGTGCCGGTCGAAGGCTGCATACGCCGTGCCCGGCGCGTACTGGCCCGCCTGAACCCAGTTCACCCAGCTGTTCTTGGGCAGCCCGCGCACGTTCCCCACCACGTTCTCCCAGTGCCCGCCGCCGTCGCGCGTCAGCTGCAGGTTGCCGTCGTCGGTGCCGACCCAGATGAGGCCGGCGGTGAGCGGGGACTCGCTGATCGAGAAGATCGTGGTGTGCATCTCCGCCACCGAGTTGTCGACCGTGACGCCGCCGGATTCCTCCTGCTTCTGCTTCTGCGGATCGTTGCTGGTGAGGTCGGGCGAGATGCGCTCCCACGTCTGGCCGTGATCGTGCGAGCGGAACAGGAACTGCGCCCCGATATAGATCGTCGACGGGTCGTGCGGCGAGAGCGCGATGGGCGTATTCCAGTTGAAGCGCAGCTTCTTGTAGCGCTTCAGCTCCTGCGCGCCGAGGCGCGGCTGGATGTCGCGGGTCTCGTGGGTGTGCCGGTTGACGCGGCCGATGAAGCCCCCCTGGTACTCGGCATACACGTAATCGGAATCGGAAGGGTCCTCGAACATCCAGAACCCGTCGCCGCCGAACATGTTCTCCCAGCGCGAGCTCGTGATGCCGCCCGGGTAGGCCGAATCGCCCACCCAGCTCGAGTTGTCCTGCAGCCCGCCGTAGACGCGATACGGGTCGCGGTCGTCGACGCTCACGTGATAGAACTGCGCGATCGGCAGATTGTCGCTCTTCCACCATCTGTTGCCGCCGTCGTACGAGATCCACAGCCCGCCGTCGTCGCCCGCGAACACGTGTTGGGAGTTGTTGGGATCGATCCACAGGTCGTGCAGGTCGCCGTGCATGCCGTTGAAGCCGCCGACGACCGCGAAGCTCTTGCCGCCGTCCTCTGAGAGGATCAGGTTGCCGTCGGTCTTGAAGACGCGCTTGGCGTCCCTGGGATCGACGATCAGGTTGGCGAAGTAGAACGGCCGCCACACCATCCACTGACTCTTGTCGCCCCGCTCCCAGCTGTCGCCGCCGTCGTGCGAGACGAGGAGCCCGGAGTCGGTCGACTCGATGAAGGCGTAGGCGGTTTTCGGCTCGCTCGGCGCAAAGCGCACCGCGATGCGTCCGTAGGGTTTCGGCGGCAGCCCCTTGCCGGAGGCCGTCGTGAGCTCGGTCCAGCTCGCCCCGCCGTCGGTGCTGCGGTAGAGCCCGCTGCCCGAAGGCGCCTTCGGGCTCTCGCCGCCCGATCGGTAGGTCCAGCCCCGGCGGCGGAAGTCCCAGAGCGAGGCGATGAGGACGTCGGGACTGCCGGGCTGCATCGCGACGTCTCCGCAGCCGGTCGAGAGATTCCCGCCCTTGAGCACCAGCTGCCAGGTCTTGCCGCCGTCCCCTGTGCGGTACAGGCCCCGATCGGCCGAGTCGCTCCAGAGCTTGCCGGGCACGCAGGCGTAGACGGTGTCCGAGGCGCGCGGATCGACGAGGATCCGCGAGATGCGCTCGGACTCCGGCAGCCCCGAGAAGGTCCAGGTCTCCCCGGCGTCGGTGGACTTGTAGATGCCGTTGCCGATCGAGACGCTGTTGCGCGTCCAGGTCTCGCCGGTGCCGACCCAGACGTTGTCGTGATGCGTCGGGTCGACGGCGATGGCGCCGATCGACTGGACCGGCTGCTCGTCGAACACCGGCTTGAAGGTGGTCGCGCCGTCAGTGGACTTCCACACTCCCCCGCTCGCTGCGCCGACGAACAGCGTCAGCTTCCCCGACCGGTCGGCGAAGCCGGCGAGCGCCGCGATGCGCCCGCTCATCGCCCCCGCTCCGATGTTGCGCGCACCCAGACCCGAAATCGCGCCCGAGTCGATCGCGGTTCCCTCGGCCGCGGCGACTGCGGCGCAGCCGATGGTGCCGGGCACCAGGCAGCAGAGCGCTGCGAGCTCCAATCGCATGGATTGTTCTCCTTATCCGCGCCTTACTTCGCGGCGCTTGTGGGCGCGGCCGGAAACTGGAACAGCCGGCTCTCGGCCGCAACGTTCGCTTCCGCCTTCTCGACCTGCACGCTGACGCGCTCGCTCGAGCCTTTCGGTCCCGACTCCACCGCGAACGGGACGTAGACCCCGGCCACCTTCTCGTAGTCACCGTAGTCGACGACGGTCTCGTTGGGCACCCCGTGCTCGATGCGCCGGTTGACGGCGCGGATCTCGAGGAAGTAATCGGGGTCGAGGTAGACGTAGGTCAGATCGCCGTTCGGACGCGTGACGCGCAGCTTGTGCGCCTGAGTGCCGTCGATGTCCTCGGTGCCCAGGTAATCGAGCGTGTAGCCCTTTGCCTTGTAGTCGACGAGCACCCCGGTGAAGTCGGCGGCATTCTCGGAGAGCCCCTTGGCGTCGTCGGCCGAGAGTCTTTCCGGGTCCTTGCGGCCCTGGAACGGGTTGATCTGCCACGCCTGCTCGCCGTCGAAAGCCTGCACCCGCGTGAGTCCCTGGAGCTGTACCTCATAGCGGATCGAGTCGGGTCGCCTGATCAGAGCAACGTAGCGCAGCTCGAGCGTTCCGCGGTTGACCCGCAGCTTCCCCGACAGGCGCACCGACTTGAGGGCGGCGAGCTCGTCGGGGCTTCCTTTCGCGGCGGCGTTCTTCGCGGCCAGCTCATCGGCGGTGTGGGCGAGTGCACCGGACGCTGCCAGCATCAATAGAAACGCGGCCAGGTGGCGCATGCGAGCTCCGGGGGTTTGGGTGGGGGGCGCTATGATGCATTGCCGTTTGCTGCGACACCAGATGCGCTCAGTTCTCATCCGCGAGGTTGGGATCCCGCGCCGGAGGCAGCTCGGGGCGGATCTCGGTGAGTCGCAGCGCCTTGAGGCCCGAGTTGAGAGCCGGGAGCTCACTCTCGAGCTGCCGCCAGGCAGCGAGCAGATCGGCGAGCGCGGCTTCGGCGGCCTCGCACGCCGTACGCTGCGCGGCGGTCGGTGCCGCATCGGCCCGGGTCACCTCGGCATAGAGCGTGCTGAGGTGGTCCTGTACCTCGGTGAGCGTGAGGCGCGCCGCGGCGGCCTGCGCCGGAGCGGCCCGCGCCTGAGGCGCGTCCTTTGCGGGCTCGAGCAGCTCCGACAGGCGCCTGTCGAAGTCTCTCACCGGCTGCGCCGCGGCTCCGCCCGGCGCGAGCGCCGCGAGCTGCTGATGCACGGATCTCGCGGCGAGCAGCGTCCTCGAGGCGCCGCTCACGAGATCGGCAAGCTTCATGGCCAGATGGAATTGATCGTCGAGCGCACCGTCGGCGAGCTTGACTCGCGGATCCTCCTTGATCACGAGCGGCGCCTCGAGCCGGCGACCGCCTGCGGTCAGGCGCACCAGGTAAGTGCCGGGCAGTGCGACCGGCCCCTCGGGGCCGCGCGGCGTCGCGTGGGGTACGGCGGAGATCGGATAGCCCCGGGCGATCGCCACCGGCGCCGGGTAGTGCAGATCCCACACCCAGCGGTGCATGCCGGCCTGAGCCGGGAGCGTGCGCGGCTCGCGCAGCCAGTAGCGCGGAATGAGCTCGCGCGAAAGCTCCTCCGCGCTCGGTTCTAATGGGTCGTCGCTGCGGTAGCGCCGCACGAGCTCGCCCTTGCCGTCGAGCACCTCCAGCGCCACCGCGCCGCGCTCATCGCGCGGCAGGTAATACTCGACGACTGCGCCGGCAGGCGGGTTGGCTGCGAGCGGCTCGTCGGGCGGGATCGGGGTATCGGTCCAGGTGCTGCGGCTCACCCGATAGCTCGCTGCCGGATGGATGAGGACGGCCTCGCGTACGTTCGGGCCGCGCAACTGCCGCAGCCGCGAGATGTCATCGAGAATCCACAGCGAGCGGCCGTGCGTGGCAACGAGGAGATCGTCGCCGTGGACCCATAGATCCCGCATCGAGGTATGGGGCAGATTGAGCTGGAGCGAGTCCCAGTGCTCACCGTCGTCGTCCGAGATCCACACCGCCTTCTCGGTCGCCGCGTACAGCAGTCCCTGCCGCTGCGGATCCTCGCGCACCGAGTTCACCGGCGCATCCGCCGGCAGGGCGCCGGCGATCGCCTCCCAGGTCCTGCCGCCATCGCGGGTCCTGAAGAGGTAGGGATGCAGGTCGTCGATACGCAGGCGGCTCACCGAGACGTAGGCCGTGCCCACGTCGAAGTGCGAAGCCTCGATCTGGGTGACCTTGCTCCACGCACCCGTACCCGGCGGAGTCACGTTCGCCCAGTGGGCGCCGCCGTTTCGCGTCAGCCACACGAGTCCGTCGTCGGTCCCGGCCCAGAGCGTGTCGAGGCTCAAGGGCGAGGCGCCGAGAGCGTAGATCACGCCGCGCTGGCGCTCGGCGCCGGGCCGATGCAGCTCCCCGACGCTCATCGGGACGCCGGGGACCTCGCGCGCCAGGTCGGGACTGATCGCCTGCCAGTTCGCTCCGCCGTCCCTGGTCTTGAAGAGTCTGTTGGCCGCGAAGTAGAGCGTGTGCGGATCGACCGGCGAGAACATGAGCGGCTCGGTACGATCGACGCGCACCTCCGCGCCCCGCACCGGAATCGGTGTCACGTTCTGCACCTGTCCGGTCGAGCGGTGAAACTTCGATACCTCGTTGCGACCGCCCCCGTAGATCACGTCCGGATCGAGCGGATCCGGCGCGACGTAACCGTACTCGATCGCCCCGACGGGGTGCCAGTCGCGGTCGGTGATCTCGCCGTCGTTGCCGCGGCTCGCGATGCACAGCGAGCCGCTCTCCTGCTGCGCGGCGCAGACCTGGTAGGGAAAGGTCGGCGTGACGCTCACGTGGAACAGCTGCGCCGTCGGCTGGTTGAACCAGGAGCTCCACGACTCGCCGCCGTTGAGAGTCACGATCGCGCCCTGGTCGCCGGCGAGCGCGATGACGCGCGGATCGCTCGGACTGATCCATAGATTCTGATAATCGTCGCCGCCCGGCGCTCCCCGCAGCGACACCCAGCTCCTGCCGCCGTCGCTCGACTTCATCGTCACGAGGCTCGCGCTGTAAACGACGTCGGGGTTCGTCGGATCGACGCGCAGCACGGGCAGGTCGCCGCCGCCGATGCGCAGCGCCGGCCGCGGATCGGAAGTGATGCGCACCCAGCTCTCGCCGGCGTCGTCCGAGCGGAACACGCCAAGTCCGGCCGCCGAGGAGTAATCGCCGGCCTCGCTGGTGCCCGCGGCGGCATAGAGGCGCCGCGGCGCGCTGGGCGCGATCGCGATGTTGATCTGGACGAGATTGGAAGGAAGCCCTGCCGTGAGGGGCTTCCAGCTCGTGCCGCCGTCGGTCGACTTGAACAGCCCGCCTCCCGTGCCCTGGAACTCGTTCTTGTCCTCCCAGGGGCCGAGACGCGACTGCCACAACGCGGCGTACACGATGTCCGGGCGGCTCGGGTCGATCGCGACCGCGGAGCCGCCGGTGTCCTGATCCTTGTAGAGCACCCGCTGCCACGTGACGCCGCCGTCGAGCGAGCGGTAGATGCCGCGCTCGGAATTCGGACCGAAGGGATGACCGAGCACCGCGGCGAACAGGCGGCCCGGATCGTGCGGATCCACGGCCAGCTCGGGGATCTGCTGGGCATCGGCGAGGCCGAGGTGAGTCCAGGTCCGGCCCGCGTCCGCGGAACGGTAGATGCCGTCGCCCACCGACAGGTCCGGTCGATGCAAGCCCTCGCCGCTTCCCACGTAGATGACATTCGGATCCGAGGGCGCGACCGCGAGCGCCCCGATCGACTGGGTCGGCTGCGCATCGAAGATCGGCCGCCACGTGCGGCCGGCGTCATCGGTCTTCCAGACGCCGCCGTTGACCGCGCCGACGTAGAAGACGTGCGGCTGCGACGGCACGCCCGCGAGCGCGCGCGTGCGCCCGCCGCGCAACGGCCCGATCATCCGCCACGCGAGCTCCTGGTAGACCCCCGGCGGATAGTGCTGCGCGACGGCGACGCCCGCGAGGCCCCCGAGAGCGGCGCACGCCGCCAGCAGAAGGAGTCCCGGCCTGTGGATGCTCATGAGGCCCCCCCCGGCGTGCGCGCGGTCGTGAATACCATCGCGCTGAAGCTACAGCGGCCGCTGAGTGCGCTTGAGCCGCACTTTGCCGCCGGCATCGCGGCTCACGACGACATCGTAGCGCTGGCCGCGGAAGGCAATGTTCTTCAGGGTCACCGACCTCCACCCATCCGGCAACACCGGCGGGTAGGCCTCGCTGAGTCCTTTGTCGTCGATGCGCAGCCCCGTCAGCCCGTAAACGAAGCTCTGCACGAAACCCGCAGAGGTCGAGAGGATGTAGCCGGCGTTGTTGGCCGCGGTCTCGCTGCGCACGTTGAACGGCGGCTTGAGGAAGCCGACGAGATTGCGGGCGATCCAAACGCCCGCGGCGTTGCCGTCGCCGAGCTCGGCCGCGTGCACCGCGAGCATGACCATCATCATCTCGTTCGGATCGTCGCCGTGGACCTTGAGCTCCTTCAGCTGGAACTCGAAATCGTTGCGGCGCACCTGCTGCGTCATCGGCAGGTCGAGATTGGGATAGGCGAGCCAGGAGAGCGAGGAGCCCATCCAGGTGACCTTGTCGTGCGGCGTGCTCGCGTCGAAATCCAGGTGCCGCTGCTCCCGCGTCGAGAACGGAATGTACATCTGCCGCGCGATCCGCTCCCAGCGCGGGTCGGGCGCGGCGCCGACTTCCCGGGCCGCGGCGACGGCGATATCGAGCGCCTTGCGCGCGCTCGCGTTGGTGAACGAGTCGTTCGAGACGTCGTCGTACGCCTCGTCGGGCGAGGTGACGTGATGGATCTCGTAGCGATGCTCGGCGGCGTTGAGCTCGACCCGGCTCACCCAAAACTCGGCGATCTCGCGGATGACCGGCCAGCCGTACTCGCGCAGCCAGGCGCGATCCCCGGTGGCGAGGTAGTACTGCCACTGAGCGATCGCGATGTCGGCATTGACGTGAATCTCGCGCCACACGCCGTAGGCGAAATATGGAGTGTGGTCGACGCCCGTCTCGGGATCCGACTCCCACGGGTACATGGTGCCGCGTGCTCCGTACTGGCGTGCGCGCTCGCGCGCCGGCTGCATCGTGCGGTGGCGGAACATCACGATCGGCTTGGCGCGCTCCGGGTACAGCAGCAGCAGCGCCGGGAACACCCAGGAATCGCTGTCCCAGAAGGCATGTCCGGCGTAGTTCGGCGTGAGGGCGCAGGCGCCCATGGGCCACGCGGTGCCGACCGTCGTGTTGGACAGGAGGTAGTACAGGTCCGAATGCAGCGCCTGCTGCGCGCGGGCGTCGCCGTCGATCAGCACGTCCGATTGCCATAGCTCGTGCCAGGCTGAAACGTGCGCCTCGAGCAGCGCGTCGAAGCCGCTCGCGCGCGCGGCCCGGGCGAAGGCCAGCGTCGCCTTCGCATCCCCGCCCCACCCCTCGCGCGACACGGCGGTGTATTTCGCGAACTTGTAGGTCCGGCCCTTCTCGACCGGCACGCTCACCAACAGGCCGAGCCGGTGCGGGCCCTTGATCAGCTTGACGTCGGACGGCGAGGCTCCCTCCGGCAGACCGATGGCCGCGGCCTCCGCCATGGCGAGGCCCTGCTCGGCCCGGCCGTCGAGCCAGAGCGTGAGGTCGGAAGCGTCGCCGTCCTGTGCGAGCACGTGCGTATCGCCGTGGTACCAGACCGGGGCGCGGTCGGCGGTGACGGCATTCACCGGCTCGAGCACCGACATGTTGTTCGCATCGACCGCGGTGAGCATCTCTTCGCCGTTCATCGTGCGGATCGGGAAGCGCGGCTGGTGCGGCGCCCAGAGCGCGAAGGAGAACCTCAGGCGCACCGTGCCGGAGAAGTCGGGCGTGATCGCGATCCGCGTCGCGGCCAGGTGCTGCGACGCCTGACTCACGAAGCTCGTGACTCGGACGTCCGTGCTGCGCTGGCTGTCGTCGGTGTAGCGGTAGGTGGTGCTGAGCGTCGCGTCGTGAAGGTTGAGCGTCTGGCTGTAGTTCGCGAACGCCTTGGCCGAGAGCTTGGTCTGGTCGAGCCAGAACTCGCCCGCACTCGTGCCGCCGGTGCTGTAGTCGATGCCGCTCCAGCCGGGGATCGCGGCCGGCCGCGCGATGTCGTCCCTGGCGTAGTCCATGAAGGCGACCACGTAGGCGAGGTTGCCTTCGGTGCCGCGCGGCCCGGTCATGGTCGAGAGATACCCGTTGGCGAGGTAGCTCGGGAAATAGGCGGCGAAGTCCTCGGGCGTGGCGGTGAGGAGAAAGCTCGGATCGGTTTGCGCCTGCGCCGCGCCTGCGGCCACACCGCACGCCGCCGCCCATACCAACATGCCCACCGCGAAGCGCTGCCCGAGCTTCAATCGCACACTCCCGGAACGGCCCGGCGCAGCTGCGCGCAGCGGTTGCTGCGACTGAAAGGGCTGCCGGCGATCACGCCGCGCGGAGCCTATCGTAGGAGCGGGCCTGCTGCAACGACCCGCCGGCACTCGAGAGCGATCCTCCGCGCGCGGCGCACTTGCCGGCGCGCGAGCGCGGCCCGCAGCGGAGCGGGCCGTCACTTCGTGTCAGGCTCCTTGTGCAGGGTCATCCACACGGCGATATCCCAGGCATTGCGGATACCGATGAACAGGAGCAACAGCGACATGGCCCCGACGACGTACAGGCACTCGAGCGGCCGGTGCCACATCAGCACCGCACTCGCCGTCAGGGCGCCGTACGCGGACGTCGGCAGGATCGCATTCCAGATCCAGTCCTCGCGCACCGGGACGTAGCGACTGCCCTGACGGCGCAGCCGGGCGGCTACGAGCCCGCCGTAGCTCAGACCGCCGAGCCCGACGACCCCCACACCGGCGCTCAGGGTCGGCACACTCTGATGCGGCATACTCAGGTACGCGGCCAGCGCCAGGGCCGCCCCGAAATGCACGATCGTCGGTGTGACGAAAGCGTGGAGACCGGCGGGCTGCACGCGCGCCGCGTCCCGGATCAACGCAATCACCACGAACGTGAGTCCCGTCAGTCCTCCGGCCGAGGATCCGATGATGACGTAGAAGTTTTCCCAGCCTGCCAGCGGCGATGCGTCCATCCGGCGATCTTATATCCCAGCGCGCCCTGGCAGGCGTGGCCTTTCCGCCGTGCGGGCCCGCTGCGACGCAAAAGCCGCGTGCGGCGCGGACTTGCACTTGCCGGGCCGTTGGCGCTGAATTCGCCGGGCGGACTGCACGCAGACCACCCGACAGCCAGGGGGAAACCAAGATGGTCGCAACCGACGTCGACACCCTTTCCGCACAAGAGCACGGAATCCAACTCAGGCGCGCCGTGATCGCCGCCACCGTCGGAACCGCCATCGAGTGGTACGACTTCTTTCTCTACAGCATCGTGACCGGGCTGGTGTTCGCCAAGCTCTTCTTCCCGAAATCAGACCCGCTGGTCGGTACCCTGCAGGCCTTTGCGGTCTACGCCGTCGGCTTCGTCGCGCGCCCGATCGGAGCTGCGATCTTCGGCCATTACGGCGATCGCATCGGGCGTAAGGCGGCACTGATCGCGACGCTCCTGCTCATGGGCATCGCCACGTTCCTGGTCGCGCTGGTCCCCACCTACGAGCAGGCGGGAATCTGGGGCGCCGTCATACTCACGGTGCTGCGCTTCATTCAGGGCATCGGCGTCGGCGGGGAATGGGGCGGGTCGGTGCTGATGTCGATGGAGTGGGCGCGCTCCAGCAAATCCCGCGGCTTCATCGCCTCCTGGCCACAGTTCGGAGTGCCCTGCGGACTCTTTCTCGCCAACCTGGCGGTGCTCGCCTTCAGCCGTCTCTCGGGCGACCAGTTCCTGCGCTGGGGCTGGCGGGTGCCGTTCCTTCTCAGCCTATTGCTGGTGGGCGTCGGTCTCTATATCCGTCTCGGCATTCTCGAGACCCCGGTGTTCTCCCGGATCCTCGCCACCCGCAAGGTAGAGAGCGCGCCGCTGCGCGAGGTGCTGCGGCGCCAGCCGCGCGAGATCGTCCTCGCCATGTTCGCGCGCATGTCGGAGCAGACGCCCTTCTACATCTTCACGGCCTTCGTGTTCACCTACGGGGTCGAGACGTTGAAGGTGCCGCGCGATTTCCTGCTGCTCGCCGTGCTCGCCGCCTCGATCCTGTCGTTCGTCTCGATCCCGCTCTGCGGCCACATCTCCGACCTCATCGGAAGGAAGAAGATGTACCTGCTCGGAGCCGCCGCGACGCTGGTGTTCGGTTTCATCTATTTCGGCCTGCTCGGCACGGGCAGCCGGGCCCTGATCTTCCTTGCCATCTTCCTGTCGCTCATTCCGCACGACATGCAGTACGGACCGCAGGCGGCGCTGATCGCGGAGTCGTTCAAGGGTCGCGTTCGCTACAGCGGCGCGTCGTTGGGTTACCAACTCTCGTCGGTGATCGCCGGCGGGCCGGCGCCGCTCGTGGCTGCCTGGCTCTTCAGCCACTATCACTCCGCCTACGCGATTGCGGGCTACATCGCGGCCTGCAGCGTGGTAACGCTCATCGCGACCAGCCTGATGACCGACTACACCGGCAAGGACATCGAGGGGGACTTCGAGTGACGGTGCGCGCGGCAAGCCGCGGACGCAGTCGCCGCGCACCGGCTCAGGGGTACTTGCTCTCCACCACGCCGCGCACCGGGTGGGTGTCGTACACGAGCACGATCGATTGAAGGCGGCCGGTGCTCGGGTCGAAGTTGAATACGTCCGCGCAGTCGAAGGCCACGCGCGAGCCGTCTTTCAGTCGCCAATCGTACAGGTAGTAGGCGACCGCGCGCAGGTGCCCCTCGGCACTCACCAGCACGTCGTGCACGGTGAGCCGAGTTCCCTTCGATGACTCAGCGACTTTCTTGATGAACTGCCGCACCGGCAGCCGCCCGAGGAAGGGCGACTCGACCCAACCGTCGGGAATGAACAGCGAGGCGGCCTTGTCCGCATCCCCCGCCTCGAGCGCCTTCAGATACTCGTGCACCGTGCGCTGCATGGTTCTTCTCCGCAACCATCGCCGGGAGGGCGCATCCGGAAACGCCTAACCCTGAAGCGTCCCCGCACGGCGGTCAAGTCCGGCCCTCTTCGCAGCCCTGCGCTGACTTCGCTTGCACGCACGAGACAGGCCGCCTTGGAGGCAACGTGCCCTACCCTTCTTTTAACTATGGAATCCACAACTTAGCTCATTAATCTCAGATCGTTTCCCGGCGACGGGCGCGCTATCCGGCTCGACGCACCGCTTGGGTCGCGGGCGCTGCGCGAGGCTCGCCGCGCCGACGGTCGCCGCCGTCCTCACGCCTCAGCGCCTGCCCGCGTCGGCTCGCCGCAACGGTCTCCGCCTTTTGGGAGGGGCACGTCACCGCGATGGCACGGCAGAATACCCAGTCGGCCGGAAGCGGACCGGACTGTATAAAGGAACGCGCCGGCCCTGGCCTTACTTAGTTTTCGTACACGGTGCCTCGGGAGAGCCGCGCATGCAGACACGCGTCGAAAATAAGCCGAGCACCACCAAGCGCATGATCGTGATGATCGTCGCGGTGCTGGGATTGGTCGCAGTGATCGCGGGCATCAAGGTGCTGTCGATCATGAGGATGATCGCCGCGAGCAAGCCGCCGCCGCCCGCGGTGGTCAGCACCGCGAAGGCCACTTCTCAGGATTGGCAGCCGGAGCTGCGCGCGGTGGGGACGCTGCGCGCGGTGCGCGGCGCCGACCTTGCCCTCGATGTCGCAGGTCTCGTGACCCGCGTCAACGTGAAGTCGGGTGACGAGGTCAGGCAGGGTCAGCTGCTGCTGCAGCTGCGCGACAGCGAGGACATCGCGCTGTTGCATCAGCTCGAGGCCGCCGCGGCGCTCGCCGACGTCACTTTCGCCCGTGCCCGGGACCAGCTCGCCGTGCAGGTGATCAGCAAAGCCGATTACGACCAGAGCGCCGCGGATCTCAAGGCCAAGCACGCCGCGGTGACGCAGCAGGAAGTCAACGTTGCGAAGAAGCAGCTGCGCGCTCCGTTCTCCGGACGCGCCGGCATCGTCACCATCAACCCGGGCGCTTACCTCAACCCCGGCACCACGATCGTGACGCTGCAGCAGCTCGATCCGATCTATGTCGATTTCCATGTGCCGCAGAAGGATCTGGCGGAGCTGCGCACCGGCCAGAAGCTCACCCTCGGGCTCGATGCGTTTCCGGGCAGGACGTTCGGGGGCACGGTGAGTGCGATCAGCCCGAAGGTCGACAGCGACACGCGCAACGTTCAGGTGGAGGCAAAAGTTCCGAACCCGGATCGCGTGCTGACGCCCGGCATGTTCGCCAGCGTCAGCGTCGAGGTCGGCTCGAAGCAGCGCCACCTCACGCTGCCGCAGACCGCGGTGGTCTATAACCCGTACGGGGAGACGGTGTTCGTGGTGCTGACCAAAGCCGAGGCCGACAGGCGGCAGGCTGCAGAAGCGGCCGCGACCGCGGCCGCGAACGACGACCCGCCGAAAGAAAAACAGCAGGATCAGAGGGCGGCCAAGAAGCCCGGCAAGGGGCCGCAGCTGCCGCCGGACGCGCTCGTGGTCCAGCAGACCTTCGTCACCACCGGGCCCACGCGCGGGGATCAGGTCGCGATCCTCAAGGGCCTCGACGAGGGCGTCGAGGTCGTCACCAGCGGACAGATCAAGCTCAAGAGCGGTGCGCCGATCCGCATCGACAACAGCGTGCAGCCGGCCAACAGTCCGAATCCGACGCCCCAGGAGCATTGAGTCCCGCCGCGCGAGGGCCGAGCGATGAACTTCACCGATACCTTCATCAATAAACCGGTCCTGGCGATCGTGGTCAGCCTGTTGATTCTCGTGCTGGGGCTGCGTGCCCTCGCCGATATCTCGGTACGGCAGTATCCGAAGACCGAGAACGCGGTGGTCACGATCACTACCGCCTATTACGGCGCCGACGCGCAGACGGTCGCCGGCTTCATCACCCAGCCGCTCGAGCAGGCGATCGCGCAGGCGCAGGGCATCGACTACCTGTCGTCGAGCAGCGCCACCGGACAGTCGACCATCACCGCCACCTTGCGTCTCAACTACGACGCCAACCGCGCGCTCACGCAGATCCAGACTCAGGTCACCTCGGTGCGCAATCAGCTCCCGCCGCAGGCGCAGCAACCGGTGCTGAACATACAGGTCGGCGAGACGATTGATGCGATGTACATGGGCTTTCGCAGCGACGTGCTGCCGTCCAACAGCATCACCGATTATCTGGCGCGCGTGGTCAAGCCGAAGCTCGACGCCGTGCAGGGAGTGCAAACCGCGGAAATCCTCGGGGGCCGCCAGTTCGCCTTGCGCGCCTGGCTCGACCCGGCGCGCCTCGCCGCCCACGGCGTCACGGCCGCGGACGTCTACCACTCGCTCAGTGCCAACAACTATCTGGCCGCGGTCGGCACCACCAAGGGACAGGCGGTCAGCGTCGATCTCACCGCCAGCACCGACCTGCATTCGGTCGAGGAGTTCAAGCAGCTCAGCGTCAAGCAGAGCAACGGCGCGATCGTGCGCCTGCAGGATGTCGCCACCGTGGTGCTCGGCGCCGAGGACTACGACGCCAATGTCTCCTTCAGCGGCAGGCTGGCGGTGTTCATCGGCATCAAGGCGGCGCCGGATGCGAACATCCTCGACGTCGCGCAGCGGGTGCGCGACGTGATGCCCGACATCCAGGCGCAGCTGCCGACCGGCCTGTCCGGCGAAATAGTCTACGACGCCACGAAATTCGTCAGCGCATCCATTCGCGAGGTCGTCAAGACCCTGATCCAGGCGCTGCTGATCGTCACCGTGGTGATTTTCCTGTTCCTCGGCAGCGTGCGCGCCGTGATCATTCCGGTGCTCGCCATGCCCCTGTCCCTGATCGGTACGTTCTTCGTCATGCTGGCGCTCGGCTACTCGATGAACCTGCTGACGCTGCTCGCGCTGGTGCTCGCGATCGGACTGGTCGTGGACGACGCCATCATCGTGGTCGAGAACGTCGACCGGCACATGAAAGAGGAAGGCAAAACGCCGTTGCAGGCGTCGCTGCTCGCGGCCCGCGAGCTCGGCGGCCCGATTCTCGCCATGACGGTCGTGCTGATCGCCGTGTACGTGCCCATCGGCTTCCAGAAGGGGCTGACCGGCGCGCTGTTCACCGAGTTCGCCTTCACGCTCGCGGCCGCGGTCACCGTTTCCGCCGTCATCGCGCTCACCCTCTCGCCGATGATGTGCTCGCGCTTCTTCCGCGCCGAACAGGAGGGCGGGCGCTTCGTACGGCTGATCGACCGGGTGTTCGAGCAGGTGCGGCGCGCTTATCAGCGCCTGCTGCAGGGGCTGCTGCAGACCTGGAGCGTGGTGGTGGTGATGGGCCTGCTGCTGTTCGGCGCGACGTTGTTGCTCGGCATGACTTCCAAGTCCGAGCTCACGCCGGAGGAAGACCAGGGGTTCGTCTTCTACCAGCTCAAGGCCGCGCCCGACGCGACCGCACAGCAGATGCTCGGCTACTCGCAGCAGATGTTCGCGATCGGGAGGAAGCTGCCGGAATACGAAATGATGTTCCAGATCATCACCCCGGGACAGGGCTTCGGCGGCATGCTGTTCAAGCCCTGGGACCAGCGCAGCAAGTCCGCCGCCCAGCTGCAACAGGAGCTGCAGGCAAAGTGGAGCGTGATCGCCGGTGGCCAGATCTTCGTCTTCTCGCTGCCGGCCCTCCCAGGAGCGGCGGGCGCGCCGATCCAGGTGGTCATCAACACCACCGAGCCGTTTCAGAATCTGAACGAAGTGGTGCAGGCGGTGCTGGCGAAGGCCCGCGACAGCGGCAAGTTCTGGTTCGTCGACACCGATCTCAAGATCGACAAGCCGCAGTCGACCGTGGTGGTCGATCGCGACCTGATCTCCACCCTCGGCCTGACGCAGCAGGACGTCGGCAGCGCCCTCGGCGACGCGCTCGGCGGCGGCTATGTCAACTACTTCTCGATCGCCGGGCGCTCCTACAAGGTGATCCCGCAGGTGCTGCAGGCCGATCGCCTCAATCCCAACCAGGTGCTCGACTACTACGTGCGCGCGCCGGGCGGCGCGGTGCTGCCGGCCTCGACCGTGGCGAGTCTCAAGCGCACCACCGTTCCGCAGTCCATCAACCGCTTCCAGCAGCTGAACTCCGCGACCATTACCGGTGGCGGCGGCATGTCGCAGGGCGAGGCGTTGCAGTTCCTGCGCAATGCGCTCACCGAAGCCGCGCCCAGCGGCTATCAGCTCGACTATTCCGGCCAGTCGCGCCAGTTCGTGCAGGAGTCCGGCGGCTTCGCCACCACGCTGATGTTCGCGGTCATCATCGTGTTCCTCGCGCTCGCGGCGCAGTTCAACAGCCTGCGCGATCCGATCGTCATCCTGGTGTCGGTGCCCATGGCGCTGTTCGGCGCGCTGATCTTCGTCAACCTGATATCGAGCCTCAACATCTACACCCAGGTCGGCCTGGTCACGCTCATGGGCCTGGTGTCCAAGCACGGGATTCTGATCGTGCAGTTCGCCAACGAGTCGCAGCGTGCCGGCTTAGCCAAGCGCGACGCGATCATCCACGGGGCCGCGGTGCGCCTGCGTCCCATCCTGATGACGACCGCGGCGATGGTGCTCGGCGTGATTCCGCTCGTGATCGCCTCGGGCGCCGGCGCCGCGGGACGCTTCGCCATGGGTCTCGTGATCGCAACCGGTCTCTCGATCGGCACCTTGTTCACGCTGTTCGTCGTGCCGGCCTTCTACATGCTGCTCGCGGCGGACCATCACGCCGAGCAGGCGAGGCGTGTCGATGCCGGCTAGCCGGGGTGCAGCTGGACCGCGCGCTGCGTCGGATTGATGACGCGCACGGCCTGTCCGGCCGTCAGCCGCTCGCCGCCGCGGATCACCAATCGATCTCCGGGCGAGAGGGGACCGCTCACCTCCACCGCATCCTCCATGCCGACGCCCGGCGTCACGTCGAGCTGCTCGACCGTGTCGGCGCGCGTGACGCGCAGCACGTAGGAGCGATTCTGCCGGATGACGAGGGCGTCACGCGGCACGGTGACCGCGGTGCGCGCGGCGCTCGAGGGCAGGCTGACTTCGACCGGGGTCCCGACCAGCCAGTGCGGATCCGCGAGCGTGACGCGCACCTCGAACTGGCGCGAGCGATCGTCGCCCACGGGGACCACGGTGCGCACCAGGCCCCCGCGCTCGACGCCGTGCTCGCGCACCGTGACCTGCTGTCCGGGGCGGACATTGGCGGCGAGCGCGAGCGCGGCGGTGGCGCGCGCCTCGATGTCCGTGGTGTTGACGAGCCGCACGGTCGCGGCGCCGATCTGCACGTACTCGCCGCGCTGTATGAAGCGCTCGGTCACGACCCCGGGGAATGGAGCGCGGATTACCGATTGACTCGTCTCGTACTGCGCCTGCTCGAGCTGCGCCTCCGCGCGGGCGACGTCCTCGGCCGACACCTCGCGCTGCGCGCGCGCGTCCTCGAGCTGGCTGGCGCTCAGCGCCTGAGTTGCGGCCAGGCGATTGAAGCGCTCGAGCTGCGAGCTGGCGACCTCGCGCTGGGCACGCACACGCGCAACCTGCGCACGCAGATCCTCGGCCCGCAACCGCGGCATCGTGTCGTCGAGCCTCGCGATCGGGTCGCCCTCCCTGACGCGCGTACCCACCTCGGCAATCCACATCACCCGGCCCCCGATCACGCTCGCAATGCGGGCGTCGGCGCGGCTCACGATCGAGCCCGGGATCCAGCTGTTGACCGTCACCGGGCGGACGCTCACCGTGCCGACCTCGACCACCACGCGCGGCGCGCTCGGCGGCGGGCCGTCGGCGGCGTGCGCCCCGGTGAGCGCCGATGCGGCGGCGATCCCCGCGAGCGCGGCTCTCGAGGGGTGGCCCACAAGCCGCGCCCGGGACGCGCTCACGACCTCACCAGCGAGGCGTCCGGCGCAGCGGCGGCTTCAGTGCGGCCACGCGCGCGCAGCAGCCGCATCAGCGCCGGTATCAGCACCAGACTGAACACCAGACTGATCACCACGCCGCCGATGTTGACGGCGGCCAGTCCCCGGTAGATGACGCTGCCGGGTCCGGGATTCACCGCCATCGGCAATGCTCCCAGCGCCCCGGTGAGCGTGCTGGCGAGAATGGCGCGCAGGCGCTGCTGGAGCCCCGCGCGAATCCCCTCATCGAGCGTCGCGCCCTCGGCCTCGGCGCTGCGGACCGCGGCCACGAGCAGTATCGCGTGGTTGATGATGACGCCGATCATCATCACGAAACCGATCATCGAGAGCAGATCGAGCGCCTGGAATTTCACGAGGTCGAGCAGCCGCAGCCCGAACACTCCGCCGACCAGAGCGAGCGGCACGGTCAGCAGCACGATGACGCTGTCGCGCACCGAGCGGAACAGGACCGTCATCAGGAGCAGCAGCACGATGAGGGCCAGCGCGAACACGCGGCTCATCGCCGCGAGCGTCTGACTCAGGCTGTCGGCGCTGCCGGCGAGGCGCATCGAACCGTCGGGCGGCATGTGGGCGCGCAGCGGCGGCAGTACCTTTGCATCGATCGTGCTCAGCACTGTCTCGAGCGACAGCGACGCCGGGGGATCCACGGTGAGCGTCACGGTGCGCCGGTGGTTGAGGCGGCGAATTGCCGGCGGCCCGAGCACCGTCGAGAGCTGCACCAGATCCCCGAGTCGCACGACGAGTCCTGCCGGCGTCATCAGCGGCGCGTTCGACAGGTCCTCGGGCGTCGTGCCCTCGCTCGAGCGCAGGATGATCGGCAGCCGCGACTTGCCGTCGAAATACTCTCCGAGCCAGGCCCCCTCCCCCACGGCACGCACCACGGTCCCGAGCGTCGCCCGGTCCCAGCCCACCTCCGCGATCCGCCGGTCGTCGGGCACCGCGTGCAACTCGAGCGCCACGTCGTCGGGGTTGGGGAAGCTCTGCACGGCGGCGCCGGGGAACAGCTTCTCGAGCAGCGAGCGGCCCTCGAGTGCCACGCGGTTGAGCCTTGCGGTGTCCTCGCTTTGCAGGTGAATGCCGACCGAGCGGGCCGAGCCACCGATGCCGCCGAACAGGTCTCCCTCGACCGTGAATACCCGCGTATCCGGCAGGCCGACGACGATCTTGTCCCGCACCAGCCGCTCGAGCTCGCCGATGCGGCGCTCCTCGATCACGCGCGCGCCGATCGTGCCGCCTCCCGGCCAGGTGAGGATGTACCAGTTCTTGAGTCGCGGCTCCTGCCTGCCCTCCATGTAGGGTCGCATCCGCTCCAGCATCGTCGGCAGGAGCTCCCGATTGACGGCCTCCGAGCTCATGCCCGGCGGAAAGTCGAAGAACGCATCGATGGCCGCGCGCTTGACCGGCGGCAGGTAATCGAGCGGCGGCAGCATCCACCACGTGAGCAGCAGTGGAAAGACCAGGAGCCCTGCGATCCACGAGAGCTGCCTGGCGCGCGTGTCGGTCACCCGCAGCACCCATTCGGTGAGCCAGGGCCAGCCCTGACCGTAGCCGCTAGGAGGCAGCGGGCGGTCGAGCGCGAAGCTCAGGGCCACGGGCAACAGGGTGAGCGCGGCCACGACCGAGATCGCCACGGCGATCGAGATCGTGAGCGCCAGATCGCCGAACAGCTGGCCCTCGACGTCCTTCAAAAACAATACCGGCACGAACACCGCGACCGTCGTGGCGGTGGAGGCGAGCAGCGCGCCGGCGACCTGGCGGGCCCCGGTCCTCGTCGCCTCATCCAGCGGCGTCCCGCCCTCGCGCAGGCGCACCACGTTGCCGGAGACCACGATCGCTCCCTCGACCACCATGCCCACCGCGAACGCGAGCCCGGCGAGCGAAATGACGTTCAGGCTCCGGCCGCAGAGATCGAGCACGACGAAGGTTGCGCACAGGCACACCGGGATGGTGGCGGCGATCAGCAGCGTGACGCGCCACTCGCGCATGAACCACCACACCACGAGCAGTGCGAGCAGCGCCCCGACCACCAGGTTCTCCGTGAGCAGCCGCACCGCGCGGCGAATGAACAGCGACGCGTCGAAGGACTGCTCGATGCCGAGCCCATGGGCCGTGAGCGGCCCGGCGCGCAGCTCTGCGACCGCGGCCTTGACGGCGTCGAGCGTCGCCAGCACGTTGGCGCCGTTGGCCCGCAGCACCCGGATGCCGATCGCCGGGTTGCCGTTCTGGTAGGCGAAGAACTGCCGCGTCGGCGGCCGGACATCGATCGTGGCCAGGTCGGCGAGGCGCACCGGGCGGCCCTCGCGCCACGCGAGCACCAGCGCTCCGAGCTGCTCAGGCGAGAAGCGTCCGGTGAAGCGCAGCGTATATTGGCGCCGGCCGACGTCGAGCTGGCCGCCGGACACGTTGGTCGCGCTCGCGGCGCGGCTGGCCACGTCCGGGACACTGATGCCAAGTCCCGCGGCGCGCGCCAGGTCGAGCGTGATGCGCACGTTGTCGGGCGGCCCCGCGTTCACCTCGACGGCCGCGACTCCCGGAATCGCTTCGAGCCGCGAGCGTACGGTGTCCTCGATGAAGCGCCGCTGCGCCTCGATCGGACCTGAGGTGCCCGGCAGCAGCTGCACGAAGAACCAGGACAGCGTCTCGTTGGTGTTGCCGTCACCGCCGAGCGAGACGCTCGGGCGGTCGGCATCCCGCGGCAGCGGCGGCAGTCGGTTGATGCGCCCGATCACCTCGACGAGCGCATTCTTCATGTCCGTTCCGAGTGCGAAGCGCAGCTTCACCTGCGCCTGGCCGGGGAAGGCGTTGCCCTCGATCTCCTCGACGCCGGCCATGCCCTGTAAGACGCTCTCGAGCGGCTCGAGGAGCTCCGACTCGACTTCCTCGGGAGACGCGGTGCGCCAGCCCGCCTGGATCGAGAGCTCGGGCTTGTTGATGTCCGGGAAGAGCTGCAGCGGCAGGCGGCCGAGGCTCAAGAGGCCGACCAGGCCGAGGAACACCGCAATGACGATGACCCCGATCGGACTGCGGCTCGACCACTTCAGGCTGTCCACGGCGAACGCACCCCCGCGACCCTGGGATGCTAGCGCCGTCCGGGCGGTTTAAGCGGCCGCACGCGCCGGAGCGTTGACCTGATGCGACACGGCGAGGCGTGCGGGGCGGGAAGCGTCTAGGCGCGCGGCGGCCGGTAGGCGAGCTTGCTGTAGGTGCGGTCCAGCGGGGAGTCGGGCGCGGGGCCGGTCTTCTGCTGCGACTCGCGCAGCAGCGCGGCAAACTGGGCCGCCGGCACCGCGGGGCTGAAGCAGAAGCCCTGGTACTGATCGCAGCCGAGGGATCGGAGCACGTTGAGCTGCTCGCTGGTCTCGACGCCCTCGGCCACCACCTTGAGGCGCAGGCTATGCGCGAGCGAGACGATCGCTCTCACGATCGAGGCGTCGTCGGCCCGCGATATCAGCTCGGCGATGAACCCCCGGTCGATCTTCAGCTTGTCGATCGGGAAGCGTCGCAGGTAGCTCATGCTGGAATAGCCGGTGCCGAAGTCGTCGACCGATACCACCACGCCCATGCGGCTCAACTGCTCGAGAATCGTCACGGATTCTTCCGGGTCGCTCATCAGCGCGCTCTCGGTGATCTCGACCTCGAGAAAGCGCGGCTCGAGCTGTGCGGCCTGCAGCGCCTCGCGGATCATCTGCAGGAGGTTCCCGTGCCGGAACTGGAACGCCGACAGATTGACCGCTACGCGCAGCGGCGGTAGCCCCTCGAGCTGCCAGGCGCGCGCCTGCCGGCAGCTCTCGCGCACCACCCACTCGCCGATCCCGTCGATCAGCCCGCACGACTCCGCCAGCGGGATGAATTCCCCCGGCGGCACGAGGCCCCGCTGCGGATGCCGCCAGCGTGCCAGCGCCTCGACGCCGTGAATGAGGCCGGTCTTGGTGTCGACCTTCGGCTGGTAGTGCAGCTCGAGCTGCTTGAGCGAGAGCGCCTGGTGCAGGTCGCTCTCCAGCTTCACCCGCTCCTGGGTCGCGGAATTCATGCCTTCCGCGTAGCACTGAATGTTGTTCCGGCCGCGCTGCTTGGCGCAGTACATGGCGGCGTCGGCGTTGGCGATGAGCCCCTCCGCGCTCTTGCCGTCGGCCGGAAACATGGCGATGCCGATGCTCGCGGAGGTGTGCAGGTCGACGCCGTCGAGGCGGATCGGGAGCTCGAGCGCCTTGACGGCGCGCCGCGCGATGTGCTCCGCGTCCTCGCGCTTCGCCAGGCGGTCCATGATGAACAGAAACTCGTCCCCGCCGAGGCGCCCCACCGTGTCAGTGCCGCGCGCGACGCCCGCCAGGCGGTGCGCCACTTCCTTGATGAGCGCATCCCCGGCGCGGTGTCCCAGCGAGTCGTTGACGACCTTGAAGCGGTCGAGATCGAACATGGCGACCCCGAAGCTGTGTCCGTCCTGCTCGGCGTGGGCCACCGCCTGCGACAGGCGATCGTCCAGCAACACGCGGTTCGGCAGGCCGGTGAGGGCGTCGTGGCTCGCGAGGTGACGGAGCTGCTTATTGGCGGCCTCCAGTCCCTGGGTGCGGGCCTCCACGACGTGCTCCAGATGCTCGACCTGACGGCGCAGTGTCCGCTCGTTGTCCCACTTGCGCGTCAGCGCGTTGGCACACTGCAGCACCTCGATGGGCTCGAACGGCTTCTTGATGACCAGCAGCTTGTCGGAATGGTCGAGACGCGCGACCACCTCGGTCCAGTCGTAATCGGAGTGCGCCGAGCAGATGACGACCTGCACGTGCGGATCGAGCTCCCACAGGCGGAGAATCGTCTCCAGGCCGTCCCAGCCGGGCGGCATGCGCATGTCGATGAACGCCATCGCGTAGGGGCGCTCCTCCTCGAGCGCGTGCCTGACCCGCGCCACGCCTTCCTGCCCCTGGAGCGCGGTGTCGATCTCGAATGCCGGGCGCGCGACGCCGGGGGCCGCTTCACCTAGCAGCAGCCGCTCGGCCGCCAGGAGCTCCGCGCTGCTCTCGGTATTGCCGCCGAGGATCTTGCGGAAGTCCTCGTGGATGGCCGCGTTGTCGTCGACGACGAGCACCCGGCGGGTGATACGCAGGGGGTGGCTAGGCATGTGCGTTCCCGGGTGGCCCAAGGGGCAGCTCGACGACGAAAGTGGCGCCGCAACCCAAGCCCGGGCTCTCGACGCGCAGCACGCCGCCCATCTCCCTGGCGGCGAGCGCGCCGCTGTGCAGCCCGAAGCCGTGCCCGGTCTTCTTGGTGGTGAAGCCGTGAGTGAAGATGCGGCTCATGTGCTCGGCGGCGATGCCGACGCCGTTGTCGGCGACCGCGACGCGCACTCCGGTCGCGCACCGCCCGACGCTCAGGGTCACCCGCCGCTCGCGCTCGCCCGCAGCGTCGCAGGCGTCCTTGGCGTTGCGCAGCAGGTTGACGAGGATCTGCAGCACCTTGTGCTTGTCGACGGTGATCTGCGGCACGTCCGCGAACCGGCGCACCACTTCGATGGCGTGACGCTCGAAGGCGCTAGCGTTGATCCGCAGGCTCTCCTCGACGAGGCGTCCCACGTCGATAGGCTCGGCTGCGCCACCGAGCTTGGCGTAGCGCTGCTGCATGGTCACGATGTCCTTGATGTGGTCGATGTTGCCCCTGAGGGCATCGAGCTCCTGCAGCGCGTTACTGTTGTCGGCGCTCAGGTGACGCGACAGCTCCGCCAGGTACACCGGCAGCACCTTGCCCCGCGCGTCGTGCGCCACGAAGCTCCCGAGATCGCCCTGGTGCTCCTCGAGGAGCGCCACGACCCGGGTGAGCCCTGCCGCGCGCGATCGCTTCAGGCTGTCCGCCACCAGGTTCGCCGAGACGTTGACGCTGTTCAGCACGTTGCCGACGTTGTGCAGCACGCTCGTGGCCACGTCGGCCATGCCTGCCTGTCTCGAGGCGTCGCGCAGCTGCTGCTGCAGGACGTCCTCGCGACGCTGGGCCGCGACACGCTCGGTGACGTCGAGATCGATGCCCACCATGCGCACCCCCTCGCCGGCCGGGTCGCCGACCACCGCGGCGACGGATTCCAGGTGAGCGATGCTCCCGTCCGGGCGTACGGCGCGGTACTGGGTGCGCAGCGGTTTGCGCTCCCGCATCGCGGCGGTCATCGCCGCACGCGCGCCGTCGCGGTCCGCGGGGTGAATCAGCTCGAGCCAGCCGCTCAACGTCGGCTGGAAATTCCCCGCCGACACCCCGTAGAGCTCATTCATGGTGTCGCTCCACCATACCGTGCCGCCGCTCTCGTCCATCTCGTAGACACCCG
Source organism: Gammaproteobacteria bacterium 13_2_20CM_66_19 (assembly GCA_001914695.1). GTDB lineage: Bacteria > Pseudomonadota > Gammaproteobacteria > Steroidobacterales > Steroidobacteraceae > 13-2-20CM-66-19. The sequence continues at coordinate 1,364 of MNCZ01000038.1, read as the reverse complement.
CGCGCGCCGCGCGCGTCGCCACACGGAAGCGGATCTCGACGGTCTCGAGCTCAGCGCGGCGCCGCCGCTCGATGGCGGCGTCCGCCTCCAGCTGCCGCCGCAGCCGCCGCCGCGTCGCGAGCACGAAGACGACCGTGAGCACCCCGCTGATGAGGAGCGCCAGGCTCACCTCCTGCTTCTGCACGCGCGCCGACTCGACCGCGTCCTGCACGACCGCGGCGTCGCGCCGCTCGAAGCTCTCGTCGATGGCGCGTGTCTCGTGGTCGGCGCGCGCGATCTGCGGACGCAGCGCCATCAGCCGCTCGAGCGTGGCGCCGCTCGCCACCTGCGCCGCCAGATCCGCCACCTGCCCCGGCGTATCGCCGAGCGCTGCCGCCTCGCCGCGCTCGGCGAGCCGGGCGAGGAGCGCTGCGGTGGTGTTCAGCGCCTCCGCGGACTGCCGCCCCAGCGCTCCCGTGTCCACCGCATCCGCGGCGCCGTTGGTGAAGGTGCGATAGTTGGCGCGCGCCTCGTTGGCGAGCGTGCGCAGCGGGCGCGACTGCTCGAGCGCGGCGGCGCGGCGGGCGTCTGCCGCCATCTGCGCGAGCAGCACGAAAGCAATGGGCACGGCCACCGCAAGGAACTGCAGCGCGATCAGGCGGTCCGTCGAGCGCCGCATCGCGTCCTCCCGCAGACGGGCCCCGCTGGCACCCGCAAATGGCTGGTATGACCGACTAAAAGCATGAGGCTCCTGAATGTGAGGCAGGTCACGTCCTGCGCGTGACGGCAGGATCGCCGGCTTCCACGCACGGTGAAGCGATAACATGTTGCCTGGGGCAGAAACCGGGAGACGGGTCACGCTTTGCCAAGCTACAAAGGCCGACATCCGTGCGGCGTGACCGCCTCAACAAAATGAGTGACGCCGGCAATCCGCTCCGGCCCGTAGGCGCCGCCCCGGGCGCCCTGCGCTGCATCCTGTGTCTGCTGGCTGGCACGGCGCTCGCCGCGCCCGCCGTGCGGGCCGGAGGCTTCGACTTCCCAGCGCTGCTGACGCTCGTCAGGAGTCAGGATATCGGCAGTGTCGAGGAGCTGCTGGCGGCGCTCCCGGCCCCGCAGCGCAGCCGCTACGCGCTCATGTTCGAGAGCCGCAGTCTCCAGGGGGCGACGCCGGAAAATCCGCGCGTCATTCTCTTCGGACCGGATGCCCGTATCATCCTGACTTTCAACGGCAGCCCCGCGCAGCGGGGCTTCCGGGTCGTCGAGACGATGGAGTTCGACGACGGGGAGAAGGAGTTCCGGCTGCGCGAGCTGGTGTTTCCCGACCCTGCGGCCGGCGCCGGCCAGGTCCAGGTGTCCGAGGTGAATCCGCCGCACTGCGCCCGCTG
>MNCZ01000073.1 GCA_001914695.1 Gammaproteobacteria bacterium 13_2_20CM_66_19 | reverse complement strand
TTTGGAAGTCTTCAGGCGTAACAGCGCCGCGCTCCCGCACGATAGCCGCGGCAAACTTCAGCGTCGCGTCGATTTTCGGATCGGTCGATCCGGCCATCCGGCACATCGCGAGTGTTTCATCCTTCATGCCTGCGCCCTTGCCTATCGCTGTAAAAGCAGAAAGGCAATACGGGCAGCCATTGATCTCCGAGACCGCTAGCGCAATTTGGTATCGAGTCTCGAACGCCAATACGCCGCCTTCAAGCGTTCCGGAAAGGCCGAGAAAGCCCTGAAGTACGGCTGGCGAATTAGCCATCGTTTTGAAAGAGTTCGGGGCGGCGCCGTATTTTTTTACCACTGCATCGAGTAGTTCTTTCGCTTTTCCCTTGGCCATTCCCGGATCGATGGCCTTTATTCTCTGCGCGCTGTCCATCTGATTGCTATTCATACTTTGTGCTCCTCATGTTTTATGTTCCTCATACCAAGAGAGATATGTCTGTCTCACCGTTCGAGAGACACGTTCGCATCCCGATTCGGAGCGGGGTACTTCGTTGCAGAAACGTTTTGGTGGCATTGGGCTGCATGCGAATGTGCACCCGTGATGGCTCGGCCAGTAGAGGCCGGGGTGGACTAAGATATATTTGTCCCGTGAATGAATCGAGGACTCGATGACTGAGCGCATGTCCGCCTTGCGGGTTTTCGTGCGCGTCGCGCGCTCGGGGAGTTTCTCGCGTGCTGCCCGCGACCTCGGACTTTCCCAGCCGTCGGCCTCGCGCATCGTCGCGGCTCTGGAGCGGGAGCTCGGCGCGATGCTCTTCACGCGTAGCACGCGCGCCCTGTCGTTGACCGAAGCAGGCGCCGAGTACCTCGGGCGCGTGGAAACGGCGCTCGCCGTCCTCGACGAAGCAGAGCACGCGGCGCGCGGTACCGGAGAATTGCGAGGCGTTCTGCGCGTCGCAGCCTCCTCGAGCTTCACCGAGCATGCGTTAATTCCACGGCTCGATGAATTTCTCGTGCGTAACCCCAAGCTGCGCATGGTGCTGCTGGTCAATGATCAGCGGCAGGCACTTATCACCGAGGGCGTGGACATTGCCTTCCGCTTTGGATCGCTGGACGACTCGGCGGCTACCGCGCGCCGACTCGGCAGCATCGAGCGCGTGCTGGTCGGATCGCCGGCTTATCTGCGCCGCGCCGGTCGCCCCAAAGCTCCGGATGACCTCAAGTCGCACGCGATCATCCAGGGACCGATCGGGATGGATGGCTGGACATTCGAGAAGGACGGGCGCCGGGTGTCGCTTCGACTGGAAGGTCGCCTTGTCGTTTCGGCGAACGAAAGCGCGATAGCAGCCGCTGTAGCGGGGCTCGGGATCGTTCCCACATCAATCATCGCGTCGCGCAATGAGCTCGCGAATCGCTCACTTGTTCGCGTTCTGCCTGATTGGCAGATGGGTTCTGTGGACGTACACGCGGTGTTTCCTTCTGGACGCGCAGCAAAAGCCGCGGCGCGCGCTTTAGCAGACCAGATGGCCGAAGCGTTCCGCCTCATCCTATGACTCAGTAGCGTTTCACCGCGCCGGGTTGAATGACCGCAATCCGGAAATCTTTCCGGCTGCACTGATCGGCTGCTAGTGGCCGGCTGCCGCCGGATACTCGTTCCGTCGCGTACGTGCTCTCTTGTAAGGTCTATAAGCGAAGGCGATAAACGGAGAACAAGGGGCCGCCGGGCACGCGCGAAGGCACTCGCTCACCCGAATCCTCGAAGCCCATGCGAAGATAGAACCCTTCCGAAGGCGGATCAAGACCTTCCGCGCCGCCGCATCGAACAGAAATCCGCCGGCCCAGAACTTCGGTCGTCGCTCGATGAACTTTGGGTGCAGCATAGTCCCCATCCCACTCCGACGACCTTCGTAGGCGTCTCACGCAGGATCCGCAAGCTACGCCGACGCGGGCGACGCTGTCGAACGGCCCCCTTAGGACGCCCGTAGACGGTGTGATCGAAGGGTTCTGGCCGGACCCGCCCTCTCGGAGTGGGATGCCGCTGTCGACCCTAACCCTTCATCAACTGATCCCGGAAGCGGACGCTGGAGTTCATGTAAGCTGCGGCCCGCGACCACGCTGGACTGGGAAAGCACCCAAGTCCAAACTGCATCGGTAGAGGGACACGGCAAGCGCGGCGAGATATTCAAGATAACGCCGCCTCAGGGGTACAAACGTGCGCGCATTGATTACGGCACTGGCGTTAGTAATCCTGGCTGCCTGCGCTTCTTCGCCACCTCGTACTCAAGAGCGCTTCACGCCCGCTCCGACACCGCCGGCCGGCTACGCCACGCTGTATATGTTTCGTGCCTACTCGAATTACGGTGGCGCCATTTGGCCCATTGTTTCCCTCAACGACGTGAAGGTTGTGGACCTGAAGGTCGATTCATACACCTATGTTTATGTCCGGCCCGGCAAGTATCACTTGCACGCAAAAGCGAGCTTTGTCCTCACTGATTTCAATGAGGATGAAAAGGACTTTGATTTCACTATCCCCCCAGAGGCTGGCACGTATTACTTGCAGTTCAGCACTGGAGGTTCGATGACACTGGCAGCAGGAGGCACCTTCGTGGGCTTACCTACCGGTGGGGCAGGATGGTTTCTGCTGCCCGAAGCTGCAGCCCAGCCGACTTTGTCGAAGATGTTCTATCAGCCGCCGTACGCTCAAACGATTGGACACCAGTAGCCCGAAGTTCGGGGTAGCGGGCAGCTACTGGTGGGAAGCGCCTTAGATCGCCAGACGTCTATTCGGTGTCGTTAGGATTGCACCAAGTCAGCCTCCGCTCAGGCGAGTAGTCTGAGATGAACGGTTTTACGATGCTATTGTGATGCAACCGCAGAGTGCGCAATGAGATTCTTGATGCGTGCGATGCTCCTCGTGTTGGCGTTCTCTGTTGCCGCGACGCAGGGAGCTACACCGCCGCCGGAATCCGCGGCCGAACTGGCAAGGCATGTCGGTGGTGTTGACGGCGCGGCCCATAGGACGCTTTATGGCATGGACTCGGGTCGACACTAGTCTGGGGATGCTCGGAGGCGGGGCGGCGGCGGCGGCAGAGGGCAACCACATCGTTATGGGCAATGATGTCGAGAATCAGGCTCCTCCATCGCTCGAGCGTTATTGGAGTCGGCTCAGAAGCACCTCGGCGTGATGGCTGCATCGATGACGCCTTTGTCACTCAGCGCCACCGATGGAATCGCTTCACCCGCACCGCCTCAAGTATCGACGCGGTTTAGTTACCTATGCTGCCTATGTACAGCCCCCGAGCTGTCCCGAAGCCCGGACGATTGCGATCCCGAGTCACTGCAGTCGCCCGTCTAGGCAACCGCTTTGCTGTCCCGGGGTACGGCGAATAGCTCGTCCTCTGGCGCGATCGCGTGACCCATTTTCAGGATCCGGGACCATTCCTCTTCGGATACGAGGTGCTGGTGTTCTGCGAGCTGACGGGTGGCTTTCACGAACGCCCGCCGATTTTGTGCAGCGGCGGTGTAATACAGCTCGATCAACTTCAAGCGCAGGTCGCTGCGATCGGGCTCGCGCTCGACAGCCTGCCGCAGAACGTCCGCCGGACTCTTGCGTCTTTCGACAAATCGGCGTGGCTCCTTGACCTCGCCGGTCAGAACGAGGTGTGCCGTAGTGGTTTCGTCCTCCGGCTTGAACACCTCGAGCTGGTCGCCGTCCAACGGGTTGCTTGCGGCGGGGTGTACTGGCAGCTCCACGCTGGGTGCTGTGTCACTAGCCCCTGTGGCGTTCGAGCTCGCCGTCGATGCGCTGTGGGAGAGCGCCCTGTCGGACCCACGCTGGCGACGGCGCTGAAACCAGGCAGCGGCCAGCAGCGCTAGTACGAGGCCGCCTGCGAGCGTTGCTAGCGCCATTCCACGGGAAAAGCCGCGAACGGTGTTGTCGATTTGCGTCTGTTTCGTCGTGATGACAGTCGCAGGTTTAATGATGGGAGCGGGGGCAGGTCGTGTACTCGGCTCTTTCGCGAGGGTACGCGCGAAGTCCTGCCTCAACTGCTCGAGCGACTCTTCGACCGATCGCACGCGCTGAGCGAGCTCCGTGCGGTCCGCCTCACGGGATTCGGAAACGGGCTCGGCGTCGGCCATCGGTTGCGCGGCGACCGTGATGGGTGCCGCGCCACGGTGATCCGAAGCTCCCCCCGTTCTCATCTGCGAGGCGTACTCGCGGTCCGCTTCATCTGCGGAGACCGCTGACAGCTCTGCCTGACTCGGAAGACGCAGTGTGACACCGCTGCGAAGCCTGTTGAGATTGTTCTGAAAGGCGTCCTGATTGGCGCGGAATATCGCAATCATCATTCTGCGCCGTTCAGATGCGGAACGTGCACCCGCGAGCCGCGCAATCCGCTCGAGCGTGTCGCGAGGAGCGACCGTGTACGTTCGGCGCAACGATTCATCCGCCGAAACCGCCGCGACGCGCTCGGGTTCCGCGACCCGTGCGGCTTCCTCCAACGTGGCGGCCGGGCTGGCCGCCGGCGCGGCTGACTTGGATTCAAGGTTGTCGGGCGGCTGCGGAATAGGCGGATCAAGCAAAATGGCGTACTCGCGAATGAATTCACCACTCGGTGAGTGCACGTGAACCAGGAGAGTGATCAGGGGCTCGCTGAAGGCGTCCGTGGAATGAAGGGAAATTACCGGGTCGCCTCCATCCTTGCTGACCGTGAACGTGGTTGTCGACAGTGCCGCCGGGCGCTCCAGACCGTATCGCTGGAATGTCTCCGCATCGGCGATGCCGGCAGTCAGGGCGGCTAGATCGTCGTCGGTTGCGCCGACCAAGTCGATCTCTGCGGCGAGCGGCTCGTGTAATGCTGACTTGACGTGGATGTCGCCGAGACCGAACGCAAGCGCGGCGCTTGGCAGTACAAGGGTCATCCCGAGAAGTGTGGGCAGCGAAGATCGTGGCATAAGTGTCAAGCTAATCGATCAACTCGAGGCATCCCGTGGCACATGTCACCAAAACCCGACGGGCGTCTCCAAACGTGACGAAGTTCACACTTGCCGGCCGCTCACTCCAGTACGGGCCGCCGCGGCTGGAATCGAGTGGACCATCGCGAGGCATGGCTGGCGGATCAAGGCCATTCAGCGACTGCAGCCCCGCTCGCGGCAGCACTGAGCGCGGAGCGGCCCGCGTCGGCTAGCTGGGCACTCATATCGTCAACCACCTCAAACGTTGGGCGTAATTGAAAACGCTTGGTGAACGACCGTTCCTTAGAGATCTACTGCATCGCCTCGAGTGGCAGCTTCTGGGCCGAGAGGCGACTATCAACGCCCATCAACGTGCGTCGTGGCCTTATCTTGCTGAAGCGTCACGAATCCGCTGTCGGTGACATGACGGACGTGGCTCCTCAGTACAGCAGCAGCTGCTGCCGCTCGGCGCGCCACGCGGTCTCGTCAGGGGTCGCCATGGCGTCGAGGTCGGCGGGGGTCGCCGCCGGATCATCCACCCAGCGCCGCAGCAGGTCGCTCCCGTTGATGACATCGATCGCGAGGCGCTGCTGCTCGTACTCGTAGGGAAAGTCGCGCCACAGCGGATAGTCCGGCCGCAGCCGCCGCAGCGCCTTGAACGCGAGCGCGAAGAGCCGCCAGGGGCGGAAGGCCTCGTGGTCGTAGTGCGCCGAGTCCTCGACGTGCACCTGGAATCCGGCGCAGAGCCCTCCGGCGTGCTTGTGGAACGTCGGCTCGAACCAACAGGGCCGCAGCCGGCAGCCGCGCAGCCACTGCGGCGCGAGCTTGTGCATTTCCCTGAGGAGCGCCTCGGCCTCGAGGTCGGGAGCGCCGAGGACTTCCAGCGGCCGCGTGGTCCCGCGGCCTTCCGACAAGGTCGTGCCCTCGAGCATGACCGAGCCGGCATAACAGCGCGCCATGGAGAGGCTCGGAGCGTTGGGACTCGGGTTCACCCAGCTGCGCTCGCCGAGCGGCCAGCCGAAGCCCGGCGGCGCCGGCGGTTGCCAGCCCTGCATCGGCACCACCTCGCAGTCGACGTCGAGGCGGAGCGTCGCGATGAACCAGCGCGCCAGCTCCCCCATGGTGAGGCCGTGGCGCATCGGCAGCGCGCCCGCTCCCACGAAGCTCTCCTGCCCGGGCCGCAGCTTCAGGCCTTCGACCGGCCGACCCACGGGATTCGGCCGGTCGAGCACCCACACCGCCTTGTCGAGCCGCGCGGCTTCCTCCAGCACGTAGCGGAGCGTCGTGATGAAGGTGTAGATGCGGCAGCCCAGATCCTGCAGATCGACGAGCAGCACGTCGAAGCTGTCCATCATCGCCGCCGTCGGGCGGCGCACCGTTCCGTAGAGGCTGAAGACCGGAATGCGGTGCACCGGATCCAGGTAATCGGGGGACTCGATCATGTTGTCCTGCTTGTCACCGCGCAGCCCATGCTGCGGACCAAGCGCAGCGCTCAAGCGCAGGCCGGAGAGGGCCGCCAGCGCATCGAGCGAATGCGTCAGGTCGCGCGTCACGGAGGCGGGGTGCGCCAGCAGCGCCACGCGGCGCCCGGCGAGCGGCTTGCGGAGCGCTGACTCCTCGAGGATGCGATCGATGCCGAACTTCATGTGCGACGCAGCTCCATGGTAAAGCTCTCCGGATGGTGGAAATCGGGCCTGCCCGGCGGGTGCTCCAGCGCCCAGTAGGAGAGTCTCCCGCGGTCGTCCTCGATGGCGGCCGCGAGCGCGAGGCGCAGCGCCGGCGCCTCGGAGAGCCCCGTGAGTCCACCGAGATGCACGGTCGCGGTCAGCTCGAGCTGCTCCGAGGACCTGCGCACCTGCAGCCCCGGAGCGCGCGTGAGGCTCGCCGGTGCCATGCCGTCACGGTAGTCGGTGAACTGGTACGCCGCCCAGGCCAGCGTCGGAGAGAAGTTGAACTCGAAGTAGCCGGGCACGCCTGGCGCGGCGATGAATGCCTCGAAGCAGGTGTGCCGCCACAGCCCATCGGCCCGGTGCCCGTCGCCCGGACCGGATAGCAGCACCCGGCCGACCTCTCCATGCAGCGAGTAGCTGCACAAGAGCGTCGTGGCGGCCGGCAGGCTCACCTCGACCGCGATGCCGGATACCGGCTCGCGCGGTGTGTCGGGATGCGCGACCAGCACCGTCCAATGCGCCTCGGCGGGGCTCATGGCTGCTCGCGTGTCAGGCCTCTAGCCACGCGAGCAGCGCGCGCGTCACCTCGTCCGGTCGCTCGAGCGTCGACAGGTGACCGCAGTCCGGCACGCGTACCTCGCGCGATCCGGGGATGGCGCGCGCCATCTCGGCGGCGCGCTCGGGCGGGGTCAGCTCATCGCCCTCGCCCACCAGCACGAGCGTCGGCACGCGGATCCCGCCCAGCATGGGGCGCGAGTCCGCGCGCGCGAGGTTCGCCTGCTGCTGCCGGATGAATGCCGCAGCGCCCACCTCCTCCGCCATCAGATCGAGGACCTGGCGGAGGGCCGCGTCGTGACGACGCGCGTGATGGACCAGCAGCGGGAAGCTCGCATCCAGCACCTCGCCGAGGCGTCCTTCGGCCGCGAGAGCGATCTGCGCGCGGCGCGCGGCGCCCTGCTCGGGCGTGTCGGGACGCGCCGTGGTGTCGAGCAGCGCGAGTCTCGAGACCCGCTCGGGCGCCTGGCGCAGGATCTCGAAGGCGACATAAGCACCCATCGACAGGCCGACCAGCGCGAAGCGCGCCGGCGCGCCGGCGAGAATGCGCCGCGAAATCCCCTCCATGCTGTCATCGCGGGTGTGGTCGGCCACCATCACCGCACCCCTGCGCCACAGTGCCGGAATCTGCTCGGCGTACAGGCGCGCCGAGTCCAGCAGACCCGGGATCAACACGACGGGGAGCGGCTCGCTCACGGGTGAGCAGCGTAACATGCGCTGATGAGATCCCGCATCGCACCCATGCTGCTCGAGGCGATGCTGATCGCGCTCGGCGGGCCTGTCGCTGCGGCGACGCCCGCCGCGGCAGCCCGGGCGCCGCTCGACGAAGCCGCGGCCGCGCGTTTCGCGGCGCTCGCGCTCAAGTGCCTGCACCAGGAGTACCCGAACCACATCTCGCATACTCTCGGCGGCGATGCCGACGCGCGAGCGCCGCGCGAGCTGACGCCGGCCTTCTACGGCTGCTACGACTGGCACTCGGCGGTGCATGCTCACTGGCTGCTGGTGCGGTTGATCCGTCTCATCCCCGATGCGCCGTTCGCACCCGAGGCACGCGCCGCGGTGGCGCAGAGCCTCGCGCCCGCCAACATCGAGGCTGAAGTGAGGTATCTCCGCGGCGCGGGTCGCGCCTCCTTCGAGCGTCCCTACGGGCTGGCCTGGCTCCTCGAGCTCGCCGCGGAGCTGCGCCGCTTCGATGACCCGGATGCAAAGCGCTGGTCGGCCACGCTGCGCCCACTCGAGACCGAAACGGCAGCGCGCCTCGAGGGCTGGCTTCCCAAGCTCCACTACCCGATCCGCATCGGCGAGCACGATCAGACCGCCTTCTCGTTCGGACTCATGTGGGACTGGGCCGGCGTCGCCAGGGAGCAGCCGATGCGCCGGCTTCTCGAGGATGCCGCGCAGCGCTTCTATCGGCAGGACCGCAACTGCCCGCTCGCCTACGAGCCCTCCGGCGAGGATTTCCTCTCGCCGTGTCTCGCGGAAGCCGATTTTCTGCGGCGCGTGCTCGCGCCGCGGGCGTTCGCGTCCTGGCTCACGCGCTTCCTGCCGCAGATCCCGGACGGCCGCGCCGGCGTGCGCGCCGCGCAGCGCCCGGGCGGGCCGTGGCTCGTGCCCGGGGTCGTGACCGACCGCGCCGACCCCAAGCTCGCGCACATCGACGGCCTGAACCTGAGCCGCGCCTGGATGCTCGAGGGCATCGCGCATGGGCTGCCCGCGCACGATGCGCGCCTTCCGGCACTCACCACCGCGGCCGCCCGACACCGTGACGCCGCGCTCCCCGCGGTCACCGGCGAGCACTACGAGGGCGGCCACTGGCTCGGCACCTTCGCGGTGTATCTCACCAGCCGGGCGGGCCTCGCTCAGTGAGGCAGAGCGTCGCGCAGCTCAGCGATCAGATCCTGCACGTCCTCCACTCCCACCGACAGCCGGATCAGCCCGTCGCTGATCCCTAACGACGCGCGCGTGGCGGCGGGGAGCGAGGAGTGGGTCATGATCCCCGGATGCTCGATGAGACTCTCGACCCCGCCGAGGCTCTCGGCGAGCGCGAACAGGCGGCAGCGCTCGAGCGTGCGGCGCGCCGCGTCCAGCCCCCCGCGCAGCACCGCCGTGACGATGCCGCCGAAGCCGCCCGCCATCTGCGCCCTCGCGAGCGAGTGCTGCGGGTGGCTCGCCAGCCCCGGGTAGTAGACGCGCTCGACCTGCGCTTGCTGCTCGAGGAACTGCGCGATGGCGAGCGCGTTGGCGCAGTGCCGCTCCATGCGCAGTGCCAGAGTCTTGATGCCGCGCAGAGTGAGGAACGCATCGAACGGGCTCGGCACGCTCCCCACCGCGTTCTGCAGATACGCGATGCGCTCGGCGAGATCGGAGCCTCCGCGCACGATCGCCGCTCCGCCGATGGCATCGGAGTGTCCGTTGAGATACTTGGTCGTCGAGTGCACGACGATGTCGAAACCGTGCTCGAGCGGGCGCTGGATGAAGGGGCTGGCGAAGGTGTTGTCGCACACCGACAGCAGGGCGCGCGAGCGTGCGAGGGACGCGACCGCGCTCAGGTCGACGAGCTTCAGTAGTGGATTCGTGGGCGTCTCCACCCACACCATGCGGGTATCGGGGCGCAGTGCGCCCGTGAGCGCCGCGGGATCCGACAGATCGACGAACGACACCCGATGCCCGGCCGAGCGGCTGCGCACGTTCTCGAGCAGCCGGTAGCTGCCGCCATAGAGATCGTGCATCGCCACGATGTGCGAGCCGGCATCGAGCAGCTCGAGGATCGTGGCGATCGCGGCCATGCCGGACGCGAACGCGAAGCCGGCCGCGCCGCCCTCGAGGCTCGCCAGCGCCGCCTGCAACGCATCGCGGGTCGGGTTGCGCGTGCGGGAGTAATCGAAGCCGCGGTGCACGCCGGGGCTCGATTGCACGTAGGTCGAGGTCGCGTAGATCGGAGGTATGACCGCGCCGGTGAGCGGATCCGGCCGCTGTCCGCCGTGGATCACCCGCGTCGCAAAGCGCTGCCCCGCAGTCTCGTCACTCATGGCAAACCCGTTGATGGCGTACGCGCAGGTGCTACGACGAGTTTGCCTTACATCCTGCGCCGCAGCCAGTTGAGCAGGTCGATGCGGGTGATCAGCCCCTGAAACTCGCTGCCGTGCATGACTATCGCCACCATGCCGCGCTTGAAGATCTCCATGAGCTGCGACACCGGAGCATCGGCGGACACCGTCACCAGGTGGCTCGCCATCGCCTCCGTCACCGGCTCGTTGAAGTGCGCGGGGTTGTCAATGACCTCGAGCAGGATGTCCTCCTCGTCCACGATGCCGACGATGCGCCCGTCCTGCATCACCGGCACCTGCGAGACGTCGTAGAGCTTCATGCGGCGGTAGGCCGCAATCACCGTCTCGGTCGAGTTCACCGTCACCGCGGCGTGCTCCGAGTGCCGCCGAGCGATGAGATCGCGCAGATCCCCGCAGCGCTCGCGCTCGAGGAATCCCTGATCGAGCATCCAGTAGTCGTTGTAGACCTTGGAGAGATATTTGTTGCCGCTGTCGCAGGCGAAGGTCACGACGCGCCGCGAGCGCGTCTGCTCCCGGCAGTAGCGCAGCGCCGCCGCGAGCAGCGTACCGGTCGAGGTGCCGGCGATGATGCCCTCCCGCGCGAGCAGCTCCCGGCAGGTGCGGAAGGCTTGCGAGTCCGGGATGCTGTAGGCGGCGCGGACGCCCGAGAAGTCCGCCACCGGCGGAACCGAGTCGCCCCCGATCCCCTCGACCAGCCACGGAGTCATCTTCTCGGGAAGCCTGCCGGTGGTGGCGAAGCTCGCCAGCCCCGAGCCCGCGGGGTCGGCCAGCACCATCCGCACCTCAGGTGCTACGCGCGCGAAGAAATGCGTGAGCCCCGCGAGCGTGCCGCCGGTGCCGACGCCGCACACCACGGCATCGAGCCGATGGTCCATCTGCTCCCAGATCTCCGGCGCCGTGGTCTCCTCGTGCGCCTGGGCGTTGGCCGGGTTACCGAACTGGTTGACGAAATGACAGTCGGGCGTCTCGCGTGCCAGGCGCTCGGCGACGTCGCGGTAGTACTCGGGGTGACCTTTGCTCACGTCCGAGCGCGTCATCATCACCTCAGCGCCCATCGCCTTGAGGTGGAAGATCTTCTCCTGGCTCATCTTGTCGGGGATCACCAGCAGCAGCCGATAACCCTTCTGCGCCGCCACCAGCGCAAGTCCCAGCCCGGTGTTGCCGGCGGTGGCCTCGATCAGCGTGCCGCCGGGTTTGATTTTCCCGGCCCGCTCGGCGGCCTCGATGAGATAGAGCCCGATTCTGTCCTTAATCGAGCCGCCCGGATTCTGGCTCTCGAGCTTCAGGAACAGCTGGCAGGGGCCGGTGTCGAGGCGCCGCACGGCGATCAGCGGCGTGTTGCCGATCATGTCCAGCGCGTTGCCGTAAACGGGATTCGCCATGCGCGCGCCTCCGGTGCGCTTTCAGGCCGCGCTCGTGATGAGTCCGGAGCCCACCCAGTCGCGCAGCAGCCTGGCGGCGTGCGCGGGCGCGTCCGCCTCGCCGAGCTTCCAGCACAAGAGCTCGCACAGCTCGCCGAATGGCCAGCCGTTGCGTGCGGCATCGAGCGCCGCCGCCTCGGTGGCACCGAGGGAGCGGAAGTAGGTGGTGAGCTCCTGACGCCACAGCAGCCACTCGACGGGCGCCGCGTTGAGGCTCGCCTGGGGCCGCTCGGCGTCCGCGGTGAGGCCCTGCCAGATCTGCGGCGCGTTCCAGCTCAGGGCCAGACGCCGGAGGCTCGGGTGCCAGGTGAAGCGTAGTCCCGCCCACTGCTCGGGAGACACGCGCGAGAGCTCCGCGTGCGTGAGAGCGGTGGCGTCGGCCGCGTCGAACACGTCCGTCATGGTCCACTCCCAGCGTGCCAGCTCGGCGAGCACCGGGGCGGCGGCGTACTCGGAGTGTTCGGCGAGGAGCTCGGGCAACTCATCGCCGTAGTAGCGGATGGAGAAGTACGGCGAGTCGTGCGTGCGCACGTACTCGGCGGCGAGGGCGTGAAAATCCGCCTCACCCAGGAGCTTCGCGAGCGCCGGGTAGCTGTTCTCGAGCGCCTCGGCGAGCCGGCTGCGATAGGCGCCGGCGTAGACGCCGAGGCGCGTCGCCACCGGGACGCGCGCCGTGCCGAGGACGTGCGCCTCGACCGCGGCGCCCCCGCGCAGCAGGTGATCCTGAAAATCCCCCTGGACCCGCGCGAGGGCGCTCATGAAGGCGCCGCCGCGGAGCGGCGCGGGCCGCTCGCGGCCGCCGTCGAGCGCGGCCCCGGCACGGCGCCGGCGGCGCTCGCGAGCGTGCGCGCGGCGAGCGCGCGCGCCTCATCGAGCTCGGCACAGAGCTCCGCGAGCGGCGGGATGTGAGCGTCGCGCTCGATCATGGTCGAGACCGCCCCGAAGCGCGCGACCGCGGCTGCGTAGAGCTCCCACACCGGATCGGGGACCGGATGATCGTGGGTGTCGATGAGGTAGTCGCCGTGATTCTCGTGTCCGGCGAGGTGGATCTGCTGCACCCGCCCAGCGGGGATGGCGTCGAGATAGTCGCGCGGGTCGAACTCGTGGTTCACCGCGCTCACGTAGATGTTGTTGACGTCGAGCAGGATCAGGCAGTCGGCGCGCTCGGCGACCCCGCGCAGGAACTCCCACTCCGTGAGGCTCGAGTCACGGAAGGCGACGTAGCTCGAAACGTTCTCGAGGAGGATCCGTCGCCCGAGGATGTCCTGCACCGCGCGCACGCGCTCCGCCACGTGCTCGAGCGCCTCCTCGGTGTAGGGCAGCGGCAGCAGGTCGTGAGTGTTGCGTCCCGCCACACCGGTCCAGCACAGGTGATCGGAGATCCACGCCGGCTCCACACGCCGCGCGAGCTGCTTCACCTGCTCGAGGTAGCCGCGATCGAGCGGCGCGCTGCTGCCGATCGACATCGATACGCCGTGCATCGCGAGCGGATAACGCTCGCGCATGCGCATCAGGTAATGCAGCGGCTTGCCGCCCGGCACCAGATAGTTTTCGGTGAGCACCTCGAACCAGTCGACGGCGGGGCGATCGGCAAGGATCGCTTCGTAATGATCGACCCGCAGGCCAAGACCGAAACCGAGCGCCGGGGGCTTCAGCATGGACGGAAGAAAAGGCGGGCCGGGCGCTCAGCGCACCCGGCCCGCTCAATGGCTTACTTCGCTTTGGCCTTCGCGGCGTCGCACTCCGCCTTCGTCATCTCCAGGAACCCCTTGCCCTTGCAGGAGTTCTGGCCCTTGCAGGCGTTGTTGGCGCTCTTGCACGCGGAGTGTCCCTTGCAGGAATTGACACCCTCGCATTTCACTTTCCCTTCGTCAGCGCGTGCCGTGGTCGCCGCCACCGCCGAGAACATCACCGCAGCAGCCGCGGCCAGGGCCACAGTGGACAGGATCTTGGAATTCATTCTGGATTCTCCTAGGAGGAAGATTGGGCGCCGGCGATTGTAGCGCCGCCGCCGGAGGATAGCTTCTCGCGCGTAGACGCCCTAAGTGCCTCCGCGCAAACGCAATTCCACCGCTAGAGCGGCGCCGTCGACTCGGCTTGGGGAGTAGACCGGCGCAAGCGGCGCGGCATTACAGCTCGATGTCAGCGGCGCCCGGCGCCGACGGCACCCGGTTCCGCCGTAGAGCCGCCGAGTCCTTGGATCCAATGACCCGGCCGCGCAGGGATCCAGTAGAATCGCGACTGCCTGCGCCCGCCTGCTGCAGGTGCGTTCCCATTTGCTTCCAAGCCAAGTGAGTCGAATGACCGACGCTTCCCGTGACGCCATCCTCGTGCGTGGCGCGCGACAGAATAACCTCAAGAACCTGGATCTCGATCTGCCGCTCAACGCGCTGATCGTGGTCACCGGCGTGTCGGGTTCCGGCAAGTCGTCGCTCGTTTTCGACACTCTGTACGCGGAAGGCCAGCGGCGCTACGTCGAGACGTTCTCCCCTTACGCACGGCAGTTCCTCGATCGGATGGATAAGCCGCAGGTCGAGTCGATCTCGGGAATTCCTCCCGCCATAGCCATCGATCAGACGAACCCGGTACGCACCTCGCGCTCGACCGTCGGGACGATGACCGAGCTCAACGATCACCTGAAGCTGTTGTTTGCGCGCGCCGCGGCGCTCTTCTGCCAGCGCTGCGCCCGGCCGGTGCAGCGCGACACAGCCGACGGCATCTACGCCGACGTCCTCGCGCGCGCACGGGAGGCGGGCGACCCGCGCCTCCTGGTGAGCTTTCCGGTGGTGGTGCCGGGGAATTTCACCGTCGAGGAAGTCCGGGAGCTCCTCACCCGCCAGGGTTACACCCGCTTTCTCCAGGGCGCGGGCGCCCCCGCGCCTCTCGCACCCCCGGACGCTCCGGCAGGCGGTGCGGGGAAGTCCGCTCGCGGCGGACGCAAGCGCACTCGGGGCGGGCGCGGCAGCGGCCTCGAGGTGCTCGAAGTGGTGCAGGATCGGATGCGCATCGGTGGCGCCGAGCGCCCCCGGGTGCTCGAGTCGCTCGAGGCGGCGCTGCGCGTCGGGCGCGGCCGCGTCAACGTGCACCGCGTCGACGAGGGCGATCCACCCGCGATTCTCGAAACCTGGCGCTATTCGAGCGAGCTGCACTGCGCGCACTGCGACCTCTCGTACCGCACGCCGGTCCCGAGCCAGTTCTCGTTCAACTCGCCGCTCGGGGCCTGCGAGAGCTGCCGCGGGTTCGGCCGCACCATCGGGATCGACTACGGGCTCGTCATTCCCGACGACACCCGCTCGCTCCGCGGCGGGGCCGTCAAGCCGTGGCAGACCAAGTCCTACGAGGAATGCCAGCAGGACCTGGAGCGATTCGCGAAGCTCCGTGGCGTTGCGCTCGACACTCCCTGGCGTGAGCTGCCCGCCGAGGCGCGTCGCTGGGTGATCGAGGGCGAGGGCCCGTGGACCAAGAAGGTCTGGTACGGGGTGCAGCGCTTCTTCGCGTGGCTCGAGACGCGCGCCTACAAGATGCACGTGCGGGTGCTGCTGTCGCGCTACCGCGCCTATACGCCCTGCAGTGCCTGCGACGGCGCGCGCCTGAAGAGCGAGGCGCTGCTGTGGCGCATCGGGAGCGGCGAGCTCGCCGGGCAGGCGCTCGGCGGCAGCCCGCGCTTCCGCCCGCGCGGCGTGGATTGGAGCCCCGAGACCCTCGCCGCGCTCCCGGGGCTCTCGATCCACGACCTGATGCTGCTGCCGGTGGAGCGCAGCCACGAATTCTTCCGCAAGCTCACGCTCCCGCGGCCGCTCGATGAGGCGACGGCGCTGCTGCTCGCGGAGCTCCGCACCCGGCTCGCGTACCTCGTGGACGTCGGGCTCGGCTATCTGACGCTCGATCGTCAGTCCCGCACGCTCTCGGGCGGGGAGGTGCAGCGGATCAATCTCACGACCGCGCTCGGCACCTCGCTCGTCAACACGCTGTTCGTTCTCGACGAGCCCTCGATCGGCCTGCACCCGCGCGACATGCAGCGCGTCATCGGCGTCATGAAGCGCCTGCGCGATGCCGGCAACTCCCTCGTCGTAGTCGAGCACGATCCGCAGATCATGCTCGAGGCCGACCGCATCCTCGACCTCGGCCCCGGGGCCGGCGAGCGCGGCGGGGAGATCGTCTTCTTCGGCACCCCGGCCGAGATCCGCGCGAGCTCCGGCTCGCTCACCGGGCAGTACCTCGCCGGTCGCCGCATGGTCGCCCCGCGCATAGCGCCGGCGCTCGACCGCGCGCGCACCGCGGGGGCGCCTGCGGCCGAGGCCGCCGGCGGAGGCGTGGTGGCGGTGGCCCGCTCCAACCGCTGGCTCGAGCTCAAGGGAGCCGCGGAGCACAACCTCAAGAACATCGACGTGCGCATTCCGCTGAAGCGCCTCGTGTGCGTGACCGGCGTGTCGGGATCGGGCAAGTCCACTCTGGTCGAGGACGTGTTGTATCCGGCGCTGCTCAAGTACCGCGGCCGGCCGACCGAGGCGCCCGGACGGTTCGCGGGCCTCTCGGGCGCCGAGCTCATCGATGACGTCGTGATGGTCGATCAGAGTCCCATCGGCCGCACCACCCGCTCGAACCCGGCGAGCTATGTCGGGGCCTTCGACGCGATCCGGGCGCTGTTCGCCGCCGAGCCCGCCGCGCAGGAGCGCCGGTACAGCGCCGGAACCTTCAGCTTCAACTCCGGCAACGGCCGCTGTCCGGGCTGCAGCGGCAACGGCTTCGAGCACGTCGAGATGCAGTTTCTCTCGGACGTGTACCTGCGCTGCCCCGACTGTCGCGGCCGCCGCTACCGCGATGAGGTGCTCGAGATCCGCCGCGAGGGTGCCGACGGCCGCCGCTGCAGTATCGCCGACGTGCTCGAGCTCACCGTGACCGAAGCGCGCGCGTTCTTCGCCGATGCGCCCGAGGTGGCAGTCAGGCTCGCGCCGCTCGCCGACGTCGGGCTCGAGTACGTGAAGGTGGGCCAGCCCGTGCCGACGCTCTCGGGGGGCGAAGCGCAGCGGCTGAAGCTCGCGGGGCACCTGGCCGAAGCCGGCACCGTGCTCTCGAGCACCACCCACCGCGGCAAGCTGTTTCTCTTCGACGAGCCGACCACCGGGCTGCACTTCGAGGATGTCGCGAAGCTGCTGCGCGCCTTCCGCAAGCTCTTGAGCGCCGGACATTCACTGCTGGTGATCGAGCACAACCTCGACGTGATCCGCGCGGCCGACTGGATCATCGATCTCGGCCCCGAGGGCGGGGATCGGGGCGGCGAGATCCTCTGCGCCGGAACGCCGCAGGAGATTCGCGCGGAGGCGCGCTCCTACACCGGTCAGTCGCTGCTCGCTTACGAGCGCTCGCTCGGCGCGGGCGCGCCGGGGGTAGCCCCGTCGGCCGGGCACGACGACCCGCGCGCGGCGGCTCCCCCCGCCCTGGTGGCGGAGCCCGAGGCGGCGCGCTACCGCGGCGGCAACGGCCGCGACGCGCACGCCGTGATCATCCACAAGGCACGCGAGCACAACCTCAAGAATATCGACGTCGAGATCCCGCGCGATCGTTTCACCGTGATCACCGGCGTATCGGGCTCTGGCAAATCGACCCTCGCCTTCGACATTCTCTTCAACGAGGGCCAGCGGCGTTATCTCGAGTCGCTGAACGCCTATGCCCGCCAGTTCGTGCAGCCGGCCGCGCGTCCCGACGTGGACGCGATCTTCGGCATCCCGCCGACGGTGGCCATCGAGCAGCGCACCAGCCGCGGCGGCCGCAAGAGCACCGTGGCGACGCTCACCGAGATCTATCACTTCCTGCGGCTGCTCTACGTGAAGCTCGGCACGCAGTACTGCCCCGACTGCGACATCGCGATCCAGCCGCAGAGCCCCGCTTCGATCGCCGCACGGCTGCTGCGCGAGTACCGCGGGAGGCGCATCACGCTGCTCGCGCCGCTCGTCGTGGCGCGCAAGGGCTACTACACCGACCTCGCCCGGTGGGCGGCGAAGAAGGGCTACCGGACGCTGCGTGTCGATGGGGAGTCGCTGCCGACCTCGCCCTGGCCGCGCCTGTCGCGCTTCCGCGAGCACACCATCGAGCTGCCGGTGGCGCAGATCGAGGTCGGCGCCCGCAGCGAAGCCGCGCTCCACGACGGGCTCGCCCGCGCGCTCGATTTCGGCAAGGGCCTGGTACACGTGCTGGCATCGCAGGGGGGCCGGGTGACGGTGTTCTCCACCAAGCGCGCCTGCCCCTCCTGCGGCCGCAGCTTCGCCGAGCTCGATCCGCGCCTGTTCTCGTACAACTCTCGGCACGGCTGGTGCGAGAGCTGCTATGGAACCGGCGTCGAGATGCCGGGATTCGACGACGAGCAAAGCGGCGAGGAGCTCTGGTGGAACGAGTGGTACGCGATGGCGCCGCCGCGGTGCGGCGCGTGCGACGGACAGCGGCTCAATTCCACCGCGCTCAACGTGCGCTTCCGCGACCGCTCGATCGCAGCGCTCTCGGCCGGCTCGGTCGCCGCCACGGGCGAATTCTTCGCGAGACTCACGCCCGGCCCGCGCGAGCGGGAGATCGCGCGTGACCTGCTCGGGGAAATCCGCGCGCGGCTGAAATTCCTCGAGCGCGTGGGTCTCGGGTACCTCGAGCTCGATCGCGGCGCGCCGACGCTCTCGGGGGGCGAAGCGCAGCGCATCCGCCTCGCGGCACAGCTCGGCTCGAATCTGCAGGGGGTGTGCTACGTGCTGGACGAGCCCACGATCGGGCTGCACCCGCGCGACAACCAGATCCTGCTCGAGTCCCTCACCGAGCTCGCGGGCCACCGCAACACGCTGGTGGTCGTGGAGCACGACGAGGAGACCATCCGCCGGGCCGATCACGTGCTCGACCTCGGGCCCGAGGCTGGCGTGCGCGGCGGCGAGCTCATCGGGGCGGGGACCGTGGCCGATCTCATGAGAAACCCGCGCTCGACCACCGGACGGTTCCTCCGCCAGCCGCTGCTGCATCCAGAGAGGCCGCATCGCGCCGTGGATGCCGCCACGCCGCTCCTGACGCTCGAACGGGTGGCGCTGCACAACATCAGGGGAAGCGACGTACGCATCCCGCTCGGACGTCTGGTCGTGATTACCGGCGTATCGGGTTCGGGCAAGTCCACCGTGGCGCGCGACGTCCTGTACGCGAACCTGAAGCGGCTGCTCGGGAAGCCGACTGCCGCGCGCCGACGGCCGCGGCGCGCTGCCGCCGCGCAGCTCATCGGCTGTGCGGCCGTGCGCGGGCTCGAGCACATCGGCCGGGTGCTCGAGGTCGATCAGACACCGATCGGCAAGACCCCGCGCTCCTGTCCCGCGACCTACATCGGCTTCTGGGACGACATCCGCCGCATCTACGCCGGCACCACCGAGGCGCGCATCCGCGGCTACACCGCGAGCCGCTTCTCGTTCAACACCGCCGGCGGCCGCTGCGAGGCGTGCGCAGGCCAGGGCGTGAAGACCATCGAGATGAGCTTCCTCCCCGACGTCAAGGTGCTGTGTGACGTATGCGGCGGACGGCGCTTCAATTCCGAGACGCTCGCCGTGTCGTGGCGGGAAGCGAGCATCGGCGATGTGCTCGCGATGAGCGTCGACGACGCGGTCGGCTTCTTTGCCGCCCACGCGCGCCTGCATCATGCGCTGAAGCTCCTCCAGGACGTCGGCCTCGGGTATCTCACACTCGGTCAGCCGAGCCCGACGCTCTCGGGCGGAGAGGCCCAGCGCATCAAGCTGGTCACCGAGCTGTCGAAGGTGCGCGAGGAAGGGGGCGGCCCCCGGGCGAGGGCACGGCACACGCTCTACGTGCTCGATGAGCCGACGGTTGGACTCCACATGGCGGACGTCGAGAAGCTGGTCCAGGTGCTGCACCGGCTGGTCGCCGCCGGTAACACCGCGGTCGTGGTCGAGCACAATCTCGACATCATGGCGGAAGCGGACTGGATCCTCGACCTCGGCCCCGAGGCCGGCGACCGCGGCGGCCGCATCGTCGCCCAGGGCGCACCTTCCCAGATCGCGCGCCGCAGCCGCCGCTCGCACACCGGGCGGGCGCTCGAGGGATTCCTGCGCGAGCGCACCCGGCGGAGTGCGGGTTCAGTCGGATAATTCAAGTTAGAGCGCGGCACGAAAGGCACGACTCCGTGAAAAACCCATCTGGTTTCTTACTGACGGTGGTTATTCTTGCCGCAGCCTGGAGCATCTACTCCAGATATTGGACGCACGCGCCACCACACCCGCCAGATCTCTCAGCACCACAGTCTGAGCACGCGCCACCACACCAGCCGGGTGTCTCAGCACCGGAGCCTGAACCGCTGGAGTCACAGCCCGACCCCTCGGACTCGGAGCGCGCGCCGTTTCGCTGTGACGGACGTACGTACTGCTCGCAGATGACTTCATGCGCCGAGGCGAAGTACTTCCTGGCGCATTGCCCTAATGTGAAGATGGACGGGGACCACGACGGCGTCCCTTGCGAGAGGCAGTGGTGTCCAGGTGGCTAGCCGCGCTCTAACAATCGTTGGAGG
>MNCZ01000070.1 GCA_001914695.1 Gammaproteobacteria bacterium 13_2_20CM_66_19 | reverse complement strand
GCGCACCGAGCAGCAGCGCGTTGCGCAGGAGCGCGATACGCGGCGCGCGGCCGCGGCGGGCAGTGCCGCCGCCGAGGGACAGGGCGCGGAGAAGAACGCGGACAAGAGCGCGGATACTTCGGGCAGCGCCGGCACCGAGGTGCCGGCCCCCGATGACAAGCCGAGCGGGACACACCGGCGCGGCGATGCCTCGAGACGCCGCGATACCTCGGGAGACCTGAAATCCGAGAAGGCCTCGAAGAAGCCCGACGACAACGCCGGCAACGGCGCGAGCGCTCGTGAGATTCCCGACGGCAGCGACGACGATGTCGTGGCGCGGCGGCTGCGCCAGGCGGCGGAGCAGGAAACCGACCCGGAGCTGAAGGAAAAACTCTGGCAGGAATACATCGACTACAAGAGAAATGCACAGGGGAAGTGACAGCGCACACCGGTGCGGGCGGAGACCTATGGTGCGAGAGCTCGGCGAAAACTTGCGACGCGGGATGCGGTGGGGGCTCGCCGCCGCGGGCTGCGTGGCGCTGGTCGCGGCCGCCGGCTGCGTCATGAACGAATCCAAGCCCCTGCCCAAGGTCAACCCCGTCCAGGCGGATCGGCAGATCCCGCAGGACGAGCTGCTCGACGTCGTGGTGCACCCCCTCGACCCGGGCATACCGCCGAACCTCGATCCTAAGGCGCTCGACAAGCAACGCATCAACCCCGATATCCGCAAGGCGGAGTCGCGCTACGTCGCAGCACTGCTGCGCAGCACGCTCGAGACCTCGGGCCAATGGGGCGCGGTACGCGTAGCCCCCGAGAGCGCGCAGTTCATCGACGTGATCGTCTCGGGGAAGATCGTCGAGTCGACCGGCGCGAAGCTCGCGCTCGACATCACGGTCAAGGACTCCACGGGACGGGTGTGGATCAACGCGCGTCGTTACCAGACTCCGCCCGATACCGGCTCGTACAAGACCGACGCCGCACTCAAGGCGCGCGACCCCTTCCAGAACCTCTACTCCGCGATCGCCAACGACATGGTGGCGGCGCGCGATGCGCTGCAGGGCGCGGATCGCCGCGACATCCGCCGCGTCACGCAGCTCGAGTTCGCGAACGATCTGGCGCCGACGGCGATGAGCGGCTACCTCGCCAAGGACCCCAAGGGGCTGGTTAAGGTGGCGCGTCTGCCGGCCACCGACGATCCGATCGCCACGCGCGTCGAACGCATCCGCCAGCGCGATGCGGGCGTGATCGACACCGTCAACGGCTACTACGCGAATTTCAGCGACCAGATGAACGCGTCCTACGGCCAGTGGCGGCGCGCGAGCTTCGAGGAGATCGAGAAGGAGCAGCGCGCGCTGAATCAGGCGCGCACCCGCACCTACCTCGGCGCGGCCGCGGTGCTGGCGAGCGTGTTCGTGCCCAACCAGTGCAGCCCCTACGATTACAACTGCCAGCGCGTTCAGTCGGCGGCTCGCTACGGCGGCGCCATCGGCGGCACGGCGGCGTTTCTCTCGGGACTCAAGAAATACGCCGACGCGAAGGTCCACGCCCAGGCTCTGAAGGAGATGTCGGAGACCTTCCAGTCCGAAGTCGCCCCCCAGGTCATCGACGTCGAGGGCCGCACGCTGAAGCTCACCGGTACGGCCGAGGAGCAATACCGCGAGTGGCGCAAGCTCCTCCACGAGCTGTACCTGGAGGAGAACGGCACTCCCGTGCAGGTCGCGCCGGAGGCCACTCCCCCCGTGCCGCCGGTTCCGGTCGCAGCGGACGCGGCGCGCTGATCGAAGGGGACATGACCGAGGCTGTGACCGCCACTCCCGGACGGCGACTGGCGGCCCGCTACATCCTGCACGAGCGGCTCGGCGTCGGCGGGCAGGGCGAGGTGTGGCGCGCACACGATCCCGAGCGCGGAGTCGACATTGCGCTGAAGATCCTGCAACCCTCGCCGGGACGTGCCGCAGACGCCTGGGCCGCGCTCCTCAACGAGCACGAGAGCGCGAGCCACCTGGACCATCCGGGGATCCTCAAGGTATATCCCCCGGAGCGTGACTGCGGGGATCTGCTGCTGCCGATGGAGCTGGCCGCGGGCGGCGATCTGCGCCGGCTGCGCGGAGCCGGCTACCTCGCCGTCGTCCCGGTGCTGCTCGAGGTCGCGCAGGCACTCGAATACGCGCACGAGCGGGGCGTGGTTCATCGCGATCTGAAGCCCTCCAACGTGCTGTTCGACGCGCGCGGCCGCGCGAAGCTCGCGGACTTCGGCGCCGCGGCGCGGCTCGCCGATCCGGGCCAGGGGGTGGAGCCGCGCCCGCTCTCGCCCTTCAGCGCAAGTCCCGAGCAGCTGCGCGGCGAGCCGCCGGCGCCGTCCGACGACGTGTACGGGCTGGGTGCGCTCGCCTACGAGCTGCTGTCGCGCTATCCGCCGCACTACCCGAATTTCGACGCCCGCGCCGCGCAGCGCGATCCGGTTCCGCCGCTGGTGCCCGCGCAGCAGATGCCTCCGCAGCTCGGGGTGCTCATCGCGCGGATGCTCGCCAAGAACGCCAAGGAGCGGGCGGCGTCCATGCGCGAATGTATCGACGCGCTCGACGCCTCGCTCAACGACACTCTCTCCTTCGACTTCGAGACTGCCGAGCCGCCGCGCGAAGCGCCGCCACGCGAGCGCACACCCGAGCAGGGCCCCGTCGGGCGCGCGCCCGTGAAGGCAGCGAGCGCCTCGCCGGCGCCGCCGACTCCGGGAGTCATCGACGGGCAGGCGCTGTGGGAGGAGCTGCGCCAGAGCGCGCACCCGGCGCGCACGCGCCTCGAGCCGATACGCAGCGGCACCCCACGGGTGCTTCTCCTGCTCACCGGACTCGCCGCGGCCGCGCTCGCCGCCTTCGTGTGGCTGCCGCGGTACGCGCGGGTGCAACCTGAGGCCCCGACGGCGCTCGTCAACGGCGCGCCGGCCGCGGGCGGCGCGGCGGCGGCTTTCAGCGCCCAGCGCACCGTTTTCGACTCCCGGCTCGCCGCGCTCGAGAGCCGCGGCGCGGGCGTCTGGGGTGGCGCGGACTTCGCCGCCGCCAAGACGCGCGCCGCGGAGTCGGTCGGCGCCTACGACGCCGGGAGCCTCACGCTTGCACAGCAGCGCCTCGCGCAGGCCTCGGGGCTGCTCGCCGCGGTCGAGCGGGCGGCGCCCGCGGCACTCGCCGCGCAGCTGGTTGCCGGCGAGCGCGCGCTCGCTGCCGGGCAACAGGAGCTCGCGGCCCAGGCCTTCGATCTGGCGGCGCGCATCGACCGCCAAGACCCGCGAGCCGCGCTCGGCCAGACTCGCGCGCGACAGCTCTCCGGCGTTCTTCCGCTGCTCGCCGATGCCGAGAACGCACAGTCCGAGCGCCAGTATGCGCGCGCCGCGCAGGACTACACGCGGGCGCTGTCGATCGACCCGAAGAATGCCGAGGCCCGCGCCGGGCTCGCCCGCGTGAACGCCGCGCTGGGCGACGACAGTTACGCGCGGGCGGCGGGCGAGGGGTTCGCAGCGCTCGGGGCCGGACGCCTCGAGGAGGCGCGTGCCGCGTTCCTCCGGGCGCGCAGCCTGCGTCCGGACGGGACCGAAGCCGCCGAGGGGCTGCGGCGCGTCGACGCGGTCACGGGCGAGCGTGCCTATGCCGCGCAGCGCGCGCGCGGCCAGGCCCTCGAGGCCGGAGAGCACTGGGGCGAGGCGCTGCGGCTGTACGAGTCGGTGCTGCGTCAGGACCGCTCGCTCGCCTTCGCCCAGCAAGGCAAGGCCCGGGCGGCGGCACGGCTGAAGCTCGGAGAGTCGCTCCAGACGCTCATCGATCGTCCGGACCGTCTGGCGTCGCCCGAGGTGCGCAGCGCGGCCCTCACGCTCCTGCAGTCGGCGCAGGTTGAGCCGTCGCCGGGTCCGATGCTGCGCGGCCAGATCGCGCGCCTCAGCGCGCTGCTGCCGGAATTCGACAAGCCGGTGCACCTCTCGCTGCTCTCCGACAGCCTCACCCAGGTTGCGATACCGAGCGTCGGCGCCTTCGGCGCCTTCGCCCGGCGCGACATCGAGCTCAAGCCCGGGCGCTACACCGTGATCGGCACGCGCAACGGCTACCGCGACGTGCGTCGCGACATCACCGTTAGCCCGGGACAGTCGGCCCAGACGGTGAGCGTCGTCTGCTCCGAGCCCATCTGAGCTCCGCATGAACAACGGCGTGTCGATGCAGCCCGCCGCGTGGGGGCAGGTGCGCGTGCGCGAGCCCGCCGGCGAGCGCGTGCTCGGGGAGGCGCTCACGATCGGCGGCGCCGGATCGGACGTGGTGGTGCCGGGCGTGCCGGCCGGAGCGGCGCTCTCGATCCGGCGCAGCAGCGGCGTCTGGCTCGTCGAGCCCGCCTCGGAAGCGTCGGTGCGTTTCAACGGCCGCCCGCTGGATGCCGAGCGCGATCTGCGCCGCGAGGACGTGCTGAGTGTCGGCGACGCACAGGTGCGGGTCAGCGATGCCTCGCGGACGCTCCTCAAGCTCTCGGTCGAGCACCTCGCCGGCAACGTGACCATCGCGCCCGCGGGCGCGCTGGCCGCGGTGTCGCCGGGGGATGGCGGCGACGAGGAGCTCGAGATCGAGGTCCCGCCGGCGCTCGGCGTGCCACAGGCCGGGGCGCGGGTGCGGGCCACAAGGGCGAGCGCGAAGTGGCTGGGGTGGCTCGCCGCCGCGGCGGTCGTGGTGTTCCTGATCGGACGGCTCGGGTCGGTGGCGGTCGAAGTGCATCCCGAGGATGCGCGCGTGCGCGCGCCCGGCGCGCTGTCGCTGCACCTCGGCGGTCGGCTGTGGGTTTCTCCGGGCCCGCACCGCGTGCGCGCGGAGCGCGAGGGGTACCTTCCGGCGGAGGCAGCGCTCGTCGTGCACCGGGGCGGCGCGGAGCGACTCCGCCTGGTGCTCGCGAAGCTCCCGGGCCAGCTGCAGATCGACACCGCGGGAGTCGTGGCCGCGGTCAGCATCGACGGCGTCACCGCGGGACTGGCTCCCGGTGTGATCGGCGTGCCCGCAGGCGAGCGCACCATCAGCCTGCGCGCGCCGCGCTACGTCGACTACACCACCACGCTCGGCATCGAGGGAGCCGGCGCGCGTCAGGAGCTGCACGTGCGGCTGCAGCCCGCCTGGGGAGCGCTCGCGGTGACGGCCGTTCCGCAGGGCGCGCACGTCAGTGTGGACGGCGTCGACAGCGGCGCGGCGCCGGTGTCCGTCGCAGCGCCCTCGGGGGTGCGGCGCATTCGCATCGCGGCGAGCGGCTGGAAGACCTGGGAGAGCAGCGTGGTGCTCAAGGGCGGCCAGACGCTCGCCGTCGGACCCGTCACGCTCGGCCAGCCCGACGCGCACCTCACCGTACGCTCCGTGCCGGCGGGCGCGGACGTCACCATCGCCGGAACGCATCGCGGACACACGCCGCTCACCGTCGAGCTGCCCGCCGGCATCGCCTACCCGGTCGTGCTGAGCCTTCCCGGCTACGCGACCTGGACGCGGGAGCTGTTCGCGACCGCCGGAAGCAACCTGAGCGCCGAGGCCCGTCTCGCCGCCGTGCTCGCGCGCGTGAGGGTGTCCGGCGAGCCGGCGGACGCGGAGCTGCTCGTCGATGGCGCCCCGCGCGGCCAGACGCCGCAGGCGCTGCTCCTGCCGGCCGTCGAGCATCGCATCGAGGTGCGCAAGGCCGGATTCATTGCCTTCGAAGCCGTCCTCACCCCCGTCCCCGAGCTCGAGCGCGCGGTGCAATATCACCTCACGCCGTCCGACCGCGGCCGCGCGCTCCTCGAGAGCGCCCCGCTCATCAGGAGTCAGATCGGATACGTGCTCAGGCTCGTGCCGCCCGGCGCCTTCCAGATGGGCAGCGAGCGGCGCGAGCAGGGACGACGGCCGAACGAGGGTCTGCGCACCGTGACGCTCCAGCGGCCGTTCTACATCGGTGTACTGCCGGTCACGAACGGAGACTTCCGCAGGTTCCGCGCGGAGCACGCCTCCGGCTACATCGATCGCCAGTCCATCGACCTCGACAGTCAGCCCGTCACGCAGGTGAGCTGGGAGGACGCCGCGGAGTTCTGCAACTGGCTCTCGCACCAGGAGGGACTCCCGCCCGCGTACGAGCGCAGCGGCACCGGACTTGCGCTTGCGCGGCCGGTGACCCGCGGCTACCGGTTGCCGACCGAGGCGGAGTGGGAATACGCGGCCCGTTACGGCCCGTCCGGCCAGTCCTATCGCTTCGCCTGGGGCGACTCACCGCCCGTGCCCCTCGGGGTCGGGAATCTCGCCGGCGGCGAGACCGGGAGCTCGCTGCCCGCGACCCTTCCGGGGTATCGCGACGACTACCCGGTCGTCGCGCCGGTCGGTAAATTTCATCCGACCGCGCTCGGGCTGCACGACATGTCGGGCAACGTATCGCAGTGGGTGAACGACTATTATGAGTCTTTCGTGGACCCGGCGCCGGTGAGCGACCCGCTGGGGCCCGCGCAGGGCACGCTGCACGTCGTGCGTGGGGCGAGCTGGAAGACCGCGAGCGTCTCGGAGCTGCGCCTGGCGTGGCGCGACACCGCGAGCGGCCCGGAGCCGACGGTCGGATTCCGTCTGGCACGCTACGCCGACGACCCGCAGTGAGCGAGAAGGGCATGAACATGATTCAGCTGCCACGATTGAACTGGATGCTGGTGCTCCTCATGGTGCTGGCCGCGGCGCTCGGAGCGGCGACGCTGCGGGCCGCCGCGCAATCGGTCATGACCGGGCCGCGGGTGCAGCCGCCGCCGGCAGCCGCTGCGCCGGCCGATGCGCCCCGAGGCGGGCAGGCGCCGTCCGACCAGCACCCCTCAGCAGCGCCCGACAGCCGCGGGTCGGCCGACAACAACGTGAGCTTCCCGGTCGACATCTGAGCGCGTTCAGCCGATGAAGCCTTTCGCGATCGAGCCGGATGACCGCGCGTTCGCGCTGGCGCGTGACGGGGTGGTGCTCGAGAGCTCCCCGTCCGCCGTCTCCGACGGCTCGACCGGAGCGCTGCCCGGGGCCGACGGCTGGCACACGGTGCGCCGGCTGCCGACGACCACGTCCACGCAGCACGCCGGTAGCGTGCTGCGCGACGCGCAGCCCTCAGCGCGCGCTCTGTCCTTGCTCGCGGCGGAGCTCGCGCGGCGCCTCGCCGCTCACCCGCCGCAAGCCGGGGAGCGCGTCTGGATCGCCGCTCCGGCAGGCGCCGGGCGCTACGGCCTCGGCGCACTGCTCGGGGTGGCGCGGCAGCTCGCCCTCCCGGTCGACGGCTTCGTCGACGCGGCGGTGGTATCGGTTGCGGCGCTCGGCGGCACGGGCCCCGCGATCGTGATCGAGCTCGGGCTGCATCACGCGGCCGCGACGCTCGTCGAGCGCGACGCCGGGCCGACCTGTCGACGGCGGTCGCTCTCGAGCGATCACGGCGGACTCCTCGGGCTCTACCAGGCGTGGCTGGATCTCATCAACACCGCGATGGTGCGGCAGACGCGCTTCGACGCCCTGCGCGATGCGAGCACCGAGCAGCAGCTGTTCGAGGCTCTCCCCGAGCT
The DNA here is from genome assembly GCA_001914695.1 of Gammaproteobacteria bacterium 13_2_20CM_66_19. Classification (GTDB taxonomy): domain Bacteria; phylum Pseudomonadota; class Gammaproteobacteria; order Steroidobacterales; family Steroidobacteraceae; genus 13-2-20CM-66-19. The sequence goes on along the minus strand of MNCZ01000070.1, from coordinate 1,257 downwards.
CTCGCGTGAGGCGATGGCGGGCGGCGTCGCCGTCGCGGCGCTCACCGCCGGCGGCGAGCGCATCGAGATGCCGCTCACGCGCGATCAGCTCATCCAGGCCGCGCAGCCGCTCTGGCGCGAGATCGCGCGGCTGCTGCACGAGCTGAGACCGGCGGGCAGCGCGCTCACGCTGCTCGTGCCGCGCCTCGTGAGCGCGCTGCCGGGCTTCCGCGAGATGATGACTCAGTTTACCGGCTGCGAGCTGGTGAGCTTGCCGGCGGGCTTCGCCGCCGCGGCCACCTCAGTGCTCGATCTGCCGCCGCGCGTCGCTGCTGACCCGGTGCGACTGCTGCGCCGGCTGCCCTCGGAATCGCAACCGACTCTCGCGGCACTTGCCGCGCTCACCGAGCGAGAGTCGGCGGGCGAGGAGCGTGCGGCGGCACCGACGGCGTCGCACGTGCTGTTCGATGGCCGCACCTTCGCGCTCGCGCCGGAGCCGCTGGTCGTGGGCCGGGCGCCGGCCGCGGCGCGGGCGATCGTCCTGCCCGAGGGGCTGGCGGGCGTTTCGCGCCGTCACTGCAGCTTCCTGCGCGAGGGCCTTGACGCGCTGCTGCTCGATCACAGCCGCTTCGGCACCTTCGTGAACGGCGAGCGGGTCGCCGAGCGCGCGCGCGTGCGCGCCGGGGATCAGGTGCGCATCGGCGACCCGGGCGTCGCTCTGACACTCATCGCCGTCGCCGACACGCCCCCCGGCCTGCGCGGCTGAAGCTGCCGCGGACTGAGTTCGTCCGTGGCGCGACGCCGTAGCTTCGAGGTCTTCACCCTCTCGTTCCTCGACACGATCTGCTGCGGTTTCGGCGCGGTGATCCTCTTCTACACCATTCTCAGCGCGCAAGCCGGCGCGGCGCGCCTCAAGGACCACGACGTCCTCAGCTCCGAGGTCGATCGCCTGAAGGAGGAGGTGCAGCAAGGCGACCGCAACCTCGCCGTGCTGCGGGACTCTCTCACCCGCACGCGCAACGAGATCGCGAGCGCCACGCGCGAGACCAACCGCATCGTGACCGATCTCGCCAGCCACCGCGAGCAGCTCTCGAGCTACGACGCGCAGACCGTGGCGCGCCGCGAGCACATCGAGAAGCTCAAGGCCGACATCCGCTCGCTGGAGGAGGGCAACCGCCGGCTCGAGGCCGGCAGCCTCGAGCGCGCGCCGCTCGGCCAGCAGGTGAGCGGGCGAACGGCCGTCGAGCGCCGCTACATCAACGGTCTCATCCTGCGGGG